>JAISTO010000169.1 GCA_031272575.1 Treponema sp. | reverse complement strand
CTAATCGTGTCTTTAATTTGGTGAAAATCGGTGATTATCTGTGTCTATCTGTGTAAATCTGTGGATAAATTCTTAATCTAAGTTATGGGACAAGTTTAGGACTTGATCGCGGAGTCTCTCCCTGCAAGTGAGATTCCGCGGTTAAACCGCGGAATGACGGGCTCTCCCTCCCCCCTACTCCCTCAGCCCTCTTCCCTTCCTACCCTACTCCCAACATCAAAAACAGCGCGAACCAGTGGCACACGGAGCCCGCGATGACGTGGACGTGCCAGATGACGTGCGAGAGGCGGCGGTGGCGGCGGAGGTACCAGAAGACGCCCGCGGTGTAGGCGACGCCGCCCGCGACAAGCAGGACGAAACTCGCCGGGGGGAGGCGGTGGTAGAGCCGGAAGAGCGCCAGCACTATGGCCCAGCCCATCAGCACGTAGAGGCCCAGTTCTATGCGGCGCAGGAACGAGACCCCCGCCGCGTAGAGCGATACCCCTGCGGCGGCCAGCGCCCACTCCGTGCCGAAGTAGGCCCAGCCCCAGGCCCCCCTAAGCCCCAGCAGGCTGAACGGGGTGTAGGCCCCGGCGATGAGTAGAAAAACCGTCGAGTGGTCGATAACGCGGAATACGCGCTTGGCCCCTTCCGCCTGAATCGCGTGGTAGAGCGTGGACGAGAGGAACATGAGGATCATCATGGCGGCGTAGATGGCGCAGCAGGCTATGGCCAGGGGGCGCTCCTCCGGCGGCAGCCCCGCCCCCCCCAGCGCCCCGCTCGAGCGCAACGTCAGCAGCACCAGCCCCGCGGCCGCCAGCACTATGCCCAGCCCATGCAGGATAGCGTTAGCGATTTCCTCCCCGGGCGTTTGGAAGGGGAGGGGGGGTGGTATCGGGTTTAGCGTTTTCTTCATGACTCTATGCGAGTGGAGTGTGGACGGTGGACGGTGGAAAGTGGAGTGTGCAAGGCGAAGTGCTCAACGCTGGTGGTACCACGCGACGCTTTCCCGCGTCCACCGTCCACTTTCCACCGTCCACTCCCCCTACTCCAACAGCAGCAGGGTGCCGGGGTCGAGGCGGAGCGGGGGGCAGGCAGGATGATAGACGGCGCGGTTCTTCAGCAGACGCAGGGCGATACAGTCATCCTGAGGATCGAGGACCACCAGCGCGGCGGCAAGGCCGGCGTAGGCTTCCATGACGAGCGGCACCCCCTCCGCGTTGTAGGGGGCGTCTCCCTTCACGTTGCAACTGTACCACACGACCAGACCCGCCTCCTTCGCAAAGGCCCGCACCTTTTCCAGGCGCTCCCCCGACGCGGGGCTGAAGGCATAGCCGTCAACAATAAGCGCCTCGGCCTTGAAGCCGCCCTCGCAGATCAGGGCCTTGAGGCTCCGCAGCACCTGATCCTGCGTAACGCTCTCCTGGTTGAACTGCATAAGCACGCGGTTCTTGATGATCTCGTCCCGCACGTCCCGCTTGTTTTCGAGGGCCTCGGTTTGAGTCAACTCGTCGAAGATGTCGTCGTACCAGGCGAGCACGTAATCGGCCTGCTGGGTAAAGGAGACGTGAATCACCTTTTGGCCTTGCAGGAGTTTGTCCAGCGCGATCTGCACGAGCACGGACGTTTTGCCCAGCCCCGAGGGGGACGCGATCACGCCAATTTCGCCGGGCCTGAGGCCCCCGTCTATCGCGCGCATAAACGCGCGCACCGGGCTGCGGGCGATAAGTTCTTCCTTTACCATTACTTGGCCTCCTTCCGGCGTTTTTCCGCATAGTCTTTCATCAGCGCTTCGCTGATGCTCTGCGGCGCTTTGCTGTATTTTTCGAACTCCATGGTGAACTCCGACTTGCCCTGGCTGAGCGAGCGGAGCACGGTAGAGAAGCCGAACATTTCGCTGAGCGGCACCTCCGCCTCGACCCGCGAGGCCAGGCCATCCTCGCTCGAGGTCTGGATGATCCCCCGGCGCTGGTTGATCGCGGCGAACACATTCCCCTGGTACTCCGCGGGCCCTTCGATGACGACCTTCATGACCGGCTCGAGGATGCAGGGACGCGCTTTGGCGTAGCCCTCGCGGAACGCGCCGATGGCCGCGGCCTGGAACGCGATGTCCGACGAGTCCACAGGGTGACTCTGGCCGTCGTTTATGACGCAGCGTATGTTGACGATGGGAAAGCCGATCAGGCTGCCCCGCTTGCGGGCCTCCTTGAAGCCCTTGTCGCAACTGGGGATAAACTCCGTGGGGATAGCGCCGCCCTTGATGTTGTCCACGAACTCGTAGTCCCCGTCCGGCCAGGGCTCCATGTAGCCCGCGACCCGTCCGTACTGCCCGGCGCCGCCCGTCTGCTTTTTGTGCGTGTAGTTGAAGTCCCCCCGCTGGGTAATCGTCTCGCGGTACGCGACCTGCGGCGCGCCCGTGTCCACCTCGCAGCGGTACTCGCGGCGCATCCGTTCAACATAGACCTCGAGGTGCAGTTCCCCCATACCCTGAATGATCGTCTGATTTGACTCAGGGTCAACAAACGTACGGAAGGTTGGATCCTCCCGCGTAAAGCGGCCGAGGGCCTTGGACATCTGGTCCGCGGCCTTTTTGTCCTTCGGGGTAACCGCGAGGCTGATAACCGGCTCCGGCACGAACATGGAACTCATCGCGTAGTTGAGGCCGCCCCCGCAGAAGGTGTCGCCGGACGCGCACTCGATGCCGAAGAGCGCCACTATATCCCCCGGGCCGCTCTCGGTAATATCGACCGACGCGTCCGCGTGGATACGCAGCAGGCGCCCCACCTTGAAACGCTTGCGCGCGCGGGTGTTGAACAGTTCGTCCCCTTTTTTGATGCAGCCCTGATAGATGCGCACGTAGGTAAGTTGACCGTACTGCCCGTCCTCCAGTTTGAAGCCCAGCGCCACCGTGGGGCTTGTCGGGGACGCGTTCAGTTCCACCGGGGCCTCGCTGTGGTCCAGATCGAGCGCGGTATTTTTCACCTCGTCCGGGTTGGGGAGATAGTCGTTTACCCCGTCGAGGAGGGTCTGTATGCCCTTGTTCTTGTACGCGGACCCCAGCATGACCGGCACAAAGCCCTCGGAGAGGGTACCCTTGCGGATAGCCGCCTTGAGCAGGGCCTCCTGGATTGCCCCGCCTGCCAGGTACTGCTCGGCCAGTTCGTCGCTGAAGAGCGAGGCCGCGTCGATCAGTTCGTCGCGGCGCTTTTCGGCCTCCGCCTTTAGCGCGGCGGGGATCTCCGCCTCCCGCACCGTTTCCCCCTGGGGGCCGTCGAAGTAGAGCGCCTTCATGGTGACCAGATCGACCACCCCCTCCAGTTTGTCCTCCAGGCCGATGGGGATCTGCGTCATGACCGCGTTGAGCCCCAGTTTTTCGCGCAGCTGCGCTGCCACCTTGTAGGGGTTCGCGCCGGTGCGGTCGCACTTGTTCACGAAGGCGATGCGCGGCACATGGTAGCGCTTCAACTGCCGGTCCACCGTGATCGACTGGGACTGCACCCCCCCCACCGCGCAGAGCACGAGGATCGCGCCGTCGAGGACGCGGAGGCTCCGCTCCACTTCAATAGTGAAATCAACGTGGCCGGGGGTGTCGATCAGGTTGATCGTATGCCCCTTCCACTCCACCTGGGTCGCCGCGGACTGAATCGTAATGCCCCGTTCCCGTTCGAGTTCCATGTGATCCATGGTAGCCCCCACCCCGTCCTTTCCGCGCACCTCGTGGATCGCGTGAATCTTGTTCGTGTAGAACAGTATTCGTTCTGAAAGGGTGGTTTTTCCCGAATCGATATGCGCACTGATGCCGATGTTCCGCATCCTGAGGACTTCCGCCCTCTCTGTATCGTTGCCCATAACGTTACTTTTCTCCTGTTTCTTTTCTAAGTTGATAGGAGTATACGAAAACGGCGCTTTTTTGGCAAGGGGGGAGGCGCGATGCGGTGGCGCGGGGGGGGCTGCGAGTGAGGGCTGCGTTGTGCAGGGGACGGTGGACGGTGGAAAATGGACGGCGCGATGCGGATGACGGGGGCGGACGAGCCGCCTTCTCCTGCCGGATCTACGACCGCTACGCCGCGTCGTCCATAGGGGGCCAGTCTACCCGCGCCGGCATGCCCTGCCTACAGCCGCCTGATTTCGGCATCACTCAGACCGGTATATTCAGCAATTTGGGAAACAGGGATATGACCGGCCTTCA
>JAISTO010000166.1 GCA_031272575.1 Treponema sp. | reverse complement strand
CTAATCGTGTCTTTAATTTGGTGAAAATCGGTGATTATCTGTGTCTATCTGTGTAAATCTGTGGATAAATTCTTAATCTAAGTTATGGGACAAGTTTAGGCTTAAAGCGCGGAGTGACGTGCTGCCTCCAACGCCGCCCGTCATTCCGCGGCTTGACCGCGGAATCTGTCTCCAGGGGGGGGCGGGGGACGGCTTATCCCTTCACGCTGCCGAGCAGGGTGCCTTTGGTGAAGTATTTCTGTATAAAGGGATATGCGATGATCATGGGGATAGCGGCCATAAAGACGCTGGCGGCCTTGATCGCCGCGATGGGGGCCTCGCCGAACGCGCTCACCTCGACGAACTCGTTCATCCCGCTTGCGATAAGAATGTTGCGCAGCAGTATCGGGAGAGGCTGGAGCCGGTTATCGTTGATGTACAGCATCGCGTTGAGGAAGTCGTTCCAGAAGTGCACCCCGTAGTAGAGTCCGATGGTCATGATGATCGGCTTCGAGAGGGGCAGGATGATGCGGAGCAACACCCGCGCCTCTGACGCGCCGTCTATGCGGGCGCTCTCTTTCAGTTCGTCCGGGATGCCTTCGAAGAAGCCGCGCATAATCAGGCAATTGTAGGTGCTTATCGCGGCCGGCAGAAATATCGCCATAAGGTGGTTCGACAGCCCAAGACCGGTGACCACGAGGTAACTGGGAATGAGGCCCACATTGAAAAGGTAGGGCACCAGAATGAAGATGTTCAGAAACTTTCTGCCCGGCAGCCCCTTCACCGAAAGCACGTACGCGAAAGGCACCGTAAGGAAGAGCGCACTTGACACGCCGAGCACGAAGATTTTCAAACTGTTGAAGAACGCATTCAGGAACCCGTTGTTCCCCAGCAGCGAACGGTAGGCGGCGGTGGACCATTTCCACGGGGCCAGAAACATCCCCTCCAGGTTGGTACCGATGAATGCGTTGGGCCTGAACGAGAGCGTGATCGTACTCCACATGGGGATGGCGACGACTACCAGTATTGCCACAAGGAATACGTCGACAAGGGTATAAAAGAGGCGGTCGCCCGTGGTGAGGCGCACTTCCATGCCTTTGATTTTTTTTATTTTCGAGCGTTTCATGGTTCCCCCTAAAAGAGCGCGGAGTCGCTGATCCTTTTGACCATCCAGTTTGAAAGGAAGAGCAACGCCATGCCGATGACCCCTTTGAAGATGCCGACCGCGGTGGCAAGCCCGAACTGGAACTCGAGCAGCCCCTGGCGGTATACCCAGGTGTCGATAATATCCGCCACGCTGTACACGGGTATCGAATAGAGCATGAACATCTGGTTGAAGCCCGCGTCCATAATCGTGCCGAGCCTGAGCAGTACGACCATGACGATCACCGGCCGTATGGAGGGCAGCGTAATGTACCACACCCGCTGGGGCGCACTGACCCCTTCGACCATGGCTGCCTCGAAGAGGCTCGGGTCTATGCCGATGAGCGCGGCCAGAAAGATGATCGCACTCCAGCCCATCTCCTTCCATGCGTCCGACAGGATAACGATCCACGGGAATGTTTTGGTGTCGGTAAGGAACGCGATAGGTTCACCCCCGGCGGCCTTGATGAGGTCGTTGACTATGCCGTCGCCCGGGGCGAGGAGCACGAGGAGTATGCCGTACATGATGACCCACGAAAGGAAGTGCGGGAGGTACGCAAGCGTCTGCACGATCTTGGCGAGTTTGGGACGCACGCATTCGAAGAGCGTCACCGCAAGCAGGATGGCGGCAGGCACGCTGACGAGCAGTTTGCCGATGCTGTAAAAGAGCGTGTTCCGCAGCAACTCCAAAAAGTAAAAAGATTTGATGAAGGTCTTGAAGTTTTCGATCCCGACCCAACGGCTGCCGGTAACGCCGTCGTTAGGCATAAAATCGCGGAACGCGATCTGGCCGTTCCATATAGGGAGATATTTAAAAATAATGTAATACACGAAAGGGATGATAAGAAGCGCGTATACTGAACGGTAACGCACCACCTCCCGCCAAAAGCCGCGGTTTCCCGCTGGCCGTACGCTTATTGCTTTTCCCATGTACACAGTTTATAACCGTATTTATGGGTGATTCCGTAGATTTTTTGAATTATTGCGGAGTACTATTCTCCAATTGCGCGTAGATATGCGGGAACATAGCCACGCTCCGTTTCAGAATGCCCTGGGTATGCGCGATCACGATGCCGTAGTTCGTCATGGGGATATGCTCTGCCGCGGCCTGCCTGAGGCGGCGCCGCATCTCGCGCTCGTTCAGCATACAGGCGCCGCAGTGCACGATGAGCCGGTAAGCGGAGAGTTCTTCGGGAAAATCGCCGCCGGAACAGAACGCGAACCGGGGCGCCGCGCCGCAGTAATTTTTTATCCAGCGGGGAAGTTTTACCGTGCCGATGTCGTCGCACTGCCGGTGGTGCGTACAGCCCTCGCATATCAGGATGCGGTCTCCCGCCGCGAGGGAGTCGAGCGCCGCGGCCCCGGCGACAGCGGCCTCAAGCACCCCCTTATAACGCGCGAACAAAATCGAGAAACTGGTAAGGGGGATATCACGGGGCACGTCGGCGCTCACCTTCGCAAACACCTGACTGTCGGTCACAACGAGCGCGGGCTTTTTCCCTAATTGCGCAAGGGTCTCGCGCAGTTCGTACTCTTTGACTACGATGGCGGCGGCGTCCGCTTCGAGCAGGTCCCGTATGACCTGCTGCTGCGGCAGAATGAGCCTGCCCTTGGGCGCGGCTTTGTCAATCGGCGTGACAAGTATGACGAAGTCCCCGGGGCGCACGAGATCCCCCACGAGGCGCAGTTTCGGGTCTTCGCTTTTTCCGAGCCGCGCAATTGTCTCTTTCAGCAGGGTGATATTGTCACCATTTTTTGCGCTGACAAAAATAACCGGACCGCCCGAATCTATACTTGTAGGAGGGGGGGGGGTAGAGATTAAATCACTCTTGTTGAAAGCGATGCAGTAATTAATGCCCCGCTCCTTAAACAGGGTGATCAATGCCGTTTCCGCGGGACCAAGGGCTGTGCCCGCTTCCGCGACGAGCACCGCGGCGTCAGCCTTGTTCAGCACCTGCCGTGTTTTTTGTATGCGCAGCGCCCCGAGCGCGCCCTCGTCATCTATACCCGGCGTGTCGATGAGCACCACAGGACCGAGGGGCAGCAGTTCCATCGACTTGTACACCGGATCGGTTGTGGTGCCTTTTTGCTCAGAGACTATCGCTATATCCTGCCCCGCGGCCGCATTCAGCAGGCTCGATTTCCCCGCGTTCCGTTTTCCGAAAAACGCGATGTGAGTCCGCTCCGCCCGGGGCGTGTCGTTCAATCCCATCAGCGCCGTTCCAGAGCCGCGCTGCCGAGCACGGGGCGCTCGATTTGGGGCGACGCGAGTTGGCGCGCGGCGGCCGGCTGCCACTGGCCCGCGAGCGGCTCGGCCGCGAGAAAAGCCCAGAACTGCCGGGCGCCCGCAGGGTTGTCCGCGCCGAAGAATGCGCAGCCGAGGCAGTAGAGTACGCGGTAGTACTCGTTCTTGTCCAGATAGTCGAGCGCCGCGGGTATCCGGCGCAGGCGCGTCATCATATCTTCAAGCGTACTGAATTCGTAGTCGTATTGACGGCGTTTTATTTCATCAATAACTACCGTGCTCTGTATCAAAAATGAAAACATAAGGTGTTCGAGCGCCGGCCCCGGCATGTATCGTCCTGACTCGTAGTAGAAAAAGCCGAGCGCCCGATGTGCCCGTTCCGCGCTGGTATTGCCGTAGCGGTACAGTGACAGGAAACGGCCAAGCCCATCAGCGCGTCCGAGAATTTGCGCCATGGCCCGCCGTGTGCGGGTGTTCGACTCGGCCTCCCATAACTCGTCCAGAGGCGTATCCCCCTCCCCCCCCCTGCTGAGGATATCGAGGAGTGCCCGCTCCATTTCGGCATACTTTTTTTGCAGGCGGCGCATTTCAGCAATCTTGTAAAGCACCTCGGTTCTGAAACCCGGGGCCTCGAACAATTCCCGATGCTCGTACGATTTTTGGTACTGCATAAGCGCGATGCCGATTTCGCCCTCGACGAAGCAGGTTTCGCCTATCCAGTACTCCGCCTCAGGATAGTGCTGCAGCAGGGCGAGCGCCGCCAGCGCCTTGGTCACCGAGTTCTCGAGCCGCGCGCGGGGAATGTGCGCGTAGAGTTCGTTGAGCGCCTCGGCCGCGTCCAGTTCCGAATGTTCCGTAATGTAGAGTTCAACCAGATCGAGCGCGTCACCCCGCGGCCGCACCTGCGGGTTGGACAGAAGGATGATGAAGTTGTCCCGCATTCTGGTGAACGTTTCCCGGCGATCCCGGCGGGCGTTTTCGAACGCGTTCAACGCGGCGCCGTAATTCCCGGCGCGGAAGAGATGCTTGCCCTGTTCGAGGCTGAACCACCAGGGACGGGCGCTCGCGGCTTCTCCCCGCCCGGCCCCGATGAAAAAGACGCATACGCAAAAAATGCATACGCGCAGAAGGGCCGCGGGGAGACGTGTTATTTTTATCATGCTCCCCTTTGAG
This sequence comes from Treponema sp., assembly GCA_031272575.1. Classification (GTDB taxonomy): domain Bacteria; phylum Spirochaetota; class Spirochaetia; order Treponematales; family Breznakiellaceae; genus JAISTO01. Next base: position 4,207 of record JAISTO010000166.1, on the reverse strand, counting down.
TATCGGCAGAAAACGCGCAGAACCCGCACAGAAAAAACCGCGGCCAGAAATACCATGTCGCGGCGCCCACCGCTTGCCGTTGCTTCCTTCCGGACCTGGCGGAGTTGGGCGGCGGCTGCCCGCATGGTTCCTGACCGCGGCATATCCAGCATAACGGACCGCGCATTTTTTTGTCAAGAGGGCAATAGCCCTCAGAGGGCAATAGCCCTCAGAGGGCGCATTGGCCCCTTGACTTTCCCCCCTGCTTCCGCTATACTTGCTACAATGCGCTTTTGTTCGACTAAGGCAGGGGAGCCCCAGGTCTCGTTTCGGGAAGCCCTGCTGCGCTGTCTGCCCGCGGAGGGGGGCTTGTATGTGCCCTCGACCATGGTGGACCTGCGGCATTTCTTTTTGTACATGAACGAAGGGACGACCTATCCCGAACTCGTTGCCGCGGTGGCGCCGGCGCTCCTGCAGGGCGAATTGAATCCGTTCGCCGCGGGCAGGGCGGCCGAGAGCGCCTTCGACTTCGAGCCGGAACTCATCCGTCTCGACGAGCAGTACTCTATCCTCTCGCTCTGCCAGGGGCCCACCGGCGTGTTCAAGGACTTCGGCATCGCCTTTCTCGCGGCCTGCCTCGAGGAACTCGTCAAGGGGGAAGGCGGCTGTGTAGGCGCAGGCGCACCTGCGCTTGCGCCCGCGCTTGCGCTCAGTGCGGTGCGGGGAGACACCGGCGTCAGCATGGCCAGAGCCTTCGCCGGCAGGCAGGGGCTTATTCCGGTCATGCTGTACCCGGAAGGCCCCATCCGCGGGCTCGATCCGGCGGACTTCGTCCCGGCCGGTGGGACCATCATCCCTATACAGGTGAAAGGCTCCTTCGACGACTGCCAGCGCCTCGTCCTCGAAACGCTGCGGGATCGCGATTTTGCCGACCGCTATGCGGTCACGAGCGCGAACGCCATCAATATCGGGCGCCTGCTGCCCCAGGCGTTTTACTACCTCTATGCGTTCATCAAAATAAAGGCGCGCGTCAAGGGTGACATTGTGTTCAGCGTACCGTCCGGCAACCTCGGTAACCTTATGGCGGGGCTCTACGCATGGAAGGCGGGTCTGCCGGTGCACGGCTTCATTGCCGCGATGAACGCGAACGGCCGCGCCCACCGGCTGCTGCGGGGCGCCTCTGCCGCGCCGGGGGAGGGCGCGGACATTGAGCCAGGCGCTGAGCAGCCGCTCGTGCACACGCACTCGCCCGCGCTCGATGTGCGCTTCCCTTCCAACAGCGAGCGCCTGCGCGCGTTCTGCGGCGAGGCGCCGGCGGTGCTGCGGAACATGGTTTTCCCCGAGACCATCGACAACGACGCGACGCTCGCCGCCATGCGCTATGCGTGGGAACGCTGCGGCGAACTGCTCGACCCGCACAGCGCGGTCGCGTTTGCCGCGGCGCGCCGCTTTGCCGAGTCCCCCCAGTACAAGGGACACGTGCATGTGGTGTCGCTCGCAACGGGGCACCCCGCGAAAGAGGCGGCGCTCGTCGAGAGCGTCACCGGCGAGCGTGTGCCCCTGCCGGAGCGCCTTGCCTGTCTGCGAAAAACGGCCGCGCCCATCGCGCTCATCGAACCGGAACTGGACGCCCTCGAGGGGGCGATAGCGAGTTGTTTTTAGCGTTTTTTAGGAGGAACAAATGTTGAAGTATTTGGAGCAATTTTTCCCGGATCAGCACCTGCCCACCTGGCTCCGCTTTGCCATTGCGGGCGGCCTGGTGCTGATCATGGCGGCGCTCATCTTTCTCGTGTGGGTGCTCTTTAAGCGTCTCGGCAAAAAAATCGAGATCAAGGCGAAGGGGAAAATCAAACCCCTCATGATCAAAAAACTGAACATCCTCAGCGCAAAGAACATCCTGCACATCATTCTCTTCGCGGTGCGCATCGTCAAATATTTGGTGACGGTCTTTTTGTTTTTCATCACCGTGCCGATCATCTTCGGCCTCTTCCCGCAGACCGAGCAGTTTGCGAACACCCTCTTCGGCTGGGTTATGACGCCCCTCAAAAAACTCTTTTTCGGCGTAGTCGAGTACATCCCCAAGTTGATTACGATCATCGTCATTTGTCTGGCCGCCCACTATCTCCTTAAAGCGATAAAATTCTTCGCGGCAAAAATCGAAGAGGGCAAACTCGTGCTCCCCGGTTTCTACGCTGACTGGGCGCAGCCCACCTACAACATCCTGCGCTTCCTGCTCTACGCGTTTACGCTGGTTATGATTTACCCCAACCTGCCCGGCTCGGACTCGGACGCGTTTAAAGGGGTGTCGGTTTTTGTGGGCGTCATCGTTTCACTCGGCTCGAGTTCCGCCATCGGCAATATAGTCGCGGGGATAGTTATGACGTATATGCGGCCTTTCAAAGTGGGGGATCGCATTCAGATACAGAACAACATCGGTTTCGTGGTGGAAAAAACGCTCACCGTGGTGCGCATCCGTACGCACAAAAATGAGTACATCACCTTCCCCAATATCACCATATTGAATTCGAGCATTATCAACTACACGACCTCTTCGGCGGAAAGCGAGGAGGGGCTTATCCTGCATGCCGATATCACCTTCGGCTACAACACCCCCTGGCAGGTCGTGCACGAGGTGCTGCTCAAAGGCGCGGCCGCCACGACGGGGGTGCTTGAAGACCCGAAGCCGTTTGTGCTGCAACTGGCCATGGAGGACAATTACTGCCGCTACCAGATCAACTGCTACACGAAGCAGGTGGACCGCGCCCCGCGGATCTACGCGGAACTCTTCGAGAACATCCAGAACGAGTTCCACCGCCGCGGCATCGATATGACCGCCCCCCAGTACCGCATCATCCTGCCCGTCGAGGCCGCGGGCGACGCGGCCGCCTTCGCGGAGAAAAAGCCGTAGGGGGGGGAGGGGGGGCAAGAATGATGCTTGTCATTCCGCGGCAAGGCTTGCGGAATCTACTCCCCCTGCTACAGGCTGCTAGAGCGCCATGTGGAGAGGCTTGTCGCCGTGGACGCCTTCGAGCTGCAAGTCCACGGGGTTCACCCGCAAATCCATCGCTTCAAGGGGGATAGCGCCCAAAAGATTCACATCCGCGCTGTCCAGCACAAGGGCGGAACAAACCGCAGAGCGGTCTTCCCAAAGGATTTCCACAGGCTCCGTCTTTTTGCATGGATGCCGTGCGCCGCTGGCAACGCGGGCGAAACTCTCCTCCTGGACGGCAAGCCCCAGTTTCTCCCGAACCTCTTCGGTGATGACCAGCGTAGACGCCCCGGTGTCCGGCAGAATATCCAGAGTCACTTCCCTGACATCCTGTTCCTTGATGAGGCCGCGTTTACGCATTCCCTCATCCACGACATTCCTCAAAGTGATTTTCACCTTAAATTGACCCATACTAACTCCTTATGATTGCCCTCGCTACGTTACTATATCCCGGCGCGAAGCGTCAAGGCCGCAAGGCTCCCTTCAACAATTCTCAATTTGACCGAATTTTGGGAAAAATCTCTCACAAAGCACACAAAGAACAATGAGAATTGCTGCGTGGGCTGGGGCCTTATTTTTTTATGCGGTTATGGTAGAATAGGGGTAAGGAGTAATTATGTACGAAGTTCACACGACCATAACCCTGAGAAATGGGAAAGATGTGATGAAGGCCGAAATGGGTCTCATCAAGGAGGCGGAAGTGCGGCAGGTAACGCTGGACGCGGTGGTGGACACCGGCGCGTGGTGTCTGGTCATCAACGAGGAGACCCGCGCCAAACTGGGAGTCGAGGTTACGGGAACCGACACGGTGAACCTTGCCGACGGCGGCCGGACGGAGTGTTCCACTGTGGGGCTGATAGAAACCTGGTGGAAAGACCGCCATTACACCCACGACGCCCTCATGCTGCCCGATTCCAAAGAGGTGCTCCTGGGGGCAATCCCTCTTGAGGCGATGGACCTCATCGTCGACCCCCGCCAGGGCACGTTGATAGGCGCTCATGGCGACCAGATTGTCCACCGGCTTTACTAAGGTTCGTGTCTACCTGTTTTCCTTCCCCCTAAAACCGCCGCACCGGGCGGACTGCCCCTCAGCTCCGGGGATGACTAGCAGCCTGTAGCGCTTTGAATAATTCGATGAAAAATTCGCGTGATTTCACGCTTTTCGAGGCTGCCGCGGACAAAGTCCGCTGGGAGTTTTTAGAGTAGATTTTTGCCTGCCCACTTGTAAGTGGGCAGGCA
>JAISTO010000141.1 GCA_031272575.1 Treponema sp. | reverse complement strand
TTGAGGAATGAAGCACTTCTTCCTCAAAGTTTGCTTCCGTAATTGTTACTTCTGCGCTCACAATGTACTCCTTATTTGTGATATGGGCTGTTTTCCCGCCCGCCTCCTCGTTGTATAATAAGTATATAGCGTTATGGACACGCTGTCAAGAGGACGCCCGGCGCACTACGAACTCGCCCCGCGCGGCGAGGGGGCGTTCCGCGTCTTTTGCGGCGGCGGCGAGGAGGTGTTCCTGCGCGCGGAAGGGGGCTTCCCCGGGGCGGGGGGCGAGGCGCTCCCATGCGCCTGAGGGAAGGAGGCGCCAGGCCTGTGAGTTGTCCGCGAAGCAGGCGTCAAGGATCATCCTGACCTGGGCTTTAACGGCATCCTGCAAAATGGGGATGAGGAGTTCGACGCGGCGCTCGAGGTTGCGGGGCATCCAGTCCGCGCTGGAAATGTAGAGCGCCTCCGCGCCGGGGGGGCCGAACGCGCAGATGCGGGCGTGCTCGAGGTAGTGGCCCACTATGCTGACGACGCTGATGTTTTCGGAAAGGCCGGGCACCCCCGGCACGAGGAGGCAGACGCCCCGCACATTCAACTGCACCCGCACGCCCGCCTGCGAGGCCCGGTAGAGCGCCTCGATGACGTCAGGGTCAGCGAGCGCGTTCACTTTGACGGCGATGCGGCCGGGCGAGGCGGGGCTCGAGCGGGCGGTCTCCCGCTCGATCAGGTCGAGGAGGCGGCGCTTGAGGGTCGAGGGGGCAAGCGAGAGGCGGCGGAGGGGGAGCGCGGCCGAGTAGCCGGTGATCATGTTGAAGAAGAGGCCCAGATCGTAGGCGATGTCTTCGTCCGCGGTGAAGAGCCCGAGGTCGGCGTAGAGTTTCGCGGTGGCCTCGTTGTAGTTGCCGGTCGCGAGGTGCGCGTAGCGCCTGACCCGCTCGCCCTCGCGCCGCAGCACGAGGGCGGCCTTCGCGTGCACTTTGAGGCCCGCGATGCCGTACACGACCAACGCGCCGGCGCGCTCGAGGCGGCCTGCCCAGGATATGTTGCGCTCCTCGTCGAAGCGCGCCTTCAGTTCTACCACCACCAGCACGTGCTTGCCCGCGAGCGCGGCCTGCTCGAGGGCCTTCACGATGCCGGGCACGGACGCGCCGCTTGAGATGCGGTACAGGGTCGCCTTGATGCAGAGGACGTACGGGTCCCGCGCCGCCTCGCGGAAGAAGCGGAGCACCGGATCGAAACGCTGATACGGGAGCTTCAGCAAAATATCACCCTTGCTGATGAGGTCGAAGAGGGGCTCCTCGTCCCGGAAGGCGGGGTGCGGATATGCCTTCCAGGGCCTGGGCGAAAGCGTTTTCGCCGCGGCGCGGGCCTGCGGGTTTGCATGGTTCAGGGTACGCAGCAGGGAGTGAGAGAGGCCCGCAAGGTTGAGGGGACCATCAACATGAAAAAGCCCTGTGTCGTTCAGGGTGAAATGCGCGGCCAGGGCCTGCCGGAGGGCATCACTCCCCGTACCGTACTCCATGCGGACCGCCGCGGATGTGCCCCGCTCCTCCAGTACCTCCTCGAGCGCCGCGACAAAGTCCCGCTGGCGCTGCTCGTCCACCGGCACGTCCGCGTCGCGGGTCACGCGGAACACGAGGCTGCCCTTCACGCTGAAGCCGGGGAAGAGCAGGCGCCCCCACTCGCGGACCAGATCCTCGAGGAGGGCCCAGGGAAGTACCGCGCCGCCCTCCTCGGGGGGGAGGGGGATGACGCGGTCGAGCACGCGGGGGAGCGCCGCAAGGGCGATTCGGGAAGGGGCTCCGCCCCCGGTGCCTTCCCCCTCCGCGCCATCCTCCGCAAGCAGGAATGCCGTGTGCAGGAGGAGGCTCCGGATCGCGGGGGGGGGAGCGCCCTCCTCGAGGCGGAGGGGGCTGAGCAGGGGGAGCACTCGCCCGCGGAAGAAGCCCTCGAGGAAGGCCCGCTCGCCGGCGGTCCAGGCGCCGGGGGGGCGGTGGGGGAGGCCCGCGGCCGCGAACGCGGGGAGCAGATCGCCGCAAAAGCACGCTGACTGCGCGGCGCAAAGTTCGCGGGTGTTGTCCGCTAGGCGGGCGAGCAGACCGGAGGGGGCCAGCGCGTCCGGGCCGGGGAGCGCGTCCCCCGCCGCGAGCGCCCTTTTTGCGGCCCCCACCCGCACCATGAAAAACTCGTCGAAGTTGCGCGAGACTATCGCCAGGAAGGAGAGCCGCGCCAGGAGCGGCAGTTCGGGCCGGAGCGCCTCGGCAAGTACCCTGCCGTTAAAGTCTATCCACGAGAGTTCGCGGTTGAAGAAACGCATGGGGATAGTATGCCGCAAGGGGGGGAGGGGGGTCAAGGGGGCGCGGCGGCGCGGTGGTGGTTTTATTAGCCGAACGACTATCGAGCTAAATTTGACTGATACTTTTTTCTTAAATCTGATGCGTAAATGTGAGCCCACTCCGAAAACAGGGAATCTTTAAAACAGCCACAGATACTCACAGATAAACACAGATTTTCACCAAATTAAAGACACGATTAGTAATAAGAAATCTGTGTTTATCTGTGTAAATCTGTGGATAAATACCTAATCCTGACTTTTCGAAGGAGACTCAATGTAAAATTGCTGAATGCCGCACAATCCCTCTTGAGGGCACCTCTAAAAAGTTTTTGAGAGATATGCTATAATGGGGGCATGAAACAGAAAGGATTGTTTGACGAAGAAGACCGCCTGAGGCGGCTTACGGTATTGGGTGATCCGCTTGA
>JAISTO010000133.1 GCA_031272575.1 Treponema sp. | reverse complement strand
GATCGCGGAATCTCTACCAAAATGGCCCTTTTGAGGAGTAGATTGCGTAGTTCGGTTAAAACCGAACTATGTCAAGCCCGGCAATGACGGTCTTGTTTTCCTTAACTTGTTGACAGTGCGGTGGACGGTGGAAAGTGGTGGCGGTTGTGCGAGAGCCTGCGCAGCACCCCATGCATACCGGTAGTACGAAAGACTTTTAAACCGCATCCTCCACCGTCCACTTTCCACCGTCCCAAGCACCACACAGCCCTTACTCGCAGCCACCTCCCGCTCTCGCATCACGCCCCCACTCCCCATTCCCCATTCCCCACTCCCTACTCCCCACCCTCCCCACTTCCCAAATCCGGGATTTCCCGCCACAGGGAATTGAGGCGCGGTATGCCCAGCCTGAAGCGGTAGCGGTTCTGCGCGGCCCAGCGCCGCGCCGCGGAAAATTCCATCCAACTGGCAAAAAGCCCGATGCGGCTGCGGAACGCGTAGCCGGGGAAGGCCCGTATGGGGATGTTGGCATGGTCGGCGCGGAAGACGGGCGCGAGGTTTTTCAGGTAGAAGCGGCGGTAACTGTCGTCCAGGCTGCAATCGTGCACCGGTATCTGGCCTGAGCAGGAGAGTTTCACCGAGCGGGTGGCCGCCAGTTCCTCGCCCCAGAGCCAGCACCGGAAGCCGAAGTCCAGCAGTTGCCAGTGGAAGTTGCGCATACCGGCGTCGTAGCCGCCGATACGGAAGAAGCGCTCCCGGTCGTAGATGCCCATGCCCTCGTAGGGGAAGAGGGTCGGCGCGCCCTCGCGATCCGGCACGAAGGGCGCGGTGCTGATCACGAAGCGCTTGATCGCCGGGGCGCAGAGCGTCGCGAGGGTCTCGGCCTGCGCGGTCTGCACGATCGGCACCGTGCAGAGCCGGGGGGCGCGCGCGTCATCCTGAGCGCCTCCTGAGGGGGCAGCCCCCAGCAGAACCCGCTCGAGTATATGGCCCGCGTCCCCGCCCCGCGTGATGCGGCAGTCATTCCAGATGACGAGGAAGAAGGGGCTTTCCACTTCCGCGGCCCCCAGATTCACCTGAGCGCCCGGGCTTATTTCATCCTGTAAAATGATGAAGCGCACCTGGGGGAACCGCGCCGCCAGTTCCTCGATATCGTAGCGCTGCCCGCCCGCCTCGATGGACACGATGCGGTCGAAGCCCTCTTTTTCGAGTTCCTGAAAAAACGCGAAACGCGACGCCGGGTTCGCGCGGTTCAGGATGACCAGCGAGAGCCCCGCGCCTTCCCGCCGCCCCCCCCCGATGGCCGTGTAGGGGGGCAGGGTTTCGCTAATGGTTGAAGGTATAGTATTCATCACACTCCGCGCAAAGGCCCGGGTAAGTGCCCGCGCAATGGGACGCAAACAGCGGCGCGCCCCGCTCCCAGATCGCCTCGAGCGGCTCGCTGAGCGCGTTCCCCAACACGCCGAGCGCCGGTTTTCCCGTAAGCGCGCCCAGGTCCTCACGGCACGCGGGCACGGTCCCATCCGCAAGGATGCACAGATCCCGCTGCAGGTGCCAGCAGGGACGCCGCTTTAAGGGTGACAGATCCCCGGCCCGCAGGGGGGGCAGGGCCCCGCAAAAATCATCATATTTTTGAATAATGACGTTTTTTGCCTTCGGCATGACGCCCTTCCAGTGCGTGTAAAAGCGTTCGATGTCATCCTCCGCGCCCTCGCAGCGGATCGCCTGCACGTAGGTGTCGTTGGGGAAGAGGCTTGCAAGGCGCTTCGCGGTCTCCTGTGCCTCCGCCTGCCCGGGCCCCCGCACCTGGGCGTAGCGCGCCGGATCGAGCGCGTCGAGGGAGACTATCCACGAGAGCGGCGCCATGCCGTCCGCGCGCACGGGGGCATTTTTCGCCACCTCCGCCAGGGTGACAAGGGCCTCCTCCTGCCAGCCTATGCCTGCCGTCTCGATGATCAGCGCGAGGGTGGGCCGCGCGAGAACGGCGAGGGCGAGGCGGGCAATCTCCGGGTGCAGGGCAGGCTCCCCCCAGAGGGAGAGGTCGATTACCGCGTCGCCGGCAAAGGCCGCGATGCGGTCGAGGAGCGCCTCGAAGGCCGCCGCGCTCATAAGACCGGCCTCTCCGCTTGCGGCCCGGCGCGCGGGCCAGGGGCAGAGCGGGCAGTCCTGCGGGCAGGCGGAGCAGACCTGCACCGCGAAGAAGGCCGGCAGGGTGCGCATACGAGCGGCATTTTTGGCGATGAGGCCCGCGGCCTCGTCCGCGCCCCGCAGCCCGGCCTCGTAAAACCCGCGCAGGAGCCGCAGATTCCGCTTCGAGTCCGCGGCAAAGGTGAGGCGATGCTGCCGCAGGTCCACCGGCGCGATCTCGGTTTCAATGTCAAAGGCGTTGATGTCCTTCTGGAGTACCGCGAAGAGGGTGTCCCGCACGGGCGCTGACTCGTCCGCGGCCCCCTGACTCCCGCGGGAGAGCGCGGCCAAAAGCGCCGCCACCCCGGGTTTCAGGACCTCGGGCGCGAGGCCCGCGGGCCAGCCGTCCGCATACGAGTACTCCGCCGCGTAGCGGAGATGCCGGTCAGCGAGCCTGCCTGCCAGCGCCGCGTCGAGGAAGGGGCAGTCGGCCCAGGCAAAGTAGACCATGCCGAAACCGGCCTCCGCGCGCGCGATGGCCTCGCAGAGCGCCGTCACCCCCCAGCGCGGCGCGGTCTCGAGCGCGAAGTCCACCGCCACGTCCGCGGCGCGCTCCGGCAGCGGGTATCGCAGGTCATCCCGCCCCAGCAGGATGACCTTCTCCACCCCCGGAAACCGCGCCGCCCGCTCCAGCGCGCCCGCAAACGCGGACCTGCCCTCGCCGTCAACGCTCTCGAAGGCCTCGTCCGTAAGGCTCCCCCCATAGAGGATGCATACTGCGTTCATACGGTACGATTATCGGCAGAAAGCGGGCGCGAGGTGAGGAGGGGGGGGGAGTGATGCGAGAGCTTTGCGCGAGGGCCTGGGCGGGGGTGGTGCTGTTGGGACTTGGGAATTGGGAATTGGGACTTGGGCGTGCTGTACGGGCGGGGGGTACTTGCGAGTAAGGGCTGTGTGGTGCGTGGGCGGGGAGTGGGCTGCGAGTAAGGGCAGCGGGGTGCGTGGGCGTGGGGCGTGGGGCGTGATGCGAGGGCGGGGAGTGGGCTGCGAGTAAGGGCTGTGTGGTGCTTGGGACGGTGGAAAGTGGACGGTGGACGGCGCGGTTCGAAAGTCTTTCGTACTACCGGTATGCATGAAGTGCTGCGCAGGCTCTCGCATAACCGCCGCCACTTTCCACCGTCCACCGTCCACGCCGCACCCCCCGCTTGACCCTTTTTTCAATATTCGCCATACTATTCCCATGACAAATAACGCGTTCCTGCATTCATCCACAGCGCCCGTGCGGGGCGCGGTTCCTCTCTCTAACCCCGGGCCGGGGGCTCGGCAGCCCCTCGCCGGTGCGCGTTGGAATCAATCTGCCCCCCCCCCGTAATGTAATTTTTTCATTCTTTTTGACATCACTCTTTTTCCTCGCAAGACGGCTGCATCGCGGCTGCTGCCCGTGCGCAGGGGACTCTCTCTGCGGCCTGCGGGGGCGGGGGAGTCTATTCGGTATCCTGTTGACAGCGGGAAAAGACCCGCAAAGGAGATTTTGTATGAAGAAAATATTGTTGCCTGGTATCCTGGCGGGGCTGGCCATGGTGGTCAGTACCCGGGCCTGGACACAGAGTTACTACACCGGAGACGGGGGCAAGGACATCACCCTGGTGGTGTACGAGCCGGAAGGCAGGGAGTTGAGCAGGGACGAGAACTGGCTCCTCCCCCTGGTGCAGGGTTCGTTCAATACGGATTTTGCAAAGTATTCAGGGATCACCATCTTTGACCGGCAGAATCTGGAGCGGATTATGGCCCAGCAGACCGAGTCCGCATCCGGCCTCTATTCGGATGAGGACTATATCCGTATCGGCCATCTTGCCAACGCCCGGCACATCCTCACCGGCACCATCACCAAGACCCCGAACGGGGCGTTCAGCCTGCAGTTCTCGGTGTCCGAGGTGGAGACGGGCAAGCGGGTCGCTTCCTACGGCCCCGCTTCGTGTTCGCCCCTGGCGCTGGAGAACCTGTCGGCGGTGAAAAAAGCCTCCGCCGACTTGCTGGGGCAGTTGGGGGTGAAACTCACGGACGCGGCCAGGCGGGAACTTTCCGCCGAGGCGGACACACGGCAGGTGCAGGCGGAGACCGCACTGTCCAAGGGCATAGAGGCGGCGAAGAAGGGTACGGTGGTGGAGGCGCTGTCGTACTTCTTTCAGGCCGCGGACTTCAACCCCGCATCTACCGAGGTCGCGAGCAGGCTCAACATCCTGAACCGCGATATTTCGAGCGGGAACATGGGCGATAACGTGCGGAACGACCTCCAGTGGCATGACCAATGGAAGGAGCGGCTTGCCGAGGGCAGCCAGTTTACGACAAACTACCTGAAAACCCCGCCCGCGCCGTCGTATAGCGTCATCTACACGACCAATATACAGCAGGGCAGGATTGACTACGACACGCGGACCGTGGAGGTGAGCGGTGTCACGGTGAACTACGTGTTTGACGGGACGGCGCTTGAGGCGTGGACAAAACAACTGCAAAACGTGGCGAAGGCGGTGAACGACGGCCTGGCCAACACCAAACGCAACGGGGACTGGCGGCTCAGCCCGGTACAGGGGCGGAGGAACCAGGACTTTTCGTACACCCTCACGGTGAGTCTCCTCAACGACCAGGGCCAGCGGCTCAGTTCCCAGGATGTCAGGCTCCGGGGCAGTTGGACGGCGGACACGGAGCGGGGCTTCTCGTATTCCCTGTACGATAAAGAAGCCTCCGTCAGGTTTACCGGGGTGAGCGCGGATTTGATAACCGACAGGCTGAGCGTCAGATTCACGGCGATAGACGGCAAGGACGCGCAAACTGTGGCCAGGGCGAACAACATCAGCATTATGACGGACGAGGATTATTGGAAAATTATCGTTCCCCAAAACCTGCGGGCTGCGGTTGCGCAGGGCGGCAAGGAAACCCTGACCTGGCAAGGAAACACATGGGATCCAAGACTGAAATACCGGGTGTATTGTACGAACCCGGAAGGGCGGATATCCGCGGTGGAGGGACTGGTTGAAGGGACACGCATCACGGTACCTTCAACATACTTTGGAATAACCCGCTACTGGTGGGTGTCTTGTGTTGATTCTAATGGGAGGGAAAGCGGAAAGTCAGCGGCAACGGTGTCACGGATTCCCTTGAAGGTGGGGGACATTGGCCCTGGGGGAGGCTATGTCTTCTATGACAAGGGAGATTACAGCAGCGGCTGGCGCTTTCTGGAAGCCGCGCCTGCGGACTTAGGCACCTACACGTGGGATGCTGCAAAACGGGCTTGTATGGACTACAGAGGTGGCGGTTACAGTGACTGGTCTTTACCTGAGAAGGACGTACTGAAGCTGATGTACACCAATCTGAGGGGGAATAAGGGGTTAGGCTTCTCTCGCTTGTCCTACTGGTCTTCTTCCGAGGGCTACAACGGCCTCGCGTGGAATCAGAGTTTCGTCGATGGCATCCAGGGCAGCAACCTCAAGTACTACGTCTATTCAGTTCGTGCGGTGCGGGCTTTTTAACCCTTTAACTATTTAACAATTAACCAGGGGGCAGGGACGAAGCCCCCGAACGCGACAACGAGCGCGAAGGAGCATACAATGACAAGAAATGTTTTAGGCTGCCCGGACAGACCCGGGAACACCGGAGTGATACAGGCCGGGTATTTCTGTTGCGGGATTGCCGCGTTAGCGGCGGGCATAGCCCTCTACGCCTCATTCCGCGCCGGGGATATGCTCCTCTACCGGCTGTTCCCACGGCCGCGATTTTTGGACGCCCTGTATCATCCCGTTCACGCGGCGAAGAGCAGTCTTGCCGCCGTTCTGGTCTACAACGTCCCCGACGGGCTTTGGTTCCTGTCAGGGCTGCTGCTGATCCGGGGGCTGTGGCTTCGGGATACGCGCTGGCACAAACGGTACTATCTCGTTTTTGTCACCATCGGCATGGCCATTGAATTGAGTCAGATAAGCGAAAGGGTTCCCGGCACCTTTGACGCCGCCGACCTGCTCGCTATGGCTATCAGCGCCTTTGTTGAAGGCGTGATATATGTTTTCATGAGAAGGAGTATGGTATGTTGAATAAAAAATGGATGGCCCACGGTATGACGCTGTGGGCGCTTCTGGTTTTGTTATTTCTTGGTTTGGCCTGTGCTACGGCCCCTGACTCCCCCCCCGGCGGCCCCCCAGCAGCCTCCGCCGACTGGCCGGGCATTTCCGTAACCGCCCTGCCCGACGAGTTGCGCTCGGCCCTCAATGCCGGCGGCGTCTATGTGGACGCGACCTACCCCGGCGGCGCGGCAGACTCCGCCGGAGTGCTCCAGGGCGACATCATCACCGCGGTGAATGACACGCCGGTGTCCGACCCGGCCTCGTTCCAGGCG
>JAISTO010000060.1 GCA_031272575.1 Treponema sp. | reverse complement strand
AAGAATAATATTCGCGTAAATTCGTGTAAATTAGCGTAATTCGCGTTTACTTTCTTAAAATTCCTTGTTTTCGGAGTGGGCTCTATTTTAGTAATTTTTGTCCGTGGGGTCCGTGGTTAAATGTAAAATTGCTGACACCTACTCCCTCCCCCTTGACACTCCCCCCCCTTCCGTGGCAGCATAGCGCCATGCCGTACGTTCAGCCGCATGACGCGCCGCAGGGGGTGTTCTCCGTTTTGCCCGACGCCTTTTTCTCGCCGCTGGCGTGGGCTAACCGGCGGCATTATGCCGCGCTGCTGGTGCTCTACTATCGCCTCTTTCAGGAACACACCCGCGGCGTCGAGCGGGAACTGGTCATCCGGGAATTCACGCAGTACCTGGGTATGCATCGCGAAAGCCTGAGTGACGAAGACGACGCGGATGATGAGGCGGCAGATGAGGCGGCTAATGCCGCATCTGAAGATGCCGATTCCCGCGGCGATATGCGCGCGCTCGCGGGCCGGTTCCTGCGCCGCCTTGTCCGCGCGGGCTGGCTCAGCGAGGAGACGCTGGCGGACTTTACGCGCGTCATCAATATTACCGCGTACGGCAAGCCGTTTTTCGAGGCCCTGGTTAAAGTGAGCGAGGGCCTCAAGACCGAGTACGAAAGTCATGTGGTCACCATTTATTCATCGCTCTGCGGCGAGACAGTGCGCGAGAACGGTCACTTCATGGTGCTGAAAGCGCGGGAAGAGGCGGCGGCGCTTATCGATTCCCTCAAGGTGCTGTCCCAGAGCATTAAGGGGCATTACGATGCGCTGAATGCGGAAGCGGTCAGAAGCGAAGCGGCGGCGGTGCTGCACGAACATTACGATCTGTATGCGGGCGAGGTGCTGGACAAGGCTTACAAGCGGCTCAAGACATCAGATAATGTGTCACGCTATCGTCAGAGCATTTTCAAACAAATTGCGGCACTGCTTGCGGACGAGGCGTGGCTCGACGAGAGCGCGGGGAAATACGTGCGTATGCTTTCGACGAGCCGCGAGGACTGCCGCAAAAAACTCGTTTCCATGCTGGAGGACATTCGCGACAATCTCCGCGTGGTCGATCCGCTGGAAGACGAGATCGATCACCGCAACGCGGTTTACTCGCGTTCGAGTACCGAAATCATCAAGGCGTGGATTGAACCGGACAGCACCGTGGCGGGAAAAATCGCCGCGCTGATAAAAGCCAGCTCCGATGACGCGGTGCGCGAACACTTCGCGCACGATCTCTACCGCTTCCAGTTTTTGTCACCCTCGTCAGTTTCCCTCCGCAGGGAACGCGCCGAGGCTGACTTCAGCGGGAGCGTTTCAGACGCGGAGCGCGAGGCGGCGGCGCGGGCGCTTGCGCAAAGCGAGGCGGATTTTGCGGCGCGCAGACGAAAACAACTTTCGATGCAGAAGGTGAGTCTCTGGCTTGACGAGCGGGGCGGCGCGGAAAAAATACTTTCGTCCGGCGAATTGATACAGGACGAGGCCTCGTTTGTGCGTTTTGTCTACGCGCTCCTCTACGGCGATTCGCGCAAGCAGTTTGACTATATCGTAGAAGACGCTGATGGCAAAACCACAAGCGCGGGGTATGCGGCACCCAATGTCCGCTTCAGAAAAAAGGAGCGCGTATGAATCAGGACCTCGATGCGCTCATCTCGATACGCGATCTTTCCACAAGCGATTTCGAACTTTTTCAATCGGCGCTGCGTACCCTCACCTCAAAAACATTTATTATCCGCGGCATAGAAAAAGACCGTGAACTGTATCTTTTTGCCATACGAAACTTCGCGCTGTTTGAAGCATGGTTTCTCTGCATGGACGCGTCCATCGTGAAGGACGAGAGTCTCGGCATCATCGCGTTCCGGGGGCCGGGTATGCTGCGCTTCCATTTTTCACGCGAAGAAATATGCGCGGTACTCACGCTGCGTCTTATCTACGAAGACAAAAAACACGAAGTGTCCCTTACCGACTTTCCGGTCACGAGCGTTGAAGATTTCAAACAAAAATACAAGGCGCTCAGCGGCGAGGAAATCAAAAAAACCAATCTGAACAATGTGCTGCGCAGGCTTTCATCCTGTAAACTCATTGCCGTCGATTCACCGGATTATACTGACAGCGAGGCGCTTATCAAACTATATCCGGGCATACCGTTTTCGATAAGCCGGCAGGCGCTCGACGATGCCATCATCCTTCTCGAAGAAAAAGACATCGAAGGCATAGACGAAGACACCGGGGAAGTTGATTCATGATCACCCTCGAACGCGCGCGCCTGGTACACTGGCACAACTTTGAAGATCAGGTACTCGAGATCGGCAGCCGCTGCCTCCTTGCCGGTGACAACGGGTCAGGCAAGTCAACGGTGATTGACGCGATCCAGTACGCGATGGCAGCGGATTTGCGCATGGCGAAGTTTAACTCCGCCGCGGAGGAACGGCGCGGCGGGGGCAGGGACCTTATGGGCTACGTGCGCTGCAAGGTGGGAAGCGAAGCCTCTGAGTACCGCCGCGGGGATACCGTCTCCCATGTCATGCTCGAATGGAGCGGCCCGGCGAAAGAGGCGCGTTTTGCCTGCGGGGTCTGCATCGAGGCGCGTAGTGACAATTCCTACACGGAACATTTTTGGATCGGGCAGGACATCGCCGTTGCGTCACTTGCGGTCAGCGCGGAAAACGGCAGGCCCCTCGTATCCCGTCAGTGGAGAGATTTGTTGAAAGATCTCGGGGCGGAACTTTCTGAAAACAAGCGCATTTACATCCGCGATCTCAGCAACCGGCTCGGTGTCTGGAAACGTCAGGCCGATGTGAATCCGTACCTCGATTCGCTTACCCGTTCCATCGGTTTTAAACCGCTGCATTCCATCGATCAATTTGTCTGCGATTTCATCCTCGATGAACATCCGGTGTCCATTTCTGACATGAAACAGAATCTCGAAAACTACAAGGAAGCGGATCGGCAGGCAAAAAACGCGTCGCTCAAAATCGAGGCCCTGAAAAAGATTTGCGCCAAGGCCGCCGAATGGAAGAAGTACGACGACCTCATCGTGAAGCAGGAATATCTCAAACTGCGCATTGAGTTTGAAAACCTGCGCCAGGATCAGGAGCGCAGCGCGGCCGGCATTGCGGCGGCGGAAAACGAACTCGACGCGCTAAGCCGCACTCTCGCCGCCCTTGCGCAAAAGCGCCTCGACCTTGAACAGGAACTCCGCGCGGTCGACCGGAGCCTCGCGGCGAACGACGCGCACCGGCTCTACGAGGAAATAACGGCGCGGATTGCGCGTATCAAAAACGACCTTGCGGGCCGCAAGACGCAGGCAGAACAATATGCCCTCCTGAAAAGTCAGTGCGAAGCCCTGCTCGCCCGTCCCCTTTCGGAAAACTTTGACGGGGAACGCGCCGCGCTTGAGAGCGAATGCAAAAAACTGCAGGATGACCAATACCGCGCGGGCAGGCAGAAAGAGGACGCGGCGCGGACGCTGCGGGAGCATCAAGCGGAACTGGCCGACATTGAGCGGGGCATACAGCGCTATCCCGATTACGCGCGCGAGCTGCGGGCCGCGCTTGAGCAGGCGGGCATAGCGGCGTTTTTCCTGGCCGAGGCCGCGGAAGTAACGGACGCCGCCTGGGTTGACGCGGTGGAGGGTTGGCTCAACACCCAGCGCTTCGCCCTGCTCGTGAATCCCGATGACTTTCAAAAAGCGCTCGAGGTCTACCACCGCCTCCCCCGTTCCGTCGCGGGCGCGCTTATTCCCAACATCGCGAAGATGCGCGGCGCGGAAGTGAGGCGGGGCTCGCTTGCCGAACTGGTCAGCGCGGAAAGTTACGCCCGCATCTACCTTGACTTTATTCTGGGCCGCGTCATGCGGGCCGATATCGGCAGCCTTAAAACGTACGAGTCGGCGGTCACCAAAGAGTGCATGACGTACCACAACCACACCGCGTCCCGCATTAAAGAAGATGTGTACCGCCGGCATTACCTGGGCGCTGCCGCGCTGAAAGAGCGGCAGGCGTTTTTGCGGGCGGAAGTGGAGCGCCTCGAGGCGGTCCTCTCTGCCGCGGAAAAAGCGGAACGCGAAGCGGCGGCCGCCGCGGACTTGCGCGGCCGTGTGCTGCAGAGTCTGCCTGAGCTCAAGTACTGCTATCCCGCCCTGGCCGATTGCAAAAATCTCCAGTCAGACCTGGCCGCGGCGGAAGCGGCTCTCGCGGGCCTCGACACCCAATCGTTCCGCGCGCTGGAGGAACGGCGCGGCGAAATCGAAACACAGCTCGCGCTGCTCAAAACTGACAATGACCGCCAGCAAGTGCAAAAGGGGAATCTGCAAAGCAAGCGGGAAACGCTTCGTGAGCGTCTCGAGCACTGCGCCCGCGCGGCGGAAGAAAAAACCGAAGCGATACGAAGTTTCGGCGCCGCGCGTCCCGCTATGATTGCTGACTGCGAAGCGTACGCGGCCGAGAAACTTGCCGCCGCTCCCATCGCGGAACTGAGCGCCACTTACGAGTCAACGCTCAAGGGCTTTCGCACCCGCACCGACTCGCTCAAAAAAGAGTACACGAAACTGGTGCGGGATTACGAGGCCGAGTTTCACTACCTCCTCGGTGTGGAACCGCGGGAAAACGCGGAGGCCGAAACGCTGCTCAAACGATTGGAAACTTCAGACCTGCCCGCGTACCGGGAAAAAATCGCGGCCGCGTATCTGGACGCGGAAAAAGAATTTAAAGATCACTTTATCTCCCGTCTCAACGAACATATCGAAGAGGCCAAAGAAAGTTTTAACGGCATAAACGAGATACTCCGCACTCTGCATTTCGGGCGGGATCAGTACCGCTTTACGCTGGAGGAACTGAGCGAGCGGCGCGGGCAGATTCAGGTTATCCGCGAGGCGGCAAAAATTCCCACTCTGGAAGAAGGCGGCATCTTCGCGCAGTTGGTTGACCCGAAGGAGCGGGAGGCCGCGGAGCGCCTCTTTCAAAAAATACTCGACTCGCCGCTTGACTCAAAAGAACTGCGGGACATCTGCGACTATCGCACCTATTTTCATTATGACATACGCATAAAAGAAACCGACACCATTGACG
Source organism: Treponema sp. (assembly GCA_031272575.1). GTDB lineage: Bacteria > Spirochaetota > Spirochaetia > Treponematales > Breznakiellaceae > JAISTO01. The sequence goes on along the minus strand of JAISTO010000060.1, from coordinate 5,251 downwards.
CGGCTACCGGTCTGCCGCTGGAACTGTCACTCTCGAAAGTGCTGAAGGAAAAGTCTGGCGGCGAATCACAGACGCCTTACTATGTGGCCATTGCCGCGAGTTTTTACCGGTTCTACAAGGCGCAGCCGGAAACGACCGTGCGCCTCGTCATTTTTGACGAGGCCTTCAACCGCATGGACGACGAGCGCATCGGCAAGATACTCGCGTTTTATCAAACCCTGAATCTGCAGTTGCTGCTTTCCGCGCCTCCCGAAAAAATTGACGCTATCGCGCCGTTTATGAACCGCATCAATTTGATCAGCCGCGCCGGAAACGCGCTGCGGGTGCGTGACTGCGCCAGCATAGCCGAACTGGAAAGTATCGACATGGAGTACGATCGTAATGACTGAATGGGAAAGACGCATCGCGGAGGCGTTTACAAGCCGCTGCTTTGCCGCGGCCGCCCGAATGTCAAAAAAGGGTGAAAGCCAAAACACTCCAATTTCCCTGCGCCTTCGTTCGGCCGCGGTGTTTCCGGCCTTCGACACCGCGTCCGCTGACGAAAAAGAATCGTACCTCGAAGCCGCGGAGTCACTTGAGCGGGCGGGGCTTGTGTCACTCAAATGGGAAAAGCGCGGCAAAGGCGAGCGCCTGCACACCCTCACCTGCAAAGACACCGGCGCGCTCTTCGGGCTCCTCGGCAAAAAGGCCCCGGCCCTCCGCGCGCAGGAAATGCAAGCGCTCATTTATGAGCGCCCGGCGGACGCCTTTTTGCGTTTTGTCGTCTCGCGGATTGGCCGCTCAGAACCGGGCGAGGCCATAGACGCGGACGCCATGCGGGACCTGATCCGCCTCCTCGACGCGCTGCCGGAACACCCGCGCATGACGGCGCGGGCGTTCTCGGTGGCGCTTTTCAACGACTCCAAACGCCTCGAACAAGTGCTCGCGCTTTTTATCCCGTGGGCGCAGGCAGCGCGCCGAAAGGGAATCGCGGCGCCGCCCCTCGAAAGCCTCCGCCGCTCTTTCCCCGAAACCCTCATCGCGGGGAAAATCGCGCTGGAGTACAAGGAGCGCTCTGCCGGCCCCCCGCTCGTGAACAGCGAGGGGCTTATCCTCGGGCTGCCGCTCGCAAGCATACAAGCGCTCGCCCGCGCAAGAGCGCTCGCGAACCCGCCGCGCCCCGCCGTTCTCACTATCGAAAACAAGGAAACCTTTTACGTGCTCTCCCAGCGGCTTCGCGGCGGCCCCCCCACCCCTTACGACTGCATGGTCTATTCGGGCGGCTATCCCAACGAGGCCGTCGCCGCGCTGCTCGGCGTCCTCGCGGCCTCCGGTTTTGCGTTTTATCATGCGGGCGATCTGGACCCGGGAGGCATCCTGATTCTGCAGCGCATTGCGGATATAGTCCGCACCGCCGCGCCCGCAGCGACGCCCGCCGCGACGCCCGCCGCGGAACCTGCCGCCGCCCGCTATCCGGTGACGCCGGTGTACATGGACGATGCGGTCTTCGACCGCTACCTTCCCCTGGCCCGCCCTCTCGACGCAAGCATACTCCAGGAAACAAAGAAAATCCGCGCTGACACCAAAGCCGTCCCCTCTCTTGCCGCGCTCCTCCGCCGCATCGAAGAGACCCGCCGGGGAGTCGAGCAGGAAATTATCGACTACCGGTAGGATTTTTGAACGGTGGTCGAGGAAGGAGGGGGGAGGGAGGAAAGAGAAACGAGAAACGAGAAACGAGGAAAGAGAGATCATAATATACCACCACAAAGGCGCACGAAGGAGGGGGAGTGGGGAATAGGAAGTAGGGAGTAGGGGGCGTGTTGCAAGTGGGAAGCGCGTGCTGCCGTGAAACTGTCCGGTAGTACGCGCAACTTACGCGCCAGGCGCAATCTACTCCCCAAGCGCTCCGCGCCCCCCACTCCCCACTCCCTACTCCCTACTCCCTACTCACCCCTTCACGACTGCGAGGGGCGTGAGGCGGACCAGCGGCTTTACCAGATCGTCTTCGGCGGCAATCACCATGTTGATGTCCTTGTAGGCGGGCGGGGCCTCGCTCAGGTCGTGGAGTTTTTGGCCGTCAGCGCCTTTGGTGCGGGAAAGGCTGAAGCGGTCGTAGACTATGCCCTGCATGGCCGCGTTGCACTCTTCCAGCGTGAGGGTGCGGTTCGCCTGGCCCCGGCCAAGCCGCCGCCCCGCGCCGTGCGAGCAGGACTGAAACGAGCGCTCGCTGCCAAGCCCCTCCACGATGTACGAGGCGGTCCCCATGCTGCCGGGGATGATCCCCGTCTCGCCTGCCTTGGCGCTGGTCGCGCCTTTGCGGTGAATCCAGTACGAGACGCCGTTATGCGTTTCCAGAGCCGCGTAGTTGTGGTGTATGTTCACTTCAAACGAATACTCGATGTCAGGGAAAAAACCGGCGAGCACCTCCTGTACGCAGGCCATCATTATGCGGCGGTTTTCCCGGGCGTAGGCAAGGGCGGTATTCATGTCGCGGATATAGGCAGCGCCGAGTTCGTGCTCCGAGGGAAGCCAGGCCAACTGCGGGTCCGGAAGCGCGGCGCCCATTTCGGCGTTGAGGGCCTGGGCGGCTTTGTGATAATGGGTGGCGATACGCTGCCCCAGGTTCCGCGAGCCTGAATGCAGCATGACCCAGACCTCGCCCGACTCGCTTTTTTGAATCTCGATGAAATGATTCCCGCCGCCCAGAGTGCCCAGATTGTGATGGTCCAGTTTGTCGCCCTGCGGGGTGCACCACGCCGGCACCTCGCCGCCCGCAAGCGAATCGCGCCACGACTCAAAGCCCTCCCAGTCCAGCGCCTCCCGCCGGGCATGGCCTTCGCCCACTGGAATCCGCGCCTTTATCGCGTTGACGATATCCCGCAATTGCGCCATGCCGCCAAGCTGCTCCACCCGCAGGTTCGTCTTCACCGTCCCCATGCCGCAGCCGATATCCACCCCCACCGCGTTGGGGATCACCGCGTCCGCGCAGGCGATCACCCCGCCAATAGGCATCCCGTAACCCACATGCGCGTCCGGCATCAGGCACACCCGCTCCCGCAGCGCCGGATGGTTCGCCAGATTCCGCGCCTGCGCTTTCGTCAGGTCATCCGCATCCGCGCACCACGAAACAATCGGCAGCGCGTTTTCATCATTTTCCCATTGAATCATACGGTACTCCTTACCCCCTCCCCCCCCTCCTGCACAGAAACCCCACCCCCGCGGCCACCACGGTGAGGGCGCCGGCAGGGAGGTCGAGGAACCAGCCGGCGATGACCCCGCTGAGCGAGAAGAGCGCGGCGAAGAGCGAGGCGCGGAGCATGAGAGCGGCGAGGCTGCGGGAGCGGGGCGCGGCGCAGCCTGCCGGCAGGGTGAGCATGGCGATCACCATGACGATGCCGACCGAACTCTGCAGCAGGACGATGGCGGCCGCGACAAAGGCGAGCAGGCAGAAGAAGACGGCCCGCGCCGGGACGCCGCGGACGCGGGCGAAGTCCTCGTCGAAGGCGCAGGCCTGGATCTGCGGGTAAAAGCGCCAGGCCAGAAAGAGCGCGGCCCCGTCGAGCAGCGCCAGCAGCAGGAGCTCCCGGCCGGATACCAGCAGGATGTTGCCGAAGAGGTAACTCTGCGGGTCCGCGTAGCCGGGGGTCCTGGCCAGGAAGAGGATACCCACACTCATGCCGATGGCCCAGATCGCGTTGATCACCGTGTCCTCCTGGCCGCGGCCCCGCCGCGAGACGAGCCCAATCACGAGCGCCGAGAGGAGCGCGAAGATCAGCGCGCCCGCAAGCGGGGGGAGCGCGAGCCCCAGGGCCCCGAAAAAGAGCGCCATGCCGATGCCCCCCAGCGCCGCGTGCGAGACCGCCCCTGCCAGGCTCGCGATGCGCCGCACCGTCACCAGCGCGCCCAGCACCCCAAAGAGCACCGCCTGCAGCAAAGACGCCAGCAGCGCATTCCGCAAAAAAGGAAAGCCCGGCGCAAGGAGGGCTTCCAGGAATTCTTTCAATAAGGTCATAGGTTGTTGCCTGCTTGGGAATTGGGAATTGGGACTTGGGACTTGGAGAGTACTTCGCGGGTTTCTGGTACTGCCGACATGCATGGCAGTACTGCGCGAGACTGTCGAACCACGCTCGAGTCCCAATTCCCGATTCCCAATTCCCAATTCCCCCCACAAACATCCCCCGGCAGGGATTCACCGTGCAGGATGCGCGCGGTGCCGGGGCCCTCGCTTGCGGTGCGATGCTGGACGATGACGCCCGCGCCCCCCTCGAGGCAGAGCACACGGTCCACCAGGGAACTCACGTAAGTCATGTCGTGCGTCACCAGGAGGATAGCGGCCCGGCCTTTGAGGGCGCCGAGCACGCGGTAGAGGCGCTCCTCGCTCTCAGCGTCCATGTTGGCCGCGGGCTCGTCCAGCGCGAGGAGCCGGGGACGGCACACCAGGGCGCGGGCCACGAGTACGCGGCGGCGCTGCCCGCCGGAGAGCGCGTCAAAGGGACGCGCCGCCAGGTCCGCTATGCCCATCAGGTCCAGCGCCTCGGCGACCGCCCCCTCCGGCGCCCCCCGCCGCGAGAACGGAGCGAGGGCTCCCATGCGGACCACCCCGGAGACGCTGATCGGGAAGCCCGCTCCGGCCCCGGCCTGCTGGGGCGCGTAACCCACGAGGCCGCGGCCGCCCCCCCCCTCGCTGCCGAAGAGCGTGATCCGGCCGGACGCGGCTTTTTCCAGGCCCAGCGCGAGGCGCAGGATCGTCGTCTTGCCGGCCCCGTTCGGCCCCACGAGCGCGACGAACTCCCCCTCGTGCACATGGAAACTCGCGTCCCGCAGCACCTCGAGCCCCCCGTACGCGAACGAGACGCGGTCAAAGTGGAGCGCGATCCCCCCCTCCCCGTGGCGCGTCAGCATGGCGCCCCTTCCCGCACCCGCCCGATCCGCTCGAGCGCCCACAGCTTCGTCTCCCTCACCAGCGCGGACGGATCCAGATGTCCCCGGCGGTAGTGCAGCGCCGCGGCCAGGGGCATCAGAGTGGCAAAGAGGGGCTCCCGCGCAGCCTCGATACCCTCAGGCAGCGCCCGGATCGCCTCAGCGTACGCGGCAAGAAAATGATGAGGGGGGGAGCCCCCCCCCTCGCTGCGAACGGCGCGGGGGGCATCCCCTCGGGGAGGCGTTGCATGCAACGCCCCTACCCCCCCGCGCCGTTCTCCGCTCCCCCCCCCAGCGGGGGGGATACCCCCCCGCAACGCCCCCCCACCCGGTCCCTGATTGGGGGGTAGCG
>JAISTO010000042.1 GCA_031272575.1 Treponema sp. | reverse complement strand
ACGCGAATATTACTCTTAATAAAATTCGCGTTCATTAGCATAATTCGCGGTTAAATTCTTAAAATCCTGTTTCTTCAGAGTGGGCTAAAGATATGGGACAAGTTTAGGCTTAAAGCGCGACTTCCTCCATTTTATGCTTGATTTCAGGCGATAACTCCACATGGCTGATTACCGGTTTTGGAAGATATTCCGCCCCCTGAAACTCAAGCCACCCGCTGGTGCACTCTTTCGGCAGCCCATCTTTGTAGTCATTGCTCATATCAATGACCACCTGTTCTTTCGTATCCATACGTTTTTCCTCCATAGTAACTTTGCGCGCTTGTTTCCGTATCATCCACTCGTTAAATTGCGGCCGGCTGCGTGCTGACCGCTGATATCGAGACCGCGCCCGCCTGCACCGCAGCCCAGTCACAGCCTGCCTGATCGAGCGCGTCGCTTCCGCCCTTCGTGAACGCGCACCTGATCGTGTCCCCCTCAGGCTGCATGCGCAGCGTGTCGTGATAGGTTTTTACCCCGGGCCAGGTGTGGACATCAGGCAGGAGCCCCTCCGGCCGGTCAGGGATATTCACGTTTAAAAAGCAGCCCGGCCGCCAGGCGCCCAGGAGGTACGCGAGGCGGGACAGCACCCACTCGATCGCCTGGTCCCAGTGGAAGGGCGGCTCCCCCGCGAGCGAGAGCGCGATGCCCGGCGCCCCGAGCAGGGCCCCCTGGCGCGCGGCCGCGGCCGTACCCGAGTACACGATGTCGGTGCCCAGGTTCTCGCCTTTGTTGATGCCGGCCAGCACCGCATCCGGCCTGAAGCCCGGCACGGCCCCGGCCATCGCGGTTATGACGCAGTCCGCCGGATTGCCGTCGCACTCCCACTCGTCAGACCCCCGCCGGCGCACCCGCACCGACCGCGAAAAGAGGCGCAGGCTCTGCGATACCCCGGAGCGATCCCCGTCGGGGGCCAGCAGCACATAGCGATGCCCCTTCGTGCGGCCGTCCTTTCGCAGCGCGTCCGCGAGGAGGCGCAGGCCCTCGCTTTCGATGCCGTCATCGTTGGTTAAGAGGATGTTCATTCCGCCAGGTGCACCCCGGGCACCATCTTCATTTCGTACACTATGGGCTGGAACCCGAAAATGCGCTCGTATTCTTCGAGGCGTTTCTGGTACTGGGGGATCGCCTCCTCGGTGATAAAGGTGAAGGTGCAGCCGCCGAAGCCGCGGCCCGTCATGCGGCTGCCGGCCACGCCCTCCATTTCCTGCGTCCGCTTCACGAGCCAGTCGATCTCCGGGCAGGAGACCTCGTAGAGGTCCCGCAGGCTCTCCTGCGAGTGGGCAAAAATCTTCGCCAGAGCGGGAATATCCCCGGCTTTGAGCGCCTCTTCCGCCCCGGATATGCGCTTGTACTCGCGGATCACATGGGTCGTCATGCGGCGGGCCTCTTCGGGGATACCGGCGAGCGCCTCCCGCAGATCCGCGTTGACGAGGCTGCGGAGCGTGGCGCCCGGGCGCGTGATCGCGAGGCGGCGCTTTGCCTTTGCCACCTCCTCCTGGCGTTCGTGCATGTCATCCTCTATGCCGAAACGGGGCACCTTCGAATTGGTGACGAGCAGCGAGTACTTCGTAAGCGGCGATTTGATCTTGCGTATCTCCCCGGCGCCCTCGTCAATCACCAGGAATTGATCCTTGCGGGCCTCGATGCTGATAAGGTAGTCGACCGGGCTGTAATTTTTGCCGTAGTACTCTTTTTTGACTTCCAGCAGGTTGGCGACGAGGAGCCGGTTCTTCGTGGGGGCGCGGAAGAGTGCCTTGAGCGCGAAGAGCGCGGCCATCTCGACCGCCTCGGTCGAGCCGAGCCCCGCGTTCTTGGGAATGTCCCTCATCATGGTGAAGTTGAGACCCTTCACCGGGAAACCGAGATTCACAAAGACCTGCACCGCGGCCTTCATATGGTTGGCCCAGCGATCCTCCCTCCGATACCGCAGATTCGGGATGCTCGTACGCTTGTGCTCCCCCGCATCCGCGGCGAAAAAGCGCAGCGCCGAATCGTTGCGCGGACTTACCGCTACCCGCACGTAGCGGTTTATCGCGGACGAGAGAAAAAGTCCCGCGCCCTGCTCGCTGTGCTCCCCCAAATAGTGAATGCGGCCCGGCGCCTCTCCGACACAGATCGGCGTGGATCGATCCCTGCCGAACTCATATTCTTTGCGATGAATGGGACCGATATCAATCATGGCTATACCCCTTTGTCCCCTATTATACATAAAAATGACTTTTTATGCAAGGGATTTTGAGAGTTTTTTTTGATAAATGTGAAAAATCAGGGCGAAACGGGCATATTTTATTTTCCCATACAGACCGCCATAAGCGCATAACGGCCAGAAATGCCCGTAACCGAGTATACGCGCTTCAGGTAGAAACGTACCGTACTTACGCTGATCTGCATAATCACCGCTATCTCTTTATCTGACTTGCCTTCGAGCACCAGATTGATGACCTGCCGTTCTTTCGGCGCGATCTTATACTTTTGAGCGAAGGCCGCGGATACGCCCGCTTCCTTGGTCCAGATCGGGGGGACTGAGGCCGCCTCGAGCATCAGTTTACTCGCGTCCCTCGCTTTCAGCAGGCGGGAGTAAATGAATATCAGCATACAGAACAGGAAGATGAGTATGCCGCCCGTCTGCCAATAAAAGAGCGGCGCGCTTCCTCTGCCGGTCTGCTCCGCGATGTAGATGGCGGCGTCGTACGCAATGCAGATAAGATCGAAGATGAGCGCGCAGAAGATGAGCAGCGCGAATTTTTCCCCTTTACGCACCGCCTCCCACACGATGAACGCGCTCCCTCCTATCGAGCAGAACATAAGCCCCGCGACCACGGTGGGGAAGATCCACGAAAGTATCGAGTCGTCGGACGAGGCCACGGCGAGCAGTATCAGCAGAAGACCCGCGGCGCCCATGCAAAGGGGCGTGAGGAACCGCGTTTTGAACACGCCCAAAAAGGCGCAGAAAAACGGGGGCCAGAGCAGAATCCCCGCGACGACGGCCCAGCGGGAAATGCCGCGCATCCAGTAGAACACCGGTACCGGGCTCCCGTTCACCGCCAGGTAAAAGCCGATCAGGAAAAGGCTTATGCCGAGGTAACGCCCCGCGTACTCTTCCCTGGTAAAACCGATAAGGCAGCACACCCCGACCATAAAGCAGAGCACCGCCACGACCTCGTAGAGGCCGCCGTTCAGCGGGTTGATCACTTTCAGCAGGAAATCCTTTGCCGCCATGTTGCCGATGTGATAGAGCGGCACCGGCACGGCAGAGCCCCGGTACGCGACGCGCAGCGCAAAGGTGACCGTTTCCCCCTGCATAATGCCGTAAGGAAGCAAAAAAGCGTCCGCATAGTTACTCTGCACATTGTAATTTGTGTTGATGGTCTCTGTCGCGATGACGCCGCGCGAACCCATATAGATGCCGTTCACGTACAGATCGAAGGCAAGGTTCTGAGTGTTGCTCAAAAACCACATGCGATCCGGCGTTCCCACGGGAATGACGTAGCGTGTTCGAATCCAAAAGACCGATCCGGTTCCCTGAATATGCAGTTTCGCCGGAAGTGACACCGTCGTCCATGCGCTGTCGTCGAAATCCATATTCGCCCAGTCAGGATCGTCTCCGCCCGACCACCGCCATACGCTGTCGAGCGGCCATTTTTCCGCGGCGGCAAACAGCGCCCCGCTCAACGCAAAGAACGCCCATATACACAAACACCACTTCTTCATGGGCTTATTATAACCGGAATTTTTGAATAAAGAAATCAGGATTCACCCTGATTTTTGGGAAAAATGACCGTTTAGCCTTCCCAGTGCTGAATGCGGTACTTGTAGCCCTGCTCCGCGAGGAACTGGCGGCGGCGGAGGGAAAAGTCCTCCTCGACGGTACAGTGGGACACGAGGGTGAAAAAGAGCGCGTCCCGCTTTTTGGGCCGCAGTATGCGCCCCAGGCGCTGGGCCTCCTCCTGCCGGGACCCGAACGCGCCCGAGACCTGTATCGCCATCGAGGCGTCCGGCAGGTCGATGGCGAAGTTCGCCACCTTCGAGGTGACGATTACGCGGGTCTCGCCGCGCTTAAACGCCGCGTAGTGTTTCTCCCGCTCGTCGTTGCGCATCTTGCCGGTAATGAGCGGCGCGCCCAGGCGGCGGGCTATCCCTTCCAACTGCGCCAGGTACTGCCCGATCACGATGATCTGTTCGTCCGGGTGGTTGGCGACGAGGTCCGCCACGGCCTCGTCCTTGCGGGGGTTCTCGCCGGCGAGACGGCATTTTTCGCGGGGCGGGGCCGCCGCGTAGGGTATGCGGAGCTCCTCCGGCAGGGCGATGCGGATCTCCGTGCAGTACGCGCTCGCTATCCAGCCCTTCTGCTCGAGGTCCTTCCACGGCGCGTCGTAGCGCTTCGGCCCCACCAGGCTGAAGACCGCGTCCTCCTCGCCGTCCTCGCGCACGAGCGTGGCCGTGAGCCCGAGCCGGCGCACGGCCTGCAGTTCCGCGGTAATGCGGAAGAGGGGCGCGGGCAGCAGGTGCACCTCGTCGTAGATGATCAGCCCCCAGGGGCGCTCGCGGAAGAGGGCGAAGTGGGGGAAGACCTCCTCCCGCTTCGGCCTCCAGGTGATGATCTGGTAGGTGGCCACCGTCACCGGCGCCGTGCCCTTGCGGGTGCCTGAGTACTCCGCGATCTCGTCGGGGGCCAGGGTCGTCTTGTCGAGGAGTTCGCTTATCCACTGATGTACCGCGGCCGCGTTCGTGCAGAGGATGAGGGTGTTGGTTTTGAGCGCGGCCATGACGCACATACCCACGACCGTTTTGCCGGCCCCGCAGGGGAGCACCACCACCCCGTAGCCGGAGCCGGGCCCGCCTGACCCGAGCACCGCGGCCGCGGCCTCCCGCTGGTAGTTGCGGGGGGCAAAGCCCGCCCCCTCTTTAAGGCTGATGTCCATATCCTCGCCCGCGATGAGGGGCGCTTCGTCCGCCACAGGCCAGCCGAGCCGGATAAGTTCCCGCTTCACGGTGCCGCGGTCCCGCAGCGCGAGCGCGAAGTGCTCCCCCGCCGGCTGGAGGTATTTGCGGAGGGGCCGGGAGGCGGCGATCTCGGTGCGGAGCGCCTCATCCGCGGCCTCGAGGCGCAGGCTGTCCCCCTCGCCCCCCCGCATAACGAGCCGCCCGTAGCGCGCCATGAGGGAGGAGAGCCCGTCGAAGAGGCCCTCCTGCACGGGGTAGCGGCTGTAGCGCTCGAGCGTCTCGCGGACACTCGCGGCCTCTAACCCCGCCGCGGCCGCGTTCCAGAGCGAGAGCGGGCTTATGCGATAGGTGTGCACGTGTTCAGGAGACTTTTCGAGTTCCGCGAAGGGCAGGATCGCCGCCCTGGCTGCCTCCGCCTCCTCTGCGTGCGTGTCAAGGAGGATAGTCTGGTCACTCTGTATGATTAACGGGCCGCTTGCCATGGGGCTACTATAGTGAAAAAGGGCCCGCGAGTCAAGGCTACTTGACACTTTTCCCCCAATCCCGCTACACTTATCCCATAGGGCGGCGCGCGAGAGTGGTGGAATGGCAGACACGCCAGATTTAGGTTCTGGTGCCCCAGGCGTAAGGGTTCAAGTCCCTTCTCTCGCAAGGCTTCCCAAAAGAGGAACTACGGTGACTGTAACCAAAAAAACGGAAAAACGCGAGCATTCTTCACTCCTCCTTACCCTCACGGTCGGCAAGGAGGACGTAAACGCCTGTTACGACGATGTGGTCACAGGCTACATGAAGACGCTCCAGGTGCCCGGCTTCAGGAAGGGGAAGGTTCCCCGCGGCGTCCTGATCAACAAGTACGGGGACGCGCTGAAAGACGAGACGGCCGGCAAACTGATCGAGCAGGCCATCGAGCAGGTACTCGATGGGGACGAACTGCCCAAAGAGGATCGGCCTCTGGTCTACTCGATGCCCGAAGTGGGGGAAAAGCCTGTTGTCAATCTGGACAAGGACTTTACCTTCTCTATGACCTACGATGTCATGCCGCAGGTCACGCTGGGGACCTGGAAGGGTCTCACGGTGGAGGTGCCCAACGTCCAGGTAACGGACAAGGACGTCGCGGCGGAACTGGAAAGAGTCCGCGAGCGGAACGCGATAGTCCGCGACAAAGAGGAGGGGGCGGCCGCGGCAAAAGGCGACTATGTCACGGTGGACTACTGCGTCCTCGACGAGCGGGGCGAGCCGCTTCCTGACACGGCCCAAGACGGCATGGCCTTCAGCCTTCCGGCGGAGGGGGAAGACGGCAGTTTCCGCGCCAAAGTCGCGGGCATGAAGGTGGGGGATTCAAAAACCATCGAGGAGGATGCCGAGGCCGCGGACGCAAATGCTGCCGCGCAGGCTGCCGTATCCCCGGACGAAGCGGCCGCTAAAAAACAAACCGTCCGTGTCACCCTAAAGGCGATTAAGGTGAAGGACCTCCCCGACCTTGACGACGACCTTGCGCAGGATGTGGACGAGGCCTTTCACACGCTCGACGACCTCAAGAAGAACATCAGGGTGCGGATCGAAGCCCATGTGAGAGACGTTACGGCCGAACGGGCTCAGAACGCCTTCATCAAGGCGATCCTCGAGACCACGCCGGTGGACCTCCCCAACTCGATGGTCACCGCGCAGTCCATGGAAAAATGGGAGCATATCGCAGAGAACTTCGGGATTGATGGGGACTCCCTGTTAAAGATGATGTCCGAGCAGGACGGCGATGAAAAAATGCGCGAAATGCGGGACCACCTCCGCGAAAAATCGACGCAGGATATTCGGGAGTATCTGGTCCGCAAGGCCCTGGTCGCCGAATTGCAGCTGGATGCCACGGACGAAGAGGTGAACGCCGAGATCGAGCGGCGCTTGGCGATGGAGGACTCTTACCTCAAAAACGCGCGGGACTACTATGAAAATGACGAGGCCCGCGAAGGGGTTAAGAATGCCCTCATTCGGGACAAACTGGTCGCGAAACTGAGCGAACTCAACACGGTAACGAAGGCGGCGAAGCAATCGTACAGCGAGGCCTACGCCTCAGAGGAGGCGGACCATGCTTGAGCGCGTTTCCCCCTTCGACCCGCAGATGAACACCCTCGTGCCGGTTGTGCTCGAGCACACCGGCTCCGGGGAGCGGTCTTACGACATCTACTCGCGGCTTCTCAAAGACCGCATCGTGTTTCTGGACGGCGGCATCGACGACCTTTCGGCCGATCTGGTCGTGGCGCAGCTGCTCTTCCTCGA
>JAISTO010000013.1 GCA_031272575.1 Treponema sp. | reverse complement strand
GCGGGAGTCCGCAGGGGAATCCGGACGCGGGGGCGCGACTGTGTTTTTGCAGGCCGCGACAGCGGCCACCGCGACAGCGGCCACCGCGACAGCGGCCAGGGAAAACACCGCGAATAGCGCGGCGGCTTTGGTCATCTTCATTGTAATCACCTCGATAGAATACCGGTATACTACATTATAGTATATTTCCCGCCATTTTGCAAGAGTTTTTTTTCTGGGGAGTAGGGAATAGGGAGTGGAGAGTGGGGGGAGTGATGCGGGGGCGGGGCGCAAGCGAGCGAGGGTCGATAGGTGCATGGGGAGTGGGGGAGTAGTGCCTTGCTCCTCCCCTCTGGGGAGGGTAGGGAGGGGTCACCAGTGATGCGTCCCTAATCCCAAACCCCCTCCAGGGTCGCGAAGTAGTCCTCGAGGGTCTCGGGGCGGCGGATTTGGGTGATGTCGCCGTCCTCGCGCAGGAGGAGTTCGCCGCAGCGGAGTTTGCCGTTGTAGTTAAAGCCCATGGCGCGGCCATGCGCGCCCGCGTCGTGAATGACGACGAAGTCCCCGTCACTCTCGCCCACATCAATGGCAGGCAGTTCCCGCTGTACCGCGAATTTGTCGTTGTTTTCGCAGAGGCTCCCCACCACATCGCAGGGGCTCTGAAGCGGCGCCCCCTCCTTGCCGGGTATCGTGATGTGGTGATACGCGCCGTAGAGCGCGGGCCGCATAAGGTCGGCCATGCACGCGTTGAGGCCGATGTAGCGGCGGTAGATATCCTTACGGTGGATGGCCTTCGCGACGAGCCAGCCCGCGGGCCCGGTGATGGGCCTGCCGTACTCGGTGCGAATGCCGAGCGGGTCGAGGCCGGCCGGCACGATGATGGCGTCATACTGCTCGCGTATACCCGCGCACATTTTCTCGAGGTCGGGCGCGTCATCCTCCGGCCGGTACGGAATGCCCAGCCCTCCCCCCAGGTTGACGAACTCAAGGCGGGCGCCCGTTTTTTCCAAAATTTCCACCGCCAGCGTAAAGAGTATGCGCGCGGTTTCAATATGATAATTGATGTTCAGTTCGTTGGACGCCACCATCGTATGCAGGGCGAAGCGTTTCACCCCGGCCTCTTTTATCATCTTGAAACCTTCGAGAATCTGCGGCCGGGTAAGGCCGTACTTCGCCTCCTCCGGCTTCCCGATAATAGCGTTGCCCGCTTTGAGGGGGCCCGGGTTGTAGCGGAAGGAGAGCAGGCCGGGAAGCCCCGCGGCTTTTTGCAGGAACGCGATGTGCGTTATGTCGTCAAGATTGATAACCGCGCCCAGTTCCCGCGCCTTGCGGAATTCAGCCGAGGGGGTCTCGTTTGAGGTGAACATGATGTCCTCGCCGCGCAGCCCCGCCCGCTCAGCGAGCACGAGTTCCGCCAGGCTCGAGCAGTCCGCGCCCAGCCCCTCCCCGGCCAGTATGCGGAGGATCGCGGGGTTGGGCAGGGCCTTTACCGCGAAGTGCTCCTTGTACGCGGGCAAGATGCTGAAGGCCGCGCGGAAACGGCGCGCCGTTTTCCGTATCGCCCCCTCGTCGTACAGGTAGAAGGGGGTCGGAAACCGCTTTTCGATTTCACGGAGGCGCTCCTTCGTAAGGGGAAACGTTTTTTTTGTCATGCCAAAAACCTCCACCCCTGGCGTCCCTCCCCCCCCCCCGCAGGGGGGATGCGGCCCTCCCCCCCCTCTGGGGGGGTAGGGGGGGCACGAAAGATGTCATCCTCCCCAGAGGGGAGGATGCGGTAATAATCCCCCTCTGGGGGGAGAGGGGGGTCACTGATAAGGCTCTGCCGCGGGGCTTGCCTCGGCCGCGGGCTCTGCCGGCGCGGCTTCTGCCGCGGGGGTTGCCTCGGCAGCCGGCTCCGCCGGCACAGACGCCGGCGGCGTCTGTGCCGCGTCCTGCGGGGGGGCGGCCGGGCTGTGACGGGCGCTGCGCACCGCCGGGGAGGGCCGCGATTCGACCTTCAGTTCCTGCGCGGTGACCAATATGGGCAGTTCGGCGACGGAGTTCTCGTAGAGTTTGACCGTCACCTTGTACTTGCCCACGTTCTTGAAACTGTTGCCGGGCAACTCTATGCGCTTGCGCTCGATAGAGAAGCCGCGTTTGCCCAACTCATCCGCAATCGTCTGAGCGGTGACCGCGCCGTACAGTTTGCCGTTCGCGCCCGCGGGCATACTCACCAGGACATTGAGCGCCTCGATGCGGTCTTTCAGGCTGGACGCGTCAAGCCGCTTCTGCGCTTTGCGCGCCTCGATTGCCTCGCGGCGGGCCTCGAAAAGTTTCGCCGTGCGCTCGTTGTAGGGGACCGCGATATCCCGCGGGAACAGGTAGTTGCGGGCATAGCCCTTCGCGACCTCTTTGACATCCCCCTCTTCGCCGAGGGGGGACAGGTCTTTATTCAGGATGACTTTCATGCCTGCCTCCTACTCTGCCACAAAGGGGAGCAGCGCGAGGATACGCGCCCGTTTGATCGCCGCCGCCAGCGCCCGCTGATGCTTCGCGCAGGTGCCGGTGATGCGCCGCGGGAGAATTTTCCCCCGTTCGGTGATGAAACGCCGCAGCGAGTCAGGCTCTTTGTAGTCAATTTTGAGTTTCTGCGTACAGAACCTGCATACCTTCTTTTTGAAGAAGACTTTGCCGCCCTTGCCGGGCCGGCCGCCTTCCCCGTCGCGGTTGTCGCGATCGCCGCCCCGATCCGGGCGGTAAGGCCCCCGCTGCCCGTAGCGGCTTGGGCCCCGCTGGCCATAGCGGCCCTCGCGGACCGGCTGCTCGCGCGTCTCGGTGCGCCCCTCGCCCGCGTCGACGCGCCCTTCGCGCCCCTCTGCCGCGTCCGTGCGGCCTTCGTGTTCGGGCCGCGTGCGCTCCGGCGCGGGCGGCCTGTCGTTGGTTTCGATTCGTTCTTCAGCCATTCTGTGCTCCTGTGCCTAAAAAGGAATATCGTCGGCGAAGGAATCTTCGCCTGCCCCTTCCGGGGCGCCGCCCTGGGGCGCGGGCCCCTGTGGTACGGGCCCTTGAGGCGCGGGGCCGTACGCGCCGCCCCCCTGCGCGCCGCCTCCGCGGTAGGGGCCGCTGTAGCCGCCGCCCGAGGCTGCCCCCTGGCCGCCGCCCTGCCCGCCTCCGAGAAGTTGGACATTGTTCGCCACAATTTCGACCTTCGAGCGGTTCTGGCCATCCTGTTGCCAGCGATCCTGGCGCAACTCCCCCTCGATGCCCACCGTCTTCCCCTTTTGGAGATACTGACTCAGGGCCTCGGCCTGCCTGCCCCAGAGCACGATGTCGAAAAAGTTCGGCTCGTCCTCCCAGACATCGCCGTTTTTCTTGCGCCGATTGATGGCAAGGGAAAACTTGCTAACCCCCTGCCCGCCTGCCGTGTACTTCAACTCCGCGTCCCGCGTGAGCCGCCCCACGAGCACTACATGATTGATATCAGCCATGTTTTGGCTCCTCTACCCGCACAAACAGGTATTTGAGCAGGTTCGCGTTGAGTTTGAAGAGCCGGTCGAAGGTTTTGAGCGACTCCTGCTCGGTCTTGATGGTGAAGAGCACGTACTTGCCGCGCCGCCTCTTCTTGATTTCGTAGGCCAGATCCCGATCGCCTTTTTCGTCGGTCTTGATGATCTCGGCCCCGTTCGCGCCGAGATCGCTCAAAAGTTGCTCCCGGCCCGCCTTTTGCAGGTCATCTTCGATAGGGAAGATGACCGTCAGTTCGTACTGACGCATTGGTCCTCCTTACGGACTTTCATGCGCGAAGGAAAACCCCCGCGCAGGCCTGCCTTTCACTCCGGCAGGCAAAGAGGAATAGCCGCCCCACAAGGAGCGGTGAGTGTAGTATGCTGATTCGGGGTTTTTTTGTCAAGTAGGGGCCGCAAGTAGGGCCGCGAACTCCTATCCCCAGAGCCGCTCGGGGTACACGCCCGCGTCGACCAGCGCGCGGAGGCGGGCAATGGCGGTGCCCTTGTCCTCTTTGTAGGTGACACCGAACCAGTCGGCCTTTGCCGGAAGCGACCGTATGGTGATGGCCCCGGAGCGGATAAAGTGATCTGCCGCGCGGGGGATGTAGCATTCGGCCTTGAGGTTCTTTGCCGGGTCCCCGGCCGCCTCCGCGATGAAGTCGTTGAAGTACGCGCGGAAGTCCGCGAGGATGCGCTGGGGGAAACCCCAGAAGTTCATGGACACCGGCGTGTCAGGCGCGAGGGGCCTCTTTGACCCGTCAGGCTCCGTGTTGAAGATCGCGCCGTCCTTTTTTTCGATGTTGAGGAGTTCCTCGACCGACACGAGGCGATCCCCCTCGATGCCGCAGATGCCGCGGGTAACGGTGCCCAGCGGGGACAGCGTTTTTTCGAGCGCGTAGGGGACGATGGCGCCTTCGCTGACCGGCTGCTTTTGCAAAAAGGGGCCCATTGCGGCAAAGGCCTCGCGCGAGTAGAAGTCGTCCGAGTTGATGACGCAGAAGGGCGCGTCGATGAAGTCCGCCGCGCAGAGCAGCGCGTGCGCGGTGCCCCAGGGCTTCGTGCGGCCTGCCTGCTCGAAGGCCGCGAAAACATCCGGCGGCACGAGCCGGTCAAGTTCCTGAAACGCCAGGTCGAAGCGCAGGCCCTTCATGCGATCCGTTACCTGCGACAAGAAGTCGTCCTTCATGTACTCGCGTATAATGAAGACGACTTTTTCGAAGCCCGCGCGCCGCGCGTCAAACACCGAGTAGTCGAGCAGGGTCTCGCCCGAACTGCCCAGTTTGTCCATTTGTTTAAGGCCGCCGTACCGGCTTCCCATGCCGGCGGCGAGCACTACCAGAATTGGTCCTGTCATAATTACCTCTGTATACCAGTATGCATTTTTTCCGTGAATCTGTCCAGTGCCTTACCCGAAAGCAGACAGCCCTCGTCCCCGGCCCCGCCCGCGAGGCGGCGCCGCAGTTCCGCAAACTCCTCCCGCGAAAAGCGCACGGCCCCGAGGAGGTGCCGCTCGAAGGACTCGCAGCACCGCGGCGCTACCGCCTTCGCGATAGCGAGCAGGACTTCCGCGTAGAGGCGTATCTCTTTCTGCGCGTGAGAGTCGAGACGCAGGCAGAGAAAGTGAAAGAGGTTGTGCAGATCAATCTGCCAGTACCACTCGGTGTAGAGCGAGAGCGGCAGGTTGATACGGGCCAGTTCGCGCGCGAGACCGCGCTCCACGAGCGCGGCATAGTCCTGGTACGCGCGCTCCTGCCCGGCCGCGAAGGCCTCGCGCACCCGCGCCGCCTCGTCCGGCGCGAGCGCCTCATCCGCGCGGCCCTGCTTGTTGTCGGCCGACTGCGGCGCAATATCTCCCAGGGCCGGGACGTAGCAGTCGTCCTTCATGAGGGAGTAGCGGCCGGATATCTCGTTGACCCGCGCGGTGCGATGCCGGATCCACTGCCGCGCCACGAAGATGGGCAGTTTGACATGAAAGGTAAGTTGCACCTGCTCGAAGGGGCTCGTGTGCTGGTGCCGCAACAGGTAGTCGATCAGCGCCGCGTCCTCGCGGTAACTTTTCGTCCCCTCCCCGTAAGAAACCCGCGCGGCCTGCACGACCCGCTCGTCCCCGCCCAGGTAATCCACCAGCCTGACAAAGCCCTTGTCGAGCACGGGAAACTCTTTGTCCAGAAGCGCCTCGGCCTCCGGTACCACGCAATGCGCCATGTTTTTCCTTTAGATTGATAGATACGGCCCCTAGGAGAATCGAACTCCTCTTTTAAGATTGAGAATCTCATGTCCTAACCGATAGACGAAGGGGCCACGGATGCATAACTTTAGTATAAGTATATAGATGCACAAATTTTTTGTCAAGTAGGGGTATCCCACCCTTTGGGGCTAAACTTGTCCCATATCTTTAGCCCACTCTGAAGAAACAGGATTTTAAGAATTTAACCGCGAATTATGCTAATGAACGCGAATTTTATTAAGAGTAATATTCGTGTAAATTCGTGT
>JAISTO010000108.1 GCA_031272575.1 Treponema sp. | reverse complement strand
CGGTGTAAACGCCGCCAGATTCCGCGGTCGAGCCGCGGAATGACGAACCGCCTTCGTCACTCCGCGCTTTAAGCGCGGAGTCTCGCTCCCCCTGCGAGCGGCGTAAACGCCGCCAGATTCCGCGGTCGAGCCGCGGAATGACGAACCGCCTTCGTCACTCCGCGCTTTAAGCGCGGAGTCTCGCTCCCCACAAGCGGCGAGCATCCCACTCCCCACTCCCTACTCCCCCACCCCCTGCCGCTTGCAATTTCATTTACATCCGGGTATCATACGCTATGGAGTAAATGATGATAGTATCACGTGTTATGACGAAAAATCCCGTTTTTGTGGAGCCTGAGTTGTCAATCAACGAGGCAAGGGCGCTTATGGCGAAAGAAAAAGTCGGCCACCTGCCGGTGCTGAAACGCGGTCGCTTTGGCGATCGCCAAAGCGACCGCGTTGGCGACCGCTTGGTGGGGCTGGTCACCAAGGCCGACCTTATCAAGGCCGGCCCCTCGCCCGCGACGAGTCTCGATATGTACGAGATCAGTTACCTCCTTTCGCAGATGCAGGTAAAAGAGGTAATGGTGAAGGACGTAATCACCGTCGCCGAAAACGAGGTCGTGGAGGAGGCTGCCCGGATCATGGCGGATCGCAAGATCGGGTGCCTGCCGGTTATGCGGGACGACCTGCTCGTCGGCATTATCACCGACAGCGACCTGTTCCGCGTGTTTGTGCGGGCCTTCGGCGCGCGGCGGAAGGGCGTCCGTATCACCCTGTCGATGAACGAGCAGATCGGGCAACTGGCGCGCTTTGCCGGCGCCGTCGCGGCCCGAGGGGGTAACATCGTCTCGTTCGTGACGAGCGAGGGGGACGATCTCAGCCGCTTTAAGGGTACCTGCAAGATTGAAAGGCTTTCGCGCGCGGAGGTGGAAGAGGCCGCAAAAGAGGTGCCGGGCGCGCAGATCGAGGACATCCGCGAGTGACCCGGCCCTTCAAGGGGATAGTATGCGCCGTTCTCGCGCTGCTCGGCGCTTCCTTCTGCGGGCTTGTCCTCTTCCGTGTGCTTCAGGGCGCCCTGAAGCCCCGCACGTTCGGTTCAGAATTGGCCGCGCTTGACAAACTGGTCGGGCGCGGCGTCGACGCCGAAGGCATTGCGGAAAAGTTTCTCTGGCTCGAAAAAAGGGCCGGCGGCCTGCCGGAGACGCTCTCGCTCCTGAAGCGCCGCCGCACCCTCGCGCTCGAGGGTACCGGTTACGGCCCCGACTACGCGGCCGCGGCCAGGGCGGCGCTGGCGCGCTACCCCTACGCGGAACAGATCGCCGCTGTTGCCGCGGAAGCCTTCGCGCTCAGCGGCAGCGCCGCGGAACTAAGCGCGGCGGCGAACGGCCTTGTTTCCCCGAATCTTACAAAAGCCGCGTTCTGCGCCCGTGTGCTTGCCGGCGATTTTTCGAGCCCCGAAAGAGCGTCCCGCGCGCCGGGCGGCAAGGCCCTCCTCGACGAAGCCCTGCCGCTCTTCCCCCTCAGCGAGCCGCGCAAAAGCGCGCTCCGCATCGACAGCCTGCTGCTGCGCATCTTCGAGGGGGAGCGCGGCGAGGCGGTGCGGCGCGCCGAGGCCCTGGCGGCGGCGGAAATCGACCCCTCGCTGCGCCGCTTTACCGCGCTCCTCCTCTACAGCGAGGGGCGTCCCGCGCGCGCGGCGGAACTCCTGGCCTCCTCCTCCAGCGCGGAGGACCTCGAACTGCGGGCGGCGGCCCTCTACAAGGCCGGCGCTCAGGCGGACGCGCTCGAGGTGTGGGAGGCGCTCAGCGATCAGGATGACAGGACTATCCGCATACGGAGCCTCTACAACAGCGCCGCCGCGGCGAAGGGGGAGGGTGGGCAGAAAAAAGCCCTGCTCGAGGCCCTTTTTTCCCTCCTCTCCGAGGATGATTTGGGGCCTTATGGGAGGGAGGCGGGGCTCCATGGCCTTATCCGTTACAGCCGTCTCCTCCCGGCGGCCGAGGCGCTTGCCATCCTCGAAGAGAGCGCCTGGCGCGGCGAGGCGCTTGTCAATCTTGAAATCCTGCGCAGGCGTACCGAGACGGTCCCGCCGGAGCGGGCGGCGCCGGAAGTCTGGCTCCTTTTGGGGAAATATCCGCAAAACGAGGCCCTCTGCCGCTGGGCTGCCTGGTATTTCGAGTATCAGCATAGGTATGATGACCTTGACCGCCTGCTCGCAAACGCGGCGCGGGCGGGGACAGGGGGGGCCTGGCTCGCCGAGTACCAGGCCATCGCGCTGCTCCGCCAGGGCCGGCAGAGCGAGGCCGAGGCCCTTCTTGCGGAAGTTCCCGCGGCGGAGCGGAGTTGGACGGTCTGGGCGAATACCGGCGCGGCCGAGGAGTACCGCGGGGCCTTTGCCGGAGCGCTCGAACGCTACGAGCAGGCTGCCTCTGTACTGACCGCGGGCGGCGCGCTGCGGGGGAAGGGGAAGCAGGCCGCGCGCCTGCAGCTACGCATAGCGCAGTGCCTCAGGGCTCTGCACCGCGAGGGGGACGCGCGGCGGGTCGTGCGCTACGTGCTCAGTTTGGACCCCGACAACATCGAGGCAAAAGGATTGCTTCAGCGTCTGGACTGATCAGCATCCCCGCCGGCTAGTTGCTCCTTACGAAGGCGTCTCTGTAGCCTGAAACCTTGAACTGCTGGAGGAGCGCGCCGCTCTCGCCCAGGTTCACCGGCCCTATCAGGATGCGGTACACGGGCTGGACCTCGCTCCCCGCGTTCTGCACCTTAACGGGCAGCGCGGTCGAGCCGAGGCGGGCCAACTCGGCCTCGACATTTTCCATCTTGCTCATCGCGGCCAGTTG
The DNA here is from genome assembly GCA_031272575.1 of Treponema sp. GTDB lineage: Bacteria > Spirochaetota > Spirochaetia > Treponematales > Breznakiellaceae > JAISTO01. Next base: position 5,610 of record JAISTO010000108.1, on the reverse strand, counting down.
CAGGTAATACTTTCCCCGTTCCAACTCCCTGACGAGCGGTACGCGGGTGCTCGACGCGGAAGGCGCGGAAGGCGCGGCAGTGTCAGGCTGGGCGCCCGGTTTCTGCGCGTCCGTGTCTTCAGCGGGCAGGGCCTCGGTCAACGTGAAAGGCGGCGGCCGTTCACCGGCGGGCACAAGCATGTACTCACTTTTGAGCATAGTACCCGGCACCGTAAGCGTTTCCGGCCGTTCCGCCGGTCTCAGCGCCCCCGGCGTGGGACTCGCGTCAATGTTAGTCTCGCTGTTACGCGGCACTTTGGCGATGCCGAGCGCCTCCGCGCCCGAAGCGCTGCCCCCCTGGTTGGGAAGTTCCCAGCCGGGCAGGTCCCGCACCGCCCCCGGCGCTGTCTCCCCGGGGCCCCGCGCTATGGCGTCGGTCTCCGCGCCCGAAGCGCTGACCCCCTGGTTGGGGAGTTCCCAGCCGGGTATATCACTTACCGTTCTTAAATCGGTACCCTCAGGCGCGCGCAGGGGGCTGTGCGCGTCGGGCCGGACAGGGGCCGGGGGCGCGGGGCGCGCGGCAAGCGCGGGCGTCTCGGTGATCTCGCTGAGCGCCGCCCCCTCAGGCAGCGCCGCCGCCCCGGATGTTTCCGGCGGGGCAGGCGGGGGAGGGGGGGGCGCGATGACCAGCGCGGGCGTATCCGTGATCTCGCCGACCTCCGCGCCGTCCGGCAGCGCCGCCGCATAGGACGTTTCAGGCGGCTCCGGCGGCGTGGGCGCGGGGCGCACGGGCAGGGAGGGCGCCTCGGTAATATCGAGCGCGCCCCCTCCCGCGGAGTTGGCGCCCGAGGCGCGGTACGCCTCGGGACGTTCCGGCGCGGGGCGCGCGGACAGGGTCGGCGTTTCGCTTATGTTGACCGGCCCGCCGGACTGCGCGGCAGGTCTTCGCCCGCCGTAGTAAGCCTCGGGCGTCTCCGGCGCGGGGCGCGCGGGCAGGGTCGGTGTTTCACTTATGTTGACCGGCCCGCCGGACTGCGCGGCAGGTCTTCGCCCGCCGTAGTAGGCTTCGGGCGTCTCCGGCGCGGGGCGCGCGGGCATGCGCGGGTCCTCGTTTATGGTGACATTCCCGCTTCCGTTCGCGCCGCGCGAGACGCCCCCGTAGTAGGCTTCGGGACGATCAGGGGGCGCAGCCGGGGGCGGGCTTGAAGGTGAAAGGGCCTCCGCCATGTTTGTGCCCGCGGCGCGGGGCGTTGTCCTGGAATACGAGACCTCCGGCGTTTCCGGCGGAGTCGGGGCAGGAATACTGGGCCCCTCGTCAATGTTGACGGAAACCCGCGGCTGGGGACGGGCCGCGCCGCCGTAGGCTTCGGCGCGTTCCGGCGTCCGTACCGAATACGAGGGCCCCTCCGCAATGCCCGCGCCCGATGCCGCGCCTGAAGATGCCGCCCGCGGCGTACCTGACGGCGTCGATATTTCCGGCGTTTCCCTGGGGTGGGCCGCGGGCAATTGCCGAATCTGCGGCGTCTCCCTTATGCTCACCTCCGGCGCGCTGTAGGACGGCGCGGGAACCTGCGGCTCCTCGATGCGTATCTGCGTAGTGCGGGGACTCTGCGGCGTCACCGACGCCTCCGCCTGGCCGTAAGAGCGGCTCTGCGGCAGGGGTAATTGCGTAGTTTCTCGACCCTGCGTCGGATTTCTGACCGACATTGAAGTTTCCGGCCTTACGTTAGAATTTCGACTGTCAGGCGATGGAATGTCCGGCAAAAAGACGCGGTTCGCCTGCGGCTCCTGCAGCGGCGCGGACGTTTCGGCGCGCTCCGGCGCGGGGGTGGGAGGTACCGGCGGCGTATAGGTGACGGCCGGCGGCGCGGGCGTGTACGGCGCCGGGGGTTCGAAGCCCTGCGGCACATTGCGGATGCCCGTGTCCGGCGTCTGTGTGCGGGGCAGCGCCTCCGCGTAGTAGGGACTGTCCGGAACAGGAGAAGCCGCGTTCGCGATTACCTGCGCCTGCGGGTTCCGGTCCGGATCGGCCGCGGCTCCGCCGGAAGCCGGCCCCAGCGCGGTGTCGGCGCGCCGCTCAGAAAACTGCTCGATGCGGATTCTGCCGGTAATGGCGGTTTCGAGTCCTATGGCCGCGGCCGCCTCGCGCGAAAGTTTCGCGGTAAGTCCGGCCGGACCTTCCAGCGTTCCGTAGACCCGCGCCCGTACGCTGCGGTTGGTCACCGGGTTCGTCACCTCGACAATCGTGTTTCGCGGAAAATCGTTCGTCGCCACGTAGTAGCCGTTTTCGGGAAGTTCCCCCCGGCCCGCAGGCGCGCCCGCCCCTTCAAAGTTCAGAAAAAGGAACGAGCAGAGCACTGTGCCAAGCACAATGATGATTTTTCTCATACTTATACCCCTACGGTTCTTTTATCGGCTTTTTCAAAAGGAAATATGAGTTTATCCACTCCTCTCAGAATGACTTGCGGACACGCCCGCCTCTATGTTATACTACCCTGTATGATAGAGTATGTCGTTCCGCGCAATATCGACGACCGCATACTCAGGCGGGCGGCGCATATCCTGGAAGATGGGGGGCTGGCCGCTATCCCCACGGACACCAGTTGGAGCGTGGTATGTTCGATGGAGTCGCGGGAGGGGCTGAAGCGCCTGCGCGGGCTCTCCGGCGCGAGGGACGAGGGGCACTTCACCCTCATCTGCGCGGGGCTCTCGCAGGTAAGCGAGTTCTGCGCCATCGGGAACCGCTGCTTCAGGCAGATAAAGCGCTTAAGCCCGGGGCCCTATGCCTTCCTCCTGCGGACCCTGCCGGGCACGGAAAAGGCCCTCGGCCTGAAGCGCGCCGAGATCGCGCTCCGCCTGCCGGACCATCCGGTGCCGGCGGCGCTCGTGGCCGCGCTGGGGCGCCCCCTCTACGGGATCACGGCGAAGCGGAGCATGGCGGCGGCGTGGCAAGACGACGCCGCCATTGATGATGAAATCGCCAGCGACAACGTCGCCGACCTCTTCGATGGGGGCTGGGAACTCGAGGCTATCCCCGCCATCACCCTAATCCTCGATCCGGGGGAAGAGCGCGAGCGCCTTTTTTCCACCATCCTCGATCTGCGCGATGGCGAGCCCGCGCTCGTCAGGGAGGGGGCCGGTCCCTGGCCTGTATAGCATGAACAATCTCAAACGCTGGATGTGGCTGATCTTCCGCCGCCGGCTCTTTGTCTGTTTCATCCTCCTCGTCCAAATCGCGGTGATCATTATCCTGCCGACCAGTTCTATCCGCACCTTCAAATATGTCCACACCGGGCTCACCGGCGTTTCCATCATCGTATGCCTCTATATCCTCAACAAAAAAGAAAAGCCCGCGTACAAACTCACGTGGATATTTTTGATTCTGCTGTTTCCCATTTTCGGCGGGCTCATCTACATCGTCATTCATTCCCAGACCGATTCGAAAAAACGCATCCGCCTAATGAACGCAAGCGACGAGCGCGCAAAAGCGTTCTACCGCCTCTGCGGCGACCGCCTGCCGGAAATCCATGCGGCCTGCCCCGACCACGAAAAGCAGGCGCGCTATTTGCAGGAGCGCGCGGGCTTCCCGCTCTTCACGCATACACAGGCGGCCTACTTTTCGTCGGGCGAAGCGTTTTTCGCGCGTATGTTTACCGAACTGGAAAAAGCGGAAAAATATATCTTTATTGAATTTTTCATTTTGAGTCCCGGGGACATTCTCGATCGCACGATAGACATCCTTGAACGCAAAGCCGCCTCCGGCGTCGACGTCAGATTGATGTATGACGACATCGGCTCGATTATGACTCTGCCCGTCGATTACAAGCACCGTCTCGAAGTCAAGGGGATCAAGTGCATCGTGTTCAATCCGTTTAAGCCGATTCTCTCTTCGCAGCAGAACAACCGCGACCACCGCAAAATCGTCTGCATAGACGGCAAGACCGCGTTCACCGGCGGCGTCAATCTGGCGGACGAGTATGTGAACGTGAAAACGCGCTTCGGCCATTGGAAAGACGCCGGCGTCATGCTTGAAGGTGAAGGGGCCTGGGCGCTCACGCTGATTTTTTTGCAAATGTGGAATCTTTTTCACGCGGCGCAGGACAATCTCGAACTCTTTTTCCCCTGGGAGTTTGATGAATGCCCCACCCCCTCGGACGGCTTTGTCCAGCCCTACGCCGACAGCCCCTACGACACGGAAAATGTCGGCGAGCACGTGTATATCCAAATCATCAACAACGCGGAACGCTATGTGTACATCAACACGCCCTACCTTGTGGTTGACGAAAACCTCTTGAGCGCGCTCTGCCTCGCGGCGAAGAGCGGCGTCGATGTGCGGATCATCACGCCGCACCGCTGGGACAAATGGTTCATGGCGGTGGTGTCCCGCTCGTACTACAGCGAACTCATTTCCGCGGGGGTACGGGTCTACGAGTACAGTGACGGCTTCAATCACTCGAAGTCCTTCGTCTCCGACGACATCGTCGCCGCGGTCGGCACGACGAACCTCGACTTCCGCAGCCTCTACCTGCATTTCGAATGCGGCGTCTGGATGTGCCGCTCCTCCGCCGTGGCCTCCGTCCGCGAGGACTTCCTCGACACCCTGCCCCACTGCCGCGAAATCACCCTCCCCGACTGCCACCGCAGCGCCGCCCAGCGGGTATTCCAGGACCTCCTGCGAGTCTTCGCCCCTCTCATGTAGGAAGTAGGGAGTAGGGAATAGGGAGTAGGGGGAGTGATGCGAAGGCTGAGGGTGGATGTGAGTGAGCGGAGCGCGTGGATAGGAACGTCCGTCATTCCGCGGCTCGACCGCGGCATCTCTACCAAAATGGCCCTTTTGAGGAGTAGATTGCGTAGTTCGGTTAAAACCGAACTATGTCAAGCCCGGCAATGACGGTCTTGTTTTCCTTAACTTGTTGACAGTGGTCCCAGCACCACTCCCACACGTTCCCGCTCATGTCGTGCAGCCCCGCCAGGTTCGCCGCCTTCCCACCCACAGCGTGGGTCGCGCAGCCGGAATTGCTGTAGTACCACGCCACGCTGACCAGATGGTCTGACGCGGGAATCCGCACTACGCAGCGCCGCCTACCACTCGCGGGCTTTGAAACCCTCGGGCGGCTCGGCCAGAGATACCGACTCGCCGTTCAAACTCCGCCCGAACAAGTTCGGGTTCGATTTACGTGTGCGGCGCAAGACGCCGCACGGTTCAAAGGTTAAGACGAAAAAACCCTGCGCATGCGCATAGTCCCGCACCTCCGCAGGCACAAAGCCGCCTGCCACCGCCCCCACCAGTTTCTTGCCTATCGTCTCGGCAGGCGGATACTTCCTGATAAGTTCCATGCGCTTGAGGTGGTGGTCTATGTCCCGCAGTATCGGCTCCCGTTTGACTTCCACCGCCATACACAGGTCGCTGTCGGAAAGCAGTATGTCGATCTCCCCGACTTCCCGATTACCGTCAAAGATTTGCACTCGCCGATACGCCCGTCCAAGGTGGCTATAGGGAGTGTCTTTGAATTTCTCCCAGAGCCTGCCCGCAACGAGGGTCTCGATGAGTTCCCCCACCGAGTTGCTCAAGCCCCCGACGAGTTTTTCGTTTCGCTCCTGAAGCCGTTCGAGTTTTTCGAACTGCCGATC
>JAISTO010000070.1 GCA_031272575.1 Treponema sp. | reverse complement strand
GCGCCCTAACCGTGCCTGGCATTAACCCTTCAGAAAAAGTTTTATTGAAACAACGGCTATCGAACATGAAGACCGCCCTCACTGCGTACTGCCATAGACAGCAAGAGGTATTGGGAGGGCGTTGATTTTTTCAGGGATGCAGGCGCCGGGGGCGGTTTTCCTTCCGCGCCTTGTTTGCCTTTGCGGTTGCTTCTTCCTGTTCGTGAGGTTTCATTTACCTATGGCAAGTGAGTGGTTCTCTGGCGCATGAAGCAGTTCTACGAACCGAGCGGCGCTAACGCCGCTCGGTCCCGTTTCCAAGCCGCGGAGTGACGGTCGCCCCCCCCCCCCGTTACAGTGAGTACCGCACCCCCACGAAGGGAGCGTACTCCGCCTCCCCCTCGTCCGGGAACACCAGTTCGGCGCGCAGTATCAGTGTCCAGTCTCCGAGCGTAACATCCACTTCCGGGTTAATCGCGAAGTTTTTGAACCCCTTGTCCGCAAGGCACTCCGCTTCCGCGTAAAAAATGCCTTTCTCGAAACTCAGGACAGCCCCGAACTCGCTCAAGGTTCGCTCCGGATCGATGTTGTACGTCGCGGTACATTCAAGACCTAACCCAAAGTCAGCATTCCAACCGATAGTCAGATAACTGTCCATCAGACGCTCATCTTCCACGCCGCTCAGATAGGTGAAGGGAAAGCCGAGTTGTCCGTACAGGTCACCAAAACCGAAGGTCTGCGTAAAGAGTACGCTTGGTTCGAGGACGCCGTTGTGCGTCTCGCCGTCCTCCAGTGACGGCGCCAATCGAAACGTGTCATTCGTGTTATTCACTATGAATGACAGTACGCTTGCCTCGCCCAGGCGGAGCTGGTATCCTGCCTCCACCTCCAGGTAGAGATCGTGCGCCGCCGGATCGTCAAAGGTGACTATCCAGTCGAACTCGCCTGACAGATCAAAACTGCCGAACGAGTGTTCGTACACGATGCCGGGCTTCAGACTGAATGCTGCTTTATCCGCAGCATTGCCGAATCCGAGTTCCAGGCCAGGCGACAGTCCTATACCGCCGCCTTCAGACTCTTCCGCAAACGCGGGAAGGCAGGCAAGGCCCGCCAGAGTCAAAGCCAGGAACAACAATGATTTCCTTTCCATAGGAAACCTCCTTCAATCAATTAGTGTGCGGCGGACAGTGCGTCCGCCGCCGCTTCCCTGAATTGATTCCATGCGATAGTGGCGCCGCTCACGGCCTCGACCGCGTCGAGGCTGCCTGTTTTTGCGTAGCGCTCCGCGTACGCGGACATAGCCCGCACCGCGCGCTGCGCCTTCTCGTAGTAGTCCGCGTTGGAGATGACGCCGTTCACCTTACCGTACTGCTCGTCTTTTACGGTACCGTCTTTTTGCCGCGTCACATATTCGCAGCCGGTGACCACGCCGCGCGAAATGGTGATTGTGATCTCACCACACGCGCCGCGGTCGTCCGGGCTGCTTTTCCCGGAATAGACTCCGTCCCGCAGGGGCTTCTGTGCGCAGCCCGCAAGCGCCGCGCATATATGCGCCGCGCTTGCAAGCGCCGCACACACAACACAAAGCAGCGCGGCCCGCCGGCCGCGGTCATTCTTTTTTGTCATGATAGTACTCCTTTACGATGCGGCCGTGTTCGAGTACGACCGTGCGCTCCGCATCCTGCGCCACTTCCGGATCATGCGTCACCACGATGATGGTGCTGCCTTCCGCGTGCAGTTCTTTCAATAAGGTGATCACGATCTTTTCGTTTGCCTCGTCAAGATTGCCGGTCGGTTCGTCAGCAAGTATTAAACGCGGATAGTTGATCAGCGCCCGCGCTATGCAGACCCGCTGCTGCTCGCCGCCGGACAGTTGGCGCGGCAGGTGCTTTGCCCGATCCGCAAGCCCGACCCGCGCGAGCGCGGCGAGCGCCTCCTTCTCGTCCGTCCTGCTGTGATAGTACTGCGCGACCATGACATTCTCGAGCGCGGACAGATACTGCACCAGATGAAACTGCTGAAAGATAAGGCCGATGGTATCGCGGCGGATCACCGTGAGATTCTTCGCGCTCTCGCGCGCGATGTCGGTCCCTTCCAAAAAAACCTGCCCCGCGCTCGGCCTGTCCATGCAGCCGACAATATTCATCATCGTCGTTTTGCCTGATCCGGAGGGTCCCATAATGGCGAGCCACTCGCCCTGCCGCACCGAAAGATTGATGGCGTCGAGCGCCTTCAGGCTGCCGTACGTTTTTGAAACGTTTCGTAGTTCAAGTAAATGCATCATACCTCCTTACTCTCCCCGTAATACGATTGCAGGCTCCACCTGCGCCGCGCTGCGCACCGGAAACGCGGACGCGGCAAGGGCAAGCGCAAGACAGGCAAGCGCCGTGAGCGGCGCGGTAAGCGCGGCGAATGCAAGGGGCCTGCCGAAGACCCGCAGCGCGATCTGCTGCGCGAACACAAAGCCCGCGATACTGCCCAGAAGCCCGCCCGTCAAACCGAGCAGGCCGCCTTCGCAAAAAAACTCCAGCGCGAGATCCCGCCCCGACGCGCCGAGCGCTTTGCGCAGCCCTATCTCGCGCCGGCGCTCCGCGGCAATGGCCAGCATCGTGGTGGCCGTGCAGATCAACACGAGGAGGAGCACGATCACGGTGACCAGCAAGATGAGGGCGGACAGTTTTGCGAGCACGGCCCCCTCGGACACCGCGAGCCGCTTCACCGGCCGCGCCTCGAGCCCCAGGGCGGCGGCGTTCACCCGCGCCGCGGCGGCGTCAAGATCTGCGGGGCCAAGCGTCAGGCTGCACTCCGCCGCGTCGAACCTGCCGCCCTCAGCGGCGTCCTCGCCGGCGGCGCCGTCGAGCGAAGCGCTTTCAAGCGCCGCGAAGCCCTCGAGCGTGAGCAGGATGAAGCCCTCCTCCGCGCCGCCGGTACCGAGGGTACCCGCGACGGTGAAGGCGCGGCTGCCGATGGCAAAAACGCCCCCGGGCGCGAGACGGAGCAGCCGCGCCGCTTCCTCACCCAGCAGCGCCTCGTCCCTCTCGCGCGGCAGGCTGCCGTGAACGAGCCAGTACGGGCTCGTGTGCCGCACCGCCGCGAAGTCGGTGCCCGCGGCCATAAGCGGCTGCTCGTTCACTTTCACCTGACGGTAGCGCCAGGGCGTTACGCCGAGCAGGGCCCCTTGCGGCAGGAGCGCCCCGGCGCGGCGCAGGTCTGCCCGCGTAAAGAAGCCGCGGTTCCCCGCGGGCACGAGCACGAGGTTTGCCCCATACGAGCGAAACTCCCGCCCCAGTTGCCGCGGTATATCACGGCTCAAGGTGACCAGCCCCGACAGAACCGCGGCCCCCAGCGTCATCGCCAGGAGCGCCGTCCCCATACGCCCCCGCTGCAAAAAGAACGCCTTAAAAAGCATTCGCACAAAAAACCGTTTATTCTTCATGCACCCTCCACTCGTCCACCGTCCACACACACCTCACCTGCCATGCAGCACCTCCGCCGGACGCATCTTAAGCAGCAGCCGTATCGCCGGTATACTCCCCGCGAGAGTCACCAGTGACATGAGCGCCGCGGTAACCGGCAGCACCTGGGGTTTCACCTGCACCGCTGACGCAAAGACCGTCACGCCGATTATCCGCGCGAAACCAATACCGCAAAAAAAGCCGACCGCGCCGCCCGCAAGCGACACCAGAAGCACCTCGCAGAGCACGAGCGCCGAGACCGCCGCGTCCTGCGCGCCCACTGCCTTGAGCAGCCCCAGCTCCTGCGCGCGTTCCAGTACCTGCGCGGTCACCAGGTTCGATATGCCGAGGCCGGAGCAGGCGAGACTCACTACCGTAATGAGCAGCATGAGCAGCGTTGTTTTTTCGAGGATAGTCCCCTCGGACGCGGACACCTGCCGCACCGGCTTCGACACCGCGCCGCTGAGCACCTCATCAATCTGATAGCAGATCGCGCTCACATACGCGGTGCAGTACCAGGTCTCCCACTCTTTGATAGAGAGGCTCGACGGGTCCGCGGCGGCGCGGCGCGCAAGGTCGTTATCCGGCGTGGTGAGCGCGCTCACTTCGAGGCGCTGAAAGAGGCCCTCTTTCCCCGCGAGGCGCTGCGCGGCGGCAAGCGGAAGGTACACGGTGCTATCCTCCGCGCCGCCCGCATGGAAAATGCCTTTCACCGTAAAAGTGATTGCCGCGCCGTCCGCGCCGTTCAGCGTGATCTCAGTCCCCGCTTTGAGCTTGAGTTTTTTCGCGGCCTCCGCGCCCGCCATTGCGGAAGCGCTCTCATCATCGGCCCACTCGCCGTCGATATCCCACCAGGTTTTCAAATGACGGACGCCGGTAACAAACGCATCCCCGGTCGGAAGCGTTATTGCTTTTTCAAACCAGGTTCCCGTCACCGTAATACCATCATCATTGTTGATTGACAGATACGGCGCGCAGTCGAGAATGTTAAACGCCCAGAAAATAGTTTTGATATTGCCGATTTCATCTTCGCGCAAAAAAGTATCCGATACCCCGGCCCCCTCCTGCAGCCCATACAAGCCGCTCATAAGAAACGCGCCCTGCGGCATAACGTTGATATTCGCGCCGTAGGTTTTCAATTCCTTGTTCACCTTGTCACCAACATCGAAGAGCACGGTGAGCATCGCGGTGACCAGTGACGCGCCGAGCGCGATCGTTGCCGCCGCCAGATACATTTTTCCGCGCTGCCGTGTTATGCCGCGCCGCAGCATTCGGACTATCATTTAAACCGTCCTTTTTCTTTTTCCAGATCCGCAAGATTGATGATCATGAATGCATTGCGCATACGGTACTCAAGGGGCACCGGATTGCAGCCCCCCTTGAAGCCGATGGTCGCTTTGTTCATCACCACATCGCAGAGACGGCAGACCACGCCGTCACTCCGTTCGTAGTAGCCCGTGTCCCCGCAGATGTCGCAGGCGTCGAGGCCGACCCCGTACGCGGCCGCGCTTTTCTTTATCACGATGAAGCGCAGTTCCGTGCCGTCCGGCGCGTTCCATGCAAAGCGGTGCAGATGGCCGTCCTCGATCCGCGTCACCGGTATGCGGATTTCATTCCCCGCGATCTCCATGGGTTCCGCGGGGGACAGCGTCACTTCTTTTTCGTGCCAGGCCTTGAGCGCGGTCAGACTGAAGAGCGCAAACGCAAGAGAAGCCGCGGCAAGTACGCGCCGCCTCAGATCCGCCGCCCGGGATGCCTTGTACTTCCGCAGTTCCGCCGGATTGCGAAACGCAAAAAAGTCACTTTTTTTGACCAAAAAACTCGCAAAAATCACCAAAACCCCGATGCCGATCATGAGATAATTGACATATATGCTATGATTCAGCAGCGTACTGAAGAAGCGGAAGAGCAGGGGCCCGGGCCGGATGACGCGCCGCGCACTGAGGAACTGCAGTATCTGCGCGGTCTGTAGTACCCCCTCCGCAAGCAGCGCCGCGGAGAGCGCCCCTGCCGCAAGGGGCCGCGGCATTTTCCGGGCGCCGCGGTAGAGCGCCGCCGCGGCGGTCACGGTCAGCGCGATGCCGAGCAGCAGCCCCGCGCTCTGCGCAAGCACGTCGGTGCTGAACGCGCTCTCCCCGGGGAGTACAAAGTCCGCGGGCATAAGAAAGATGTTCTGCGCACTGAAAAGGACAAGGAGTCCGCAAAGCGTACATCCTGTCCACATACCAAACAGGGTGACCATTTCCCGCACACGGTGTCCTTTTGCGGTGGGAAGCCAGAGTGACACCAGGAACACCACCGTGACCGTCACCGTGACAAGCAGGATGACGGTGTTCACCATGCCGCGGTTGATCGCGGTGGCGCGGCGAAGAAGCGCGAGGACCAGCGCGAGAGCGAGCCCCGCGGCAAGGCACGCGAAGAAGACGCGCCTTGCGTGGAGATGCTCCGCTCCCGCGCCCGCGCGCAAGATGCAGAGCGCAAGGAGAGCCGCGAGGACACCGCAGGAAAGCGTATGCGTCACGGCGAGAATAAACGCGCTTGTCATGCTGCCCCCCTTGCGCTCCTCCCCGCGCGTTTACCAGGCCGGACCGGAATAGACAAAGTCCCACTCCGCGACAAGCGGCGCGTCCCAGAAGCGGCCGGTAACGCCGGTGGTCTTATCCACGTGCAGCACATAGCCCTGGGCCTCCGGGTTGTAAATCAGGAAGCGCACCTTGTACGCGCCTATGCCGTTCAGTTTGATATTCGCGCCGTAATGCGGCCCGTCACTTGCGTTCATCGGCATGAAGGTACCTTCACTCTTCCAACCCGACGTCTGCGTGATTTCGTACTTCACCGTAAGGTTGGGAACGAAATCGCCGACGCCGTACCCGAGGCTGTTTTCCCGCGCGGAAATATCCGCCTCGATATGGATGTCCGCTTCTGACGCGGGAAGTCCCGCCGAAGCCGGCACCATATCGACGGGCTGGAAATACACCCCCGCCACATTGAGCGGTCCCAGTTCGATGTCGTCCCCCAGGGGGAACTCCTCGAACCCGGCCGTCTCGCCCGGAGCCGCCGCCGCTGCCCTTGCGGCGGCGGGCCTTTGATCCTTGCACCCAACGAAGATCGCGGTGCAGCACGCGAGTAACAAAAAACTCTGTAGACACTTTTTCATAGTCTACCTCCTAAAAATTTTCCCGATTCTCCGAATCGGTTTTTTTGCGAAGAATATTTCCCCTCCGTAGTTGTAACACAAAGGTGACCACACTGATGACAAGCAGCGCGGCCTGCGGGATCAATGTTTCCCAGGTCGGATAGACGCCGAGCATATCTATGGAACCTATGCCGGACACAGGGGTGACGCTGACCAGGTTCGCCTCCTGCAGTTCCTTGACGCCGTTTCCGATAAAGGTGATCGACATGACGAAGAGCAGGATGCTCGTGCCCAGGAAAAAGGGCCGCAGCGGAATGCGGATACTCAATACGCGAATCAGCATGAAGACGCCGACAAGGAGCACCGCGCCGAGCGCAAGCCCAAGATAGATCATGCTTAGGTGCGTGTGCGTCTGCGCGAGGAGCGCCTGGTAGAACAGGATAGTCTCCGCGCCCTCACGGAAGACCGCGAGAAACGCGGTGAACGCAAGCGAGAACATACTACCCCGCGTCACCGCAAGCGCGGTCTTGCTTTCGATGTACTGTGACCACGCGGCCGCCTCCGCTTTCGAGACCATCCAGTTGCTTACGTAAAAGAGCACCGCCACCGCGACGAGCATCGTGAAGCCCTCGAGCATTTCCTGACCCTGCCCCGTTGCCGTGCTGCTGAGCGCGTTGAGCACAACTGCCATAACAACGCTGAGCGCAAGCGCGATACCCGAGCCCCAGTACACCGGGCGCGCGCCCTTCTTCACGCCGCTCTTTTTGAGCCACGCGAGAATCGCCCCCACAATGATGATCGCCTCGAAGCCCTCCCGCAGTATGATCACGAGCGCGCCCGCAAAAACCCCGAACGCGCTCTCGCCCTTGCCGTCGAGCCGCGCCGCGTCCTCGGTCAAGAGGCGCGCGAGTTCCGCAAGGCCCGCGCTCACCGCGGCCTTTGTCTCGCCCGCGGTCATACTCTTTTTGACCGCGCTGAACTGGTACTCGACCGCCGCGGCGCGGCTCCCGGAGATGTACGCCATCACCGTTTTTTCAAACCCGTACTTCTCGTAGTAGCCGTAGTAGGCGTCGTCCACGCGCTTCTTCGCCGCGGCCGTATCCCCCCCGGCGTAGAGCGCCGCGGCATCGTCCAGCACCGCGCTCATTTCGAGCGCCATATCACCCCAGGTGTCAAACGCCCCAAACACGAGCGCCGCGGGAAAGAGCAGCGGCACCGCCAAAAAGAGAGACAAGACTAACTTTTTTGGCCGGACACTCCCCGCCTGCTTTTTTATAGTGACCATAGTCAACCTCCAACCTGCAATAGCATATACCAGTATAGGTATAGAGTCAAGTTGGCTCCCCTCTATCCTATACCAGTATATGCATAAGTATATACCAGTATAGGTATAATGTCAAGAGGGTAAGCCGAAAAAAGTGGAAAAAAAGAGCGATTTTTTCTGAAAATTTTCTGCCGCGGGGTAATGGGAGGGATAGGGAGTAGAAGCAAATCCCCCCCTCCGGGGGGGCAGGGGGGTCACGAAAAAGGCCATCCTCCCCCACGGGGGAGGATGCGTCAATCCACCCCCCGTCACTCCGCGCCTCTATCGCCCCCCCGTCACTCCGCGCTTCAAGCGCGGAGTCTACTTCCAACAGATTCCGCGATCAAGTCGCGGAATGACGCGGTTTCCAAGCCGCGGAATGACAAGGCGCCTGCACCTCCCCGTCACTCCGCGCCTCTATCGCCCCCAGCACTCCGCGCGTCGGTCGGCGCCCGGCCCGCGGGGCGGCGCGCGGGCCCGGGCCCGCCGGGCCGCGGGGGCCCGGGGGCGGGGGGCG
>JAISTO010000009.1 GCA_031272575.1 Treponema sp. | reverse complement strand
GATCGGCGGGGGCTCTCACCGCCGCCGTAAAAAAAACCTCGCGGCTGCTATGCCGACAATAGTTTTGGCTTCTTTTTGCCTGAAAAAACGGCTTTAGGCCGCGTCATTTTCCCTCGCGTTTGAACGCGCGCCGTCCACTGCCCCCCAGAGCGCGGAGTTTTACTCCGCCAGATTCCGCGGGGGAGAGGGGAACCGCAGTTCTACGAACTGACGCAGCGAAGCTGCTCGGTCCCGTTTCCAAGCCGCGGAATGACGGAGGGACAAGCCGCGGAATGACGATTGTCACTTTTCTTAACTTGTTGACAGTGGGGCTCACAGCCCTATGCGGCACTTGTGGCGATCCGCGTCTTCGCGCGCTTTGTAGGTGCGCATGCGGCTCATCATGTTGGCGAAGTCGACCTTGCTGCCGTCGAACTCCGGGCCGTCCACGCAGACGAACTTCGTCTCGCCGCCCACGGTGACGCGGCAGCAGCCGCACATGCCGGTGCCGTCAATCATGATCGTGTTGAGCGAGACGACCACCGGCACCGCGGCCTCCTGCGCGGCCGCGGCGCAGAACTTCATCATGACGGGGGGGCCTATCGCGAGCGCCAGGGCCGGCCTGGGGGCGGCCGCGCAGAGTTCCGCAAGCGGCTCCGTAACAAGCGCCTTCCGGCCGTAAGAGCCGTCATCCGTCACGATGATAAGGTCGTCCGCAACGGCGCGCATGCGCTCCTCGAAGATGACCAGTTCCCGCGTACGGGCGCCGATAATCACCTTGACCACATTCCCCGCGGCCTTGAAACTTTGAGCGATGGGGAAGAGGGGCGCGACTCCTATGCCCCCGCCCACGCACACGACCGTGCCCACTCGCGCGACGTGCGTGGGGTTGCCGAGCGGCCCCAGGATGTTCGCGATGTACGCGCCCGGCTCGAGGCGGGCGAGGCGCATCGTGCTTGCGCCCACGGCCTGAAACACCATCGTGATAGTGCCGGCTTCCGCGTCCGCGTCCGCAATCGTCAGGGGGATACGCTCCCCCCACTCCGTGTCCAGTTGCGCGATAAAAAACTGCCCCGCCTTCCGCGCCCGAGAGACGAGCGGCGCTTCCACCGTCATCTCGTAGACGTCCGCGGATAGTTGCTTTTTGGCAATGATCTTGTTCATATATCCCCTTTACTCGGCAGATGACGGACTCGACGCCATCTTGCGCAGGAGTACCGCGGCCCGTTCGGCGGGCAATTGCATAAGCCACACCGAAACGAGGGAACTGGTCTCCTGGGCCGCCGCCAACTCGTCGGCTTTGCGGAACACGTCGATAGCATCCTGATCGTTCATCTGCGCGATGATGCCGGCCGCCTGTGCCGGCGGCATCCCGTTCAACTGCGCGGTAATCCGCGCGACGTTCCGGTCTTTCGAGGCCGCGTCCCGCGCCGCCGCTTCCAGAGAACCCTCCCGCTCCTCGAGCGCCTGCTGCCGCACCTCGAGTTCCTGCGCCATCTGCTCGATCTCGCCTCTGCGGTTCTGCAGGTCCGCGCTCGTTTTTTCCAGTTCCAGTTTTTGCAGTTCGAGCGCTTCCATGCGGATAGCGAAGCGCTCCGCGTCCAGATTCAGTAGTTCCTCGTCCGTGGGAGGCTTCGCCGCGCTGCGCCCCGGCCGGTGAAAGAGGCCGTACACCGGCGCGAATACGGTCTTTATGTCGATTACATTGAGGTAATCGAACCAGACCATCCCGCCCGCAATAATGACGAGTATCAACAGTATAAGGACAACAATCTTGCCTTTAATAACCATGCCTCCTTGCCTGAAAAGAGTATACACGCTTGCCGGGAAAAAGTAAAGGGGGCACTCTTGCTTTTCCCTGGGCATTCGTGCTACACTCATCCGTGGAGGACATCATCATTATGTCAAAATATCCGTTTAGCGAAATCGAACTGAAGTGGCAGGCCTATTGGGAGGAACACAAAACCTTCCGGGCCGCCGAAGACCCGGCAGTGCCCAAGGACAAGCGGCGTTATGTGCTCGATATGTTCCCTTACCCGTCCGGGCAGGGCCTGCACGTGGGGCATCCAGAGGGCTACACGGCCACGGACATCTACTGCCGCTACCTCCGCATGGCCGGCTATAATGTGCTGCACCCCATGGGCTTCGACGCGTTCGGGCTGCCGGCCGAAAACTACGCGATCAAGACCGGCACCCATCCGGCAATTACCACCGCCGCGAACATCGCGAAGTTCCGCTCGCAGATAAAGGCCCTCGGCTTCTCGTACGACTGGGACCGCGAGGTGGACACCTCGAGCGAGGACTACTACCAGTGGACCCAGTGGATTTTCCTGCAACTGTACAAGAAGGGCCTGGCCTACGAGGCCGAGAGTCCCATCAACTTCTGCCCCTCGTGCAAGACCGGCCTTGCCAACGAGGAGGTGAAGGACGGCCTCTGCGAGCGCTGCGGCGAAAAAGTCGTCCGCAAGCGGATACGGCAGTGGATACTCAAAATCACCGCCTATGCGGACAAACTCCTCGAAGACCTGGACACCCTGGACTGGCCCGAGCCGGTCAAACTCATGCAGCGCAACTGGATCGGCCGCAGCGAAGGCGCGAACGTTGTTTTCAAGGTAGCAGGAACTACAACCCAAGTCCCAAGTCCCAAGTCCCAAGTCCCAAGCATAGAAGTGTACACCACCCGCCCGGACACCCTCTTCGGCGCGACCTACATGGTACTGGCGCCGGAGCACCCCCTTGTGAGCGTGATCACGACGCCGGAGCAAAAGGCCGCGGTCGCCGCGTATCTGGACGAGGCGGCGCGGAAGAGCGACCTTGAACGCACCGACCTCGCCAAGGAGAAGACCGGCGTCTTTACCGGCGCGTACGCCCAAAACCCCGTAAACGGCGAAAACATCCCCATCTGGATCGCCGATTACGTCCTCGCCAGTTACGGCACCGGCGCCATCATGGCCGTCCCCGCCCACGACGAGCGCGACTGGGCCTTCGCGAAGAAGTTCGGGCTTCCGATTGTACAGGTAGTGGACGGTGGACGGGGGACGGGGGACGGCGATCCAAGTCCCACTGAGTGCACCACCGCCGACGGCTGGGCGGTCAATTCAGGACCGTTTACCGGGCTGCCCACTGCGGAGGCCAAGGTCAAGGTGACCGCCTGGCTCGAGGAGCGGGGGCTGGGCCGTAAGGCGGTCAACTACAAACTGCGGGACTGGATTTTCAGCAGGCAGCGTTACTGGGGGGAACCGATCCCGGTGGTGCACTGCGAGCGCTGCGGCATAGTGCCCCTGCCCGAAAGCGCGCTGCCCCTGCGGCTGCCGGCCGTCACCTCGTATGCCCCCACAGGCACCGGCGAATCCCCGCTCTCGCTTATGAGCGACTGGGTGAACACGACCTGCCCGGCCTGTGGGGGGCCGGCAAAGCGCGAGACCAACACCATGCCGCAGTGGGCCGGCTCCTGCTGGTACTACCTCCGCTATCTCGACCCGCACAACGGCAGCGCGTTCGCCGCGCCGGACAAGATCGCCTACTGGACGCCGGTCGACCTCTACGTGGGGGGCGTCGAGCACGCGGTGCTCCACCTCCTCTACAGCCGCTTCTGGCACAAAGTCCTCTACGACCTGGGGCTCGTCCCCACCAAAGAGCCGTTCCAGCGCCTCGTGAATCAGGGCATGATCCTGGGCGAGGACAACCAGAAAATGAGCAAGAGCCGCGGCAATGTGATCAACCCCGACGATATAGTCCGCACGTACGGCGCGGACTCGATGCGGGTCTACGAGATGTTCATGGGCCCCCTCGAAGTGAGCAAACCCTGGATGACCGCGGGCCTGGTCGGGGTGCAGCGCTTCCTTGAGCGGGTATGGGCCATCAGCGAAAAGGTGGAAAGTGGAGGGCGCGGAGCGCTTGGGGAGTCGGGAGTGGGGAGTGGGGAGTCACAGGAAGATGCGGCATCTGATAGCAAGTCCCAAGTCCCAAGTCCCCAGTTGAAACTCCTGCACCAGACGATCAAAAAGGTCACCCAGGACACCGCAAGCCTCAACTTCAACACGGCCATCAGCCAGATGATGATCTACTCCAACGAACTCGCCAAACTGCCCGCGGTGCCCCGCGCGCTCTGGGAGCCTTTCGTCCAACTGCTCTCGCCCTACGCTCCGCACCTCGGCGAGGAACTGTGGGAGCGCCTCGGGCACAGCGGCTCAGTGTCGCAGTCCCCCTGGCCCGCCTGGGACGAGGCGCTCTGCGCGGCTCAGGAGATACTCATCGTCGTGCAGGTGAACGGCAGGGTGCGGGACAAGTTCTCCTGCCCGCCCGACACCCCCCGCGCCGCCCTGGAAGAAAAGGCCCAGGCGCTCCCCGGTGTGCGCAAGTGGACGGACGGCGCCGCGGTCGCGCGGGTCATCACCGTGCCGGGCAAACTGGTGAACATCGTGCTGAAGGAGGGGGGGATGTCTTAGTCCCACTGTCAACAAGTTAAGAAAAACAAGACCGTCATTGCCGGGCTTGACCCGGCAATCTACTCCTCAAAAGGGCCATTTTGGTAGAGATTCCGCGATCAAGTCGCGGAATGACGATTGGCTCTTTCCTTAACTTGTTGACAGTGGTCTTAGTCCTCCCCTCTGCGGAGGGTTTTATGATACAGATGGCACTATTGCACAAAAACCGCGCAAGCACTAAAGTGCCCGCATCACGCGCGAGCCGGAATCTCAACAAAAAAGTCCTCGCTGCCCCCCCCCCCGGGCCGCGCGTGGGTGGGGGAGAGGGGCGGGGGGGGGGGGGGGGGGGGGGGGGGGGGGG
>JAISTO010000217.1 GCA_031272575.1 Treponema sp. | reverse complement strand
AAGATGACGGCAAAAAGGAGCAGCGCAAGGCCCCCCCCCCTTCCGGCATCTTTTTTCGCGGGGCGCAGGAGGAGCGCAAGAGGCGGCAGCGCCCACCCGAGTACGCGGCGATGGAGCGGTACCATTGCGCGGAACGATGACGCAAAGGCGCGGTACGCGGCAAGCGCCGCCCTGGCATCATCCTTTTCAAAGGCCGGCGCAAAACGGGAAGCGGTCACCGATTCGTGGAGGGGGGCCAGATCGAAACCGGCGGACGCCAGACCGCGCGCCCAGTCCGGCTCGAGCGTCCCCCTGCGCCGGCGGTATCCCGCGAGCGCAAGGACGCGGAGCGCCTGTGCCCAGAGGAGGCGGGCCTTTTTCCGCGCCCCCCGCGCGAAGGGCAGACGGAAGAGGGGCCCCAGGCGCAGCGTCAAAAAGAGGATGATGATGAGCGCCGCAAGCACAAAAAGGCCATTTTTCCGGAAAAACTCCACGGCGGCCTCGCGAAAATAGTCAAAATTGCTGTTTTGGTTGTCTTTTGCGGCGCCCTCCTTCGCGCGGAGCCGCGAGCGATTCTCCAAAATCTCTTTCATCAGTTTTTCAAAGATATCCGTGGGGGGACCGGCGAAACGGAACTCCTCGCCATCCGCCAAAAGTTCCGTGGTGGGGTCGTACTCGATCCAGCCGTAGCCGGGATACCAGACCTCGACCCAGGCGTGCGCCATGTTCGCGCTGACGGGGTAGTAGTCGAAGGCCTTTTCTTCCGGGTTGATAAAGAAGCCCGCCGCGGCGCGGCAGGGCACCCCCATAGAGCGGAGGAGGAGGCTGAACGCGTAGGCAAAGTACGAGCAGTAGCCTTTTTTGGATTGAAACAAAAACCACGACAGTTGATCCCCGTCAGGCGCAATGCCGGGGCGGAGGCTGTAGCGGTAATCCCCGTTTTTAAGGTGATCGTAGACCGCGAGTATGCGATCCCAATACCCTTCCACCTGCCAGCAAATTTCTTCAGCGTAATCCGCAATTTTTTTGTTCCCGCCGTAATCGGTGTAGAGGCGGTACTCGTCTTCGCTGAGTCCGAGGGTGGGGGGCAGCAGGTCAGCCTTGCCCGGGGTGCCCCGCACCGCCTCCATTAAGTCGAAGGGCACCGCGCTGCTTGTCAGGCTGCGTACCGCGTAGGCCGCGCTGAACGAGGAGGCGTCCCAGCGCTCAAACGGCGTTACCTCCACCGGCATATTCATCCCGATAAACGCGTTGGAATCAAAATTGACCAGATAGTATTCCTGCGGGGTTTCCTCTGCTTCCAAAATCTCCACCGTGGGGAGCGCCGTTTTTACGTCGGGTAAGTTCTGCGGGTGCGCGCGCTCATCAGACTCGCCGCGGTAAAAGCCCCGCTTCGCGCTGTACTCGGAAAGGGTATAGCGCCGCAAAAAAATGTGCGCGTCAGCGTTTTCTTTTTTGACGATCAGCATTAAGTCGTTGTTCATGCTGATTTCCGGATCGAGCCGGAGCACCTGCGAGAAATCGAAATTGAACATATTCGGCTGCAGCAGCCCCCCCCCCTGTTCCGCGGCTTTTTCCTGCGAGGGCCGGACAAGAAACACGCTCCCCAGGAGCGCGATGACCAGAAACGCCGCCAGTGCCGCCGCCGCTTCCTTTGCGCGGAGACGCAGCGCGCGCGGGGACGCGAGGCACAACGATGACAACTGCAAAAAGAACACGAACGCGAAGAGGGCTATCATAAGGACCGGCCAGCGGTAGAGGGCAAGCGTGTCACTGCGCCGGAAACAGAAGAGCACAAAGAAAAGCAGGTCAGATGCGGCAATATCCGCTTTCAGGAAACGCCGCGCGCGCAGGATACCCCAGGTGCTGAAAGCGGCCCAGTAAAACGGCAGCAGCGACACGAAGGTGTTTCGGTCGAAATTGAGGAGGAGCGAATCGAGGGTGACGGCGGTACCGGAAAAGGCCCAGCGCGGGGCCGCGATAAGGAAACGCGCGGCCCAGGGGACGAGCGCCAGGACAAGGAGGCAGGGCAGCGTCTTCGCGTAATTTCTGAAGAAAGGGCCTGGCACGGTTTTTGCGTCGAAAAGCGGGTCCCGCGCCGGGCCGCTTAAACGGGAGAGGAGGAGCGGGAAGACGAAGCCCGCAAGGAGCATGGCCAGGAAGACGGGCGTGTCCGCGATTTCACCCGCGAAGAGCCGCATCTGGTACAGGATAAACGCAAGCGCGAGGGAGCGGCACAAAAAGGCCCACGCTGCCAGTGACGGTTTTTTCAGCATAAACCCTCCGCGTAGGACGCGTGTACGCGCGGCAGGCGGCTGTAGAGCGCCGCGCAGGCTGCCGCCGCCGCGGCGCGGGCCGCCTGTTTCTCTATCGTCTTTTGCGCGGCAAGGCAGTCAACCTTCTCGTACAGAAAGATGATGTCGGTGTGCTGATCTGACGGGCGCGTTTGCAGGAAGACATCGAGCGCTGAAGCGCCCGCTTCAGCGCCCCCCCCGCCGCCCTGCCGCGGGAGGCAGAGGAGGAGCACGCCGCGATCCGAGGGGACCCGCGGCAGCTCTCCGCCGCCCCCCAGTTGCTGCGCCCAGGGGTAGGCGAGGCTCTCGGCGAGGCTCGTCTGTCCGGCCGCGCCCTCCCCGGCGCCCGCCAGAGCGCCGCCGGTGAAGCCGATGTGGACCTCGAGGCCCGCCTGCGAAAAATCGAGGCCGGCCGCGAGCGCGTTTTCGCAGAGGAAGTCCACCGCGTCCGGGGCCGCCGCCGCGCTGTAAAGCGTTGAGTCCACTTCGGTGTCCACGAGGATGAAGAGCCGCATGTGCGGGGGGGGCTCGGTCTCCTCCTGCCGGACGAAGAGTTCACCGGCATGGCTGTAGAGTTTCCAGTTGATGCGGCGGGGGTCGTCCCCGGGGACGTAGGGCCGGTGATCGGTGAGGTCGCCGCCGCGCCGCTTGCTCTGCTCGGCGCGGCGCTCGGTCCCGCCGGAGTGCAGGGTTACCCTGAGGCGTTCGGGCACGGCGGCCGGGAGCGCGAGGAGCCGCGGCGCGTCCCCCCGCGGCAGTTTGAAAGAGAGGCTGAAAAAGCCGGCCGCGTCCCGTATGACGAGGAGATCGCTTCCCGTGTAGTACGCGCCGCGCTTTTCCACCGGAAAGGACGCGCCCGCGGTTTCGTCAGGATCGAAGTAACAGAGGATGTTCCGGCCGTCCCGCGTACGGAGCCGGAGGCAGTAGCGCACCAGCGCCGCGGGCGCGCGCAGCCGCCCAGGGCCGCGCCGGGCCGCGCTCTCCCCCTCGCGCAGCAACTCTATTTCGCCCGTGCCCCCGGCCGCGACGTTCCGCGAGGAGAGCCGCGCCTCCAGGGCGCGCGCGCGGCGGCGCTGCGGGAGCGCGGACAGGAAGACGGCGAGGAAGCACCAGGCGAGCGCGGCCAGAAAGACCGCGCCTGCCAGCAGCATAGCGGTCTCCTGCCGCGCGGCCCCCGCCGCGAGAGCGAGCGCGGCGAAAAGCAGAAGGAACACCCCAAGGAAGCCCGGCCGCGGAAAGAGCGGGAAGCGCCCGCGGCCGGCGTTCTGGCGCGCGTTCATCTGCCGCCCCGGGCGCGCGCCGTGCCGCAGACCCAGAGCCGCGGCGCGGGAGTCGTCCCGCTTTCACGCGGAGCGGCGCTGCGCGAAAAATCCTCGATGTCTCCGTCAACCCAGGCGGCTTCCCTGTCCCCGTTTGACGCCGTATTGGCGTTAAAACTGATGATGCGCGTTTTTCCCCCGGCAAAAACATCTTCCCCGAGCGACCGGGTAAAGGTGACGCTACTGTCTTTTACATACAGATAGTGAATGTGCCCCGTTTCGCCGGGAATCTTGTTGGATAAATTGGAGAATTTTGAAGAAGCGGTTGTCATGCTGTAGACGCCTTCGCCCGGGGACAGCAGCAGGGTATTGAAAGTTTGAGTATTTGGAGATTTTATGACGGGACGAATGCCGGCATCTCCTTTGTAACCGTAAGGGCCGCTCGCGTCGCACAGCAGATTCGCGGCAAACCAGGCGCCGAGCAGAGCCGGCCAGTCCCCGTATTTGCCGCGCCACGCCGCCCATTCGGCGTAGCCGTCCCGTTCGAGCAGGCGGGGAACTATCGCGTTCGTTACCGCGCGGCAGTCGCTGTAAGGCGACCCGATGATATCCCGAAAAATCTCGCCGCCGGCGGCGCCCGCGGTGTCCCCCTCGGCGGCCTGAATCCTGAGCCACTGGAAAAATGCGTAGGCGCTCGCATAGTCCGTCACCCGTGTGTCGTCATTTTTATCTTCCTGATTCGACGCCCTGTTCCAAAAGAAAAACGTATTCCCATTGCGGACCGCGGTAGTAGAAATATTGAACCAGTCTACTCGTAATGTTGGGTGCCGCCCAAGGTACACATACTCCGCCGCGGTGGAAAGTCCCTCGTCTATCCAGGTTTCCATCGCTTCTTTCTGCATGGTGAAACGCGCCGAAAAATTGATAAGATGCTGCAACTCGTGAGCGACTGTTTCGTACGTGTAATTGTTGCTGCTGCCGATGTTAACATCCGTACCGTCGATGTAGAGCATATCCGCGCGGTTGGAGTAGTCCACGGTTTCGTACATATCGCCGCTCCAAAAATAGCCCTTCGTCGTATCCCCGCCCCCGCTGCTTTTAATTTCGAGAAGCAAAATGATGATTTTCCCGTTCCGGTCGACGTCGAGCGGTTCGCCAAAACAGCCGGTCACCCTCGGATAAATGACCGTATCAAACTCGTTGGTGAAACTTGAAACATTTTGGCCAAGATACGAATTGTCGAGCCGCGAGTCCTTGTATATGATGCAGTGCTCCCCCGTATACAGTTTTTCCGCGTCAATCACGTCGAAGCGGTTCGTATCAAGACGCTGCACATAAAACTTTCCCTCCGAAAGCGGCCCGCCGTCCAGCAAGATACTGCACCCCATAGTCCCGAGAGTCCAGAATGCGAGCGCGCAGAGGACATACCGGTGTCCGCAGCCTCCGCAGAAATTCCGAATATGCATACCGCATAGTATACTAAAAAAAGCCGTGAAATGCAAGGGGGCGCGATGCCTACTGCTTGCAAGTGGTCAGCTCCCCTTGACTCCGCCGCCCCCGCTTCCCTATACTCTCTCTGAATGAAAAAACTCAAAGGGATACCCGCCGCGCCGGGGGCGGTGCTGGGGAAGGCTTTTCTCTACGCGGAAAACGAGGTGCCCGAACTCGCGAAGTATACGGTGGCGCCAAAGGCGCGGAACGCTGAGCGGAAACGGCTCGCGGCGGCTATCGACGCGGCGTCGGCGGAACTGCGGTCTCTCAAGGCGCGCTCCGAGGCGGGGGCCGGGGCGGGCGCGGGCTACAGCGCCATACTCGGCGCGCAGTTACTCATGCTCGATGATCCTGAGTTTCAGGCCGCGGTGCTGACGCGTTTCGAGGAGACGGGCTTCAACATGGAGTGGGTCGTGTACGACACGGTGCGGGGGATCATGTCCCGCATGGCCGCCTCGACACTCCCCGCGTTCCGCGAGCGGGCCGCCGATATCCACGATGTGGCGCGGCGGATCATCCGCGCGCTCCTGGGCCAGAAGCCCTGCTCCCTCGAGGGCCTCGACGAGGACGTCATCGTCGTGGCGCGGGACATACTCCCTTCCGAACTGTTCTCGATGCAGCGCTCGCGGGTAAAGGCGATCGTGACGGAGCAGGGGGGCGCGACAAGCCATGCCGCGATCATCGCGAAGGCCTTCGGGATCCCGGCGGTGCTCGGTGCCCAGGGCGCGGCCTCCGCTATCGCGGCGGGCGACCCCCTGGCCGTGGACGCGGACGCCGGCACGGTGCTGGTGCGCCCGAGCGCGAAGGCCCTGGCCGCGTTCCGCGAGGTGCTGCGGGAGGCGAAGCGCCGGGCCGCGGGGGGTTCCAAGGCCCTGCGCAAACTGCCCGCCGAGACGAAGGACGGCATGACAGTCACCCTTGAAGCGAACATAGGGGTGCCTTCTGACGCGGCAAGGGCATTGGACGCGGGCGCGGAGGGCATCGGCCTCTACCGCTCGGAGTTTCTCTTTATCCGGCCCGGGGCCGTGCCGAGCGAGGACGAGCAGACCGCGGCCTACCGCGCGGTGCTCGAGGCCATGCAGGGCCGGCCGGTGACGATCCGCACCCTGGACGCGGGGGGGGACAAGGTCCTCCCGGAGTTCGAAAATGACGCGGACGAAAAAAACCCGCTCCTCGGCTGGCGCGCGATCCGCTTCTCGCTGGCGCGGCCTGCCATCTTCAAAACCCAACTGCGGGCTCTGCTGCGCGCCAGCGTGGCCGGGAACCTCCGCATCCTCTTCCCGCTCGTGTCCGGCATCGAGGAACTGGAGCAGGCGCTCGCGCTGCTCGACGAGGCGAGGGCCGAATGCCGCGCGAAACGGCAGCGCGTATCCGGTTCCATCGACATAGGGGTAATGATAGAAGTACCCTCCGCGGCGCTTGCGGCGGATGTGCTCGCCGGCCGGGCGGACTTTTTTTCCATAGGGACCAACGATCTGGTACAGTATACCCTCGCCGTGGACCGGGGGAACAGCCGCGTGGGGGCCCTCGCGCAGCCCTGTCACCCCGGCATACTCCGGCTGCTTAAAATGACGGTTGACGCCGCGCACGCGAAGGGTATACGCGCCGCCATGTGCGGGGAACTGGCCGGGGACCCGGCCTACACGGGCCTCCTCCTGGGCCTGGGCATAGACTCCTTCAGCATGGACGCGCAGGCTATCCCGCGGGTAAAGGCCATGGTGCGGAGCCTCCGCGCCGAGGATTGCCGCGCACTGGCCGCCTGTGCCCTCGCGGGGCGGGGCTGGCAGGAGAATGCGGCGCTGCTGCGGGCCTGGGCGCGCAAACACGAGAGGCCGGCGGCCGCGCGGGGGAGGCGACCGGGGAAGGGCAGCGCGCCGGCCCCGAGAGCCTGAGCATGCATCCCAAAACCGTGGCCTTCGACAAGCAACTGCAGGTGCTTTTCGACGAGGTGGACGAGTTCCTCGAAAACGAGTGGGGCGGCGCCTTCAACCTGCACCCCAACCGTCCCGCCCGAGGGACCACCTCGAGCCCGGATATGGACGGCCTCTTCGAAGTCGCGCCCGACTTCAGCCCGGGCTTCGGCTCCGAGCGGGGCCGCGGCTACCTCGTGTCCGTGCGCCCCGCGACCCTGGATGCCGTCCCCCCGGCCCAGTTCGAGTTCCTCATGGCCGAAGCCGCGGCCTTCGTGGCCCGCAGCCTGCCGGCCTACTTTCCGGGCCGGGACCTCCGCGTGGTGCGGGACGGCAAGCGTTTCAAGATTATCGGCGATTTCTCGCTCGGCGAGGCGTGAGGGGAGGTGTGGGGAATGGGCGCAGGGGACGGTGGAGCGAGCGGAGGGCGCGGCGTGGACGGTAGAAAGTGGACGGTGGAGGACGCGGTTCGAAAGTCTTTCGTACTGCCGGCATGCATGAAGTGCTGCGCAAGACTTTCGCACAACCGCCTCCACCGTCCACCGTCCACTTTCCACTCCCCCACTCCCTACTCTTCATTCCCCACTCCCCATGCCTTGCCCCGCCGCCCTCCCCCCCGCACCCCGAAACCCTCACTTGCAGCCACCTCGCGCCCTCGCATCAGGCTCAATTCCCAAGTCCCAATTCCCAAGTCCCACAGGCATGACACACCGGCATTCCCCCGCCCCGCACACTCGAACCACGCCGTTGCCCCCCCCCCCCACCCCCCCCCCCCCCAAAAACCCGGAAAAAACCCACGAACCCCCATGTAAATGTTTGCCCCCCCCGGGCCCCCCCGGGGCGCGGACCCCCCCCGGGGGCG
>JAISTO010000103.1 GCA_031272575.1 Treponema sp. | reverse complement strand
CGCGGGCGGGGGGGGGGGGCAGAGAGGCGAAAAAAACCGCCGATGCCTGAAAAATGCTCATCCCTATAGAATAATATTTTTGGAAAGAAGTGGCAAGCGGGGGGGCATCCACTCCCTACTTCCCATCCCCCCGGTAGTAATTCACCAGGCCCCCCGCGAGGAGCGTGTCCCGTTCGACCGGGCCGAGGGGGGGGGCTTCGAGGGTGAAGGGCGTGGGGGCGCGGCCCGCACGGAGTACCCAGGCCTCGATGCGGGGGGCGCCTGAGCGCAGGGCCTTTGCCAGGCGGGGGAGGAAGACCCAGTCGCCCAGGGCGAAGGGGGGCTCGCCGGAGAGGGTGAAGGGCACTATGCCCCAGTTGATCAGGTTCGAGCGGTAGCGCTTGGTCGCGTACTCGTTGGCGAAGTTGGCGAGGCCGCCCAGCACCCGCTGGCAACTGGCGGCCTGCTCCCGCGCGCTCCCATCGCCAGGCCTGCGGGCGAAGATCGCGGAGCCCACTGATATTTCAGTGAGGGCGGCCCCCCCCCCTATCCCCGTAAGGCTGGCTGCCATGCCAAGGATATCCTGCAACCCGAGCAGGGTGTCCTCGGAGGCGTTCCGGATCGCCTTGGCGCGGCCCACGTAGAGGGGGTCTTTGCGGGACAGGGTGAATTCCGCGAGGGCCAGGGGGTTCGAGCGGAACGAGGAGGTTTCGCCCGAGGGGATAAGTTCGTCCGTGGTGGTGACCGCGTCCGTGATAAAGGCCGCGATGTTGACCAGAAGGTGCGCGGACAGGGGCAAAAGGGGCGGCCAGTCGCGGATGTTCGGCCCCATGCGGAGCGGGGCGCCCGGTTCCGCATGGCCCCAGCCGTTGTAGACGCGGGCCTGGTAGGGGGCCGGATCAAAGTGATAGGGGACGGTTTCCTCCTGCCAGGGGCTGTGTTCGGCGGATGTGAGGTACCCGCCGGCCCGCGCGGTGGCCGCGATGGTGCGGGCGTCCGCCAGGCAGACGGCGGCGGCCTGGCCTTCGGCAGGCTTGGCCCCCTCGCGGCAGGGGAAGTTGCGGGTCGTGTGCCGCAGCGAGAGGCCGTTGTTGGCCGGGGTGTCCCCCGCGCCGAAGCAGGGGCCGCAGAACGCGCTCCGCACCACGGCGCCGGCCGCGGCGAGGCGGGCGAGGCCCCCTTGCCGGGCCGCCTCGAGCAGTATGGGCTGGCTTCCGGGGTATACGGCAAGCGAGAAGCCCTCGTTGCCCGCGCCCCCCCCGCAGCCGCCCCCCTCGAGAATGGCCGCCGCTGTCATGATGTTTTCGAAGGTGCCCCCCGCGCAGCCTGCCACGATGGCCTGGTCGAAGCGGACGCGGCCTTTTTCATCAACCTTGCTTACAAGGTCGAGGCTGACGCCGGGCCGCTCGAGCGCGGATGCGGCCTCTTTTTCCACCTCGCGCAGAATATCATGCGGGGCGGCGAGGAACTCGTCCACCGGCATGGCGTTGCTGGGGTGGAAGGGGAGCGCGATCATGGGCTTTAGGTCTGACAGGTTGAGGGTGACAAGCGCGTCGTAGTACGCGAGATCGGCCGGGAAGAGGGGGCGGTAGTCCCGTGCCCTGCCATGCGCGGCAAGGTACGCCTCGGTGATGCCGTCCGTCTCCCATATCGAGGACCAGCAGGCCGTCTCGGTGGTCATGGTGTCCAGGCCCGCGCGGAAGTCCGCGCTGAGCGAAGATACCCCATCGCCTATGAACTCGAGCGCCGCGTTTTTCACGAGGCCCTCTTTGAAGACCGCGGCCGTCAGCGCCAGCGCCGCGTCCTGGGGCCCCACCCCATGCCGCGGCGCGCCTGTGAGGTACACCGCGATGACGCGGGGGTAAGCGATGTCGTAGGTCTTGCCGAGCAGTTGCTTGACGAGTTCGCCCCCGCCCTCGCCCACGCCAAGCGTACCCAGGCTCCCGTAGCGGGTGTGGCTGTCCGAGCCGAGGATCATCCTGCCGCAGCCCGCATAGGCCTCGCGGAGGTAACTGTGAATGACGGCGAGGTGCGGGGGCACGTAGATGCCGCCGTAGCGCTTCGCGGCCGAGAGCCCGAAGAGGTGATCATCCTCGTTGATAGTGCCCCCCACCGCGCAGAGCGAGTTGTGGCAGTTCGTGAGGACGTACGGCACGGGAAACGCGGCCAGCCCGGAGGCCCTGGCCGTCTGGATAATGTTGACAAAAGTGATGTCATGACTTGCGAGGACATCAAACTTGAGCGCGCAGGGGGCCCCGGGCCCCGCCGTGTTGTGCGCGGCCAGTACCCCCGCGCTAATCGTGCCCTGCCGGGCCGCCGCCTTCGGATCGGGCGCCCCCCCCGCCAGCGCCGCCACCCGCGCGGCGTTACCGGGCTCGTCCTCGATAACTTCCCTGCCTTTGTAAAGATATATGCCCTTGTTTCGTATGCGCACCATGCGTTCTCAAGTCTCCTTTTTCCCTGCCGATAATAAAGTAAAGGCAGGAACGCGCCTCTTGCGAGGCGCTCTCTTCGCAATTTGCAAGCGGTGCGCATTAACGTCCAGGCGCATCGCTTTTTTTGTTTGTGGTATAGCGCATGAAGCGCGTGCGTGTCAAGGGGCTTCCTGTTCTGCCGCCTTTCATGCTACACTATGCCTATGGTACCCATCATCCTTACCTGCGTATCGGCCCTGCTTTTGGCGCCGATCATCTACTTCGCGCTCGCGCCCCGTTCCCCCGCGCTCCTCAGACGGGCCGCGCTTATCGCGCTGGCGCTGATCGGTCTCTCGCTCGGGGTAAGCGCGATTATCCTGCTGTCGGGGCGCTCTTCGGCCCCGGCCGCCGCCTTGCCGGATGCTCCCCCCGAACAGGTCACACCGGTCAAACAGGGGAGCATGGCGCCGGTCATCGTGGTGGCTGTGGTGCTGCTCCTCTTTATGGCGCTGCTTTTTTTTATCGCGCGCCGGGAACGCCGGTGATTCATAGTCAGATTGATGCGGCGGGCGCGGCTTTTAACTCGGCGTCGCTTTTGCGGAGGTAGAGGGGCTTTGGTTCCTCCGCGGGGGGGCCTTCGCGGGCAAAGGCCTCCTCCGCCAGGGCGAGGAGCTCCTCGGCCCAGCCCTTCGCGCAGAGGCGGCATTGGGGGCCAGGCGCCGGGGCCGCCTCCCGCGGGAGGCACTCGGCGAGGAGCGGCGCGAGCAGGGGGGCCCCCGTGCCGCTGAGGATGAGCGGGAAGGGGGAGCGCGGCGCGCAATGCTCGGCGCACAGCGCGGCGAGTTCGGCGGGGGCGGCGTCGAGCAGGGGGCTGAGCCGCGCTCCCCCGCGGTAGAGGCCCGCGAAGAAGCGGCCTTTCTTTGCGTCGATGGCCGGGACCACAAGCGCGGCCTCCGCCGCAAAGGGCCGCGCCATGCAGTCGAGGGTCGGAACGGCGATGTAGGGGACCCCGAGCGCGGCCGCGATGCCCTTGACGGCGGCAAAGCCTATGCGCACACCGGTGAAGGAGCCGGGCCCCTGCATACAGGCGAGCAGGTCGAGCGCGGCAGGCGGTATCCCCGCCTCCGCAAGCAGGGCATCCACCGTGGGCATGAGCAGTTCCGAATGGCGCAGCCCGGCATCCACGCGCCGGCTGAGCACCCGCCCCCCGGCGCCAAGCGCCACGGAGAGCAGCTCCGTGGCCGTGTCTATCGCGAGGGTGGTCATGCTTCCTCCGGGAAGACCGCCTGTATGCGCCTCATGTCATCATCCTCTATGGTGATGGTCACCCTGATCGCCTCGGCGGGCAGGGCCGCCCCTATCCGTTCGGGCCACTCGATCACCGAGACCCCCTTGCCGTAGAGCAGTTCCTCGCCGCCGGTGCTGTAAAAGTCATCCTCGCCGGAAAGACGGTACGCGTCAATATGATAGAAGGGCAGGGCGCCCGCTTTGCCGCGGGCCTCGTACTCCTGGATGAGGGCGTAACTGGGGCTGGTGACGGTCTCGCGCACCCCCAGCGCCCGCGCAAGCCCCGCGGTGAGGCAGGTCTTGCCCGCCCCGAGGGGGCCTGAGAGCGCGAGCACCGTGCCCGGCCCCACGAGCGCGGCGAGGCGCGCCCCGGCCGCGGCCGTTTCCTCCGGCGAGGAGGAGCGCGTCTCAAACAGGGAGGCCCCCTTCCGCGTCCAGCGCGCGGACAAACGCGGCAAGCGCCTTTCTGAGGGGCACGAGCGGATAGTCAACTGCCCCGACGCGGGTTATGGTGACGGTCTTGCCGCCCGCGGGCGCGGTCTCGACCGTGAAATCAACTTCGGCGCATAGAGGCGCGCCGCCGCCGGCCAGTTCCAGCTCCGCGATGCCGGAGTACCGCATTTGGTAATAAATCGGCGTGTCCTTGCGGACCAAGCCGCGGATCGCGCGTATCTTCATAACGGGGGGATGGTAGCATAACAGGCGGGGAATGACAAGGGGGCGTGGCCGCCTTGATATTTTTCCGTGTTTGCGCTATACTTGTTGTATGAAAAAATGCATACTGCTCGCTGCGTCTCTGTTTTTTTCTGTGCTCTGCGAGAGCCTCCCTGCGCGGTCTTTTGATGTGCTTTTTCCCGGGCTGCCGAAAAGCAGCCGGGAGCAGGTTTTTGCTCAAGGCGGCCTGATACGCTCGGTGGAGTCGCAAAAAGAACTGCTCGTTCTTCCTGCCGCGGGCTCCGGCATAGACTTGCTCGGTCCGGTGCTGGCGCGGCATCCCAATCACTGTGTCGAGGCCCTTGCGCTGATACCCTATACGGGCAGCGCGCTGAAAACGGTCAATCTGTACAATGTGCTTGGAAAAATCAGTTCACTTAAAGGCCGTGTCTATCACTCCGCCTCCCGCGACAAAAATGTCGCGCTTTTCGAGGAGGCCTCGCGTGTGTCGGAGAAAAACGGCGGCGCGGCGCTTCCAGACCTTCCTGACGCGGCGGTGCTCCCCGCGTCCCAGGTCTTGTACCTCCGCCTGAAGGATGCCAACTTCGGCAACACGTACTATCGGGCGGACATACGCGCTTCGGGGCGGGGAATTCTTTACGGTCTCTACAATACTAAAACGATCACCTATATGCTTTTCCCTGTTATGAAAGAAGAAGCGTTCGCCGCGCACTTGTACCTCGAGATTCTGGACGAGGGGGTGCTGGTCTACAGTGTCGCGGGGGCGGACGTGTCCGGCTTCATATCGTCGCGAATCAATATCCCCTCCGCGATACGGAAGCGCATCGAGGTAATCCTTGGATGGATAAGTGACGGCATCAGGCAGCGTATGCGGGCCTCTGCCCCATAAAGGAACGGTATGATTCCATTTTCGGCGCGGATAAAATCATTTTTCTCCCCCCAAAAACTTCTCGACGACGAGGTGTTCGACGATCTGGCGGACCTGCTCGTCGAGGGAGATTTCGGCGCGTCCCTCGCTTTCGAGGTGACGGAATCGCTGAGGGGGCTCTGCAAAAAAGAAAAGGTGACGACGAGCGAGGGCGCGCGGGGGCTTCTCGCGGGGCTGCTGGAGGGCCTGCTGGCGCAGGCGCGCGCTCCGCGGCCCTTCCCCCCGGCCGGGAATCTGGCGGCGGTGCTGTTGCTCGGGGTAAACGGCGTTGGCAAGACCACGACCGCGGCAAAACTGGCCGCGCACTTTTTGGCCGGGGGGCGCAGACCCATCCTTGCCGCCGCGGACACCTTCCGGGCCGCCGCCGCCGAGCAGTTGCGCATTCATGGGGAGCGGCTGGGGGTCCGGGTAGTGTCGCATGAGCGGGGCGGGGACCCCGGGGCCGTCCTTTTTGACGCGGCAGACGCGGCGAAAGCGGGCCGCGGCGACGTCATCATCGCGGATACGGCAGGGCGCATGCACACGAAGGCGAGTCTCGTCGAGGAACTGCGCAAGATAGGCCGGGTGCTCGAAACGAAGGCCGCGGGCGCGCCCTGCTTCAACTGGCTCGTGCTCGATGCGACGGCCGGGCGAAACGCGTTCGCGCAGGCCGAGACCTTCAGCGGCGCGGTCAAACTGGACGGGGTTATCCTGACCAAGTACGATTCGGGCGCGAAGGGGGGCGTTGTGTTTTCGCTGGCAAAGGAACTCAAACTCGGCGTAGTGTTTTTGTGCACCGGCGAAACCTACGGGGACATCCGCGCCTTCGACGCAAAGGCCTACACGGAAGCTTTTGCCGGCATTACGCCTTCGCGTTAGGGCGGTGCCGCTCGGTCCCGTTCCCAAGCCGCGGAGTGACGAGATTCTTTCGTGACCCCCCTACCCCCCCAAAGGCTAAACTTGTCCCATATCTTTAGCCCACTCTGAAGAAACAGGATTTTAAGAATTTAACCGCGAATTATGCTAATGAACGCGAATTTTAT
>JAISTO010000134.1 GCA_031272575.1 Treponema sp. | reverse complement strand
GCCAACCGTCATTCCGCGACTTGATCGCGGAATCTCTACCAAAATGGCCCTTTTTTCAATAGATTGCCGGGTCAAGCCCGGCAATGACGGTCTTGTTTTTCTTAACTTGTTGACAGTGGAGTAGGGAGTAGGGAGTAGGGGGCGCGGTGTTTGTATGTTGCGCGGACTACCGAAATACTTGACGACAGTAGGCGCAACCTACGAGCCAAGTGCAAGCCACTCCCCAAGCGCTCCGCGCCCCCTACTCCCTACTCCCCAAGCGGCCACCCCCCCCCCACTTGACAAAAAAATCCCCTTTTCCTATACTCACCCTTAACCACTGGGACGTCGGCAAGTGGTAAGCCAGAGGTCTTTGGAGCCTCTATACGCTGGTTCGAATCCAGCCGTCCCAGCAGAGCAGGCCCCCGCGGGGGCATCCAAGGAGTGATCATGGCTCAGGTAATACTCAACGCCCGAAACCGCGAACTGCGCGGCTCGGCGGTTGCGCGCAGGCTGCGCAGGGCAGGCCGGGTGCCGGGCGTCCTTTACGGCAGGTCGGGCAAGGCAATCAACCTCGACCTCGACGCGCAGGAATTTGCGGGCGGCATCAAGGGCATATCGGAAAGTACGATCGTCACGGTAACCGTGGACGGCGCGCCCTACGATGCCTTCGTCAAGGACACGCAGCGGAACATCGTTTCCGGCGCGATCCTGCACGTCGATTTTTACGAGGTCGAAAAAGACCGCATACTCCGCGCGCACGTCCCCCTTATCCTCAAGGGGAATCCGGCGGGCGTCCGCGAGGGGGGCATACTCGAGACCCCGCTGCACGACATCGAGGTCGAGTGTCTCCCCAGGGACCTGCCCGAGCGCATCGAGGTCGACATTTCCGGTCTCGCGGTGAATCAGTCCATTCACGTCCGGGACATCGCGCTCGCCGACGCGGTCAAACTGATATCGAGCGGCGATCAGGTGGTAGCGCTCGTCAAGTACGCGAAGGAAGAAGCCGCCGCCGCCCCGGTCGAGGAAGAAGCCGCCGCCGCTGCCGGCGCGGCCCCTGCCGCCGAAGCGGCCGCCGCGCCCGAGGCCAAGGACAAGAAATAGGCGCGCCGCCATGGGCAAAAAAACCTATTTCATCAATGGCAAGTACTATCTTGTTGACGACGAAACCGGGGACATCAAGCAGTTGATCGTCCAGGATTCCGCCAATATCCCCTCGGAGGACCTCCGTCAACTGGTCAAAGTGCTTGCCATTGACCACAAATAATTAAAGGGGGGGGCGATTACCATTCCGTTTCTCCGTAGGGGGCGCAAAAATGCGCCCCTACACCGTCCGCCCCCCCCTGGGCGCGCACGCACTTGCTGCGCAAGTGCTTGTTGCGCGCCACCCCCCCAGTCACTCTATGTCCCCTTTCGAAACCGCCGTCCGTGACGGCCTCGGTACCTTTCCCGCGGGGGCGCTCTTCCTCGCGGCCGTCTCCGGCGGCGCCGACTCCACCGCGCTCCTTGCGGCCCTGGCCTCGCTGAGCCGCGGCGCGGGCGCTCAGGGCCCCTTTGCGCTCAGCTGCCTCCACGTCGAGCACGGCATACGCCCCGCGCCCGAAAGCCGCGGCGACGCCGACGCGGTACGGGCCCTCTGCGCGCGCCTTGGGGTGCCCTGCACGGTCACTCACGTGAAGCGGGGCCTCATCGCGGAGCGCGCCCGCGGCCGGCGCTGCGGCCTCGAGGCCGCGGCGCGGGACATCCGCCTGCGCATACTCCGGCGCCAGGCCCGCGCCCTCGGGGCATACGCCATCGTCACCGGCCACACCAGAGACGACCTGCTCGAGACTATCCTTATGCGGGTGCTCCGCGGCGCGTCCCCGGCGGGTCTTGCCCCCATGCCCGTTCGCCGCGGTCTCTTCCTGCGGCCCCTCCTGGCCCTCAACCGCGCCGCCGTCGAGGCCTACCTCCGCGAACAGGGCCTCTCCTGGCAGACTGACTCCAGCAACGCCGACCTTCGCTTCCTCCGCAACCGCATCCGCCTGCGTTTGATCCCCCTCCTTGACGAGTACTTCCCCGGCTGGAGGCCCTCGGTGCAGGCACTGGCGCTTCAGCAGGGCAGGGTGGCAGGGTTTCTTGCAGGCGAGGCGGAGCGGCGTTTGCATTGGGACTTGGAACGGGAGAACTGTGCGTCACCTTCAGGCATCGAGGGCTCCGCTGCCCCCGTCGTGTCGCTACCGTGGGAGGTTTTTGCGGGCGCGGACGAGGCGCTGCGCGAAGAGGCGCTGCTGCAAGGCGCGGCTCTCCTGGGCAAAGGCGCTCACAAGCCCATCTCGCGGAGGGCCCTAACAAAAGCCGCCGCGGCCCTTGCTCGCTCCACCCCGCGCCCTTGCATCACGCCCAAGTCCCAAGTCCCAAGTCCCAAGCATTAGGCCCCGTCCGCATCCGACGCGAGGGGGAGCGCCTCGTCATGGAGGCCGCGCCCCGGCCCGCAGTGCCCGGCAGTCCCCGCGGCGACATGGAAGAGGACTTCGCGCTTGTCATCAAGGGCCCGGGCGCGTACCCGCTGCACCTGAGCGGCCGCCCCCCCCTGCGCATAGTGTGTTCAGAAGAGGCGCTGCCCGGGGGCTTCGCGGCAGAAGCGCCCCTGGTGCTGCGGAAGGCGCGCGGCGAAGACCGCATCGCGCATGGGGGGCGCTCGCGCTCGCGCGGCGAGGCGCTGGGGGGGGCGCGGCCCTGCCTCGCCGTCGAGGACGCCCAGGGCATAGCGGCCTTTATATCGCTATAGCGAAACAGGACTCCGCGCTTAAAGCCTAAACTTGTCCCATAACTTAGATTAAGAATTTATCCACAGATTTACACAGATAGACACAGATAATCACCGATTTTCACCAAATTAAAGACACGATTAGTAA
>JAISTO010000113.1 GCA_031272575.1 Treponema sp. | reverse complement strand
CTCGGGTACTGGGGGGTGGGGTGGGCGTTTGATGGGGGGAGGGGGGCGGGGGGCGGGGGGTGGGGGGGCGGGGGCGGGTGGCGTTGGGGGGGGGGGCGGCTCGGTGCTGGCGCGCCTGCACCCGGGGGCGAACCTGTTCTGCGCCTTTGTGTACATCGCGGCCGTCATATCTTACCCGCCGCGGGACCTCGCGGGGCTTTTGCCGATGGGCTTTTATCCGGCGCTCCTCGTCGGGCTTTCCGGCACGCGCCTCCGTCCCGTCCTGCTGCGCTGCGCGGCGGCCCTGCCCTTTGCGCTGGCCGTTGGCGCGGGGAACCTCTTCTATCAGCGGGAAAGCCTCTTTTCCCTCGGCCCTTTCACGGTGACGTTAGGCTGTGTCTCCTTTCTTTCACTCATCCTCAAAACGATGCTCTCGGTGTCAAGCCTGCTGCTTGCCGCCTCTGCCCTGCGCTTCGAGCGGGTCTGCGCGCTTCTCGCGCGCGCGGGGGCGCCGGGGCCCTTCATCCTGCAACTGGCGATGACGGGGCGCTACCTGTCGGTGCTGCGCGGCGAGGCGCGCAGCATGCGCACCGCGTACCTCCTCCGCTCGCGCGGCCGGGCCAGGGGCGTTCACATAAGGGACGCGGGCGCGTTCCTGGGCAGCCTCTTCCTGCGGAGTTTCGACCGGGCCGAGCGGGTCTCCCATTCCATGCGGCTGCGCGGCTTCGCGGGCGCCTTTGGCGGCGGCGCGGCCGCGCCCGCCTGGGCCCTGCCTGACACGCTCTTCTGTCTTGCGGTGACCACTCTGATCGTCCTGGCGCGGACGCTGCGCCCTGCCGCGCTGCTCGGCGCGCTGTTCGGGGGGGCGCCATGACCGGCACGGAAGGCCTTACGGTGCGCTACGAGAAGGACGCGCCCCCCGCGCTCGAGGGGGTCACCTTCAGCGCCGCGCCCGGCGAGCGGGTCGCGCTGCTGGGGCGGAACGGCGCGGGCAAGTCCACGCTGCTCCTCGCGCTCGCCGGCGTGGTGCCCCCCGCCGCGGGCAGGGCCTTTGTTGACGGCATCCCGGTCGACAGGAAGCACCTCGACCAGGTCAGGCGCGCGCTCGGCTTCGTGTTTCAGAACCCGGACGACAACCTCTTCATGCCCACGGTCGCCGAGGATATCGCCTTCGGGCCGCGCAATTTTCAGGTTGATGAAAAAACCATTGCGGAAAAAACCGCCTCCGTGGCCGCGCGCCTCGGCATAACGCCCCTTCTGGAGAGGCCCACAGGCCGCCTCTCCTGGGGTGAAAAGCGCCTCGCCGCGCTCGCCGGCGCGCTCGTGATGGACTGCCGCGTCCTGCTCCTCGACGAGCCCTGCGCGTTCCTGGACGCCCCCTCACGCCGCGCCCTCGCGTCCGCCCTCGCCGCGCTCCCGCAGACCCTGCTCATCGCCACCCACGACCTCGCGCTGGCCCGCGCCCTCTGCCCCCGCGCCCTCATCCTGCGGGACGGCCGCATCGCCGCCTCCGGAGAAACCGGCGCGCTCCTCTCCGACGAAGCGCTCCTCGCAGGATGCGGGCTTTAAAGTCAGGAATTCAAGAATTTAACCGCGAATTACGCGAATTTTCACTAATGCAACGCTGATTAATTCAAATTTTTTGAAAAGCAATGTGGCCCACAAAAAAGCCTTGTTTAATGCGCAAACTATTAAAGATATACACAGATAGCGCAACTTCGTTGCGTCACCGATTTTCACCAATTAAAGACACGATTAGTATAGAAATCTGTGTTTATCTGTGTCCATCTGTGGATAAATTTCTAATCCTGACTTTTTGGAGTAGACTCAATTCCCAAGTCCCAAGTCCCAAAAGCACCACGCAATGCTCCCCCGCGAGCGCCGCCTCCCCGCGCCGCGCCGCCCCACATGCACAAAAATCTCGAAAAAACACAAAAAACGACATTTTTCCCCTTGACAAATACGTTTTTTGGGTGCATACTATTGGTATATGAAAAAGGGAAAAGTGGTTTACGCGCCGCGTTTCGGGGGCTTTTTCCGGGCGGCGCTGGGAGCGGTGTCCGCGGCGCTCTGTATATGCGCCGCGGCAGGCTGCGCGCTCGAGCCGCCTCCCGCGCAGGCGAATCTGTCCGCGGCAAGCGCGGCGGTACGCGCGCGGCGGAACGAGGGCACCTGGTACGAGATCTTCACCGGTTCCTTTGCGGACAGCAACGGGGACGGCATAGGCGATCTGCGCGGGATCACGCTGAAACTGGATTACCTGAACGACAGCGGCACCGTGCGGCACGCGGAGGCTGTCGCGAAAGACGGCTACTGCAAAAACAGCCTGCACATCGACGGGATCTGGCTCACGCCGATCATGCCGAGTCCCAGTTACCACAAGTACGACACCAAAGACTACATGGACATCGACCCGCAGTTCGGCACCATCGAAGACTTCCGTGAACTGCTCGAAAAATGCCACGAGCGGGGTATAAAGTTGATCATCGACCTGGTAATGAACCACAGTTCGCAGGATCACCCCTGGTTCCAGGCCGCGCGCCAGGAGATCAACGAGGGGAAGCCCGGCCGCTACGCCTCCTATTACAACTTCTGGTACGGCGCGACCCCGCCGGAGCCCGAGACCCGCGAGCGCAAGTGGAGCGACACCGACAACAAATGGTACTACTCGGCGCGCTACTACCGGCATTGGGCACAGGCCGCGCCGGGCGTCTGGTGGGAGGGCAGTTTCTGGACCGGTATGCCCGACCTCAACTGGGACAGCGCGGCCCTGCGGGAGGAGTTCAAGGAGGTCGTCAAGTTCTGGCTCAACATGGGGCTCGACGGCTTCAGGCTCGACGCCACCTCCTGGCCCTACGACTACTACGGCCTGGGCCAGATGACGACGCACTACGACGGTTTCAATGTTGACGAAAAAAACATCGAATTGTGGACCTGGTTCAGTGATCTGTGCCATAGCGTCTACGACAACGTGTACCTGGTGGGCGAGTGCTGGAAGGACGAAGGCACCATTGCCAACTACTACCGCTCCGGCATGAACTTCTTCGCGTTCCAGTTCAGCGATATGCAGACCCCCAAGTGGGCTGCCGAAACCGGCAACGGCGAGACCTGGGCCAACACCCTCGTGTACTGGGAGCGGACGATCAAGGCGCGGAACCC
>JAISTO010000093.1 GCA_031272575.1 Treponema sp. | reverse complement strand
CCACAGATTTTTTATTACTAATCGTGTCTTTAATTTGGTGAAAATCGGTGATTATCTGTGTCTATCTGTGTAAATCTGTGGATAAATTCTTAATCTAAGTTATGGGACAAGTTTAGCTTATGGGGCAGGGGGCGTCATCCCGTCCCTCTTGCTTTTTTTCTCACACAAGAGTATACTTATCACTAAGGAGATAAAAAAATGGAATTAGCAAATTTGATTTTTAATGCGGAAAATGTACGGATGCTCGTTATCTTGGCGGTAGTGATTGCGGGAATTGTGTGGCAGAACGCGAAAGCGAAAACCACTGACGCCAAGATCGATGTAATGGGCGCGAAATTCGAAGCCAAATTCGCCGCGCTGGACGCGAAGTTCGAAGCCAGATTCGTCGAGATGGAGGCGAAGTTCGGGGCCAGATTCGCCGCGATAGAGGCCAGATTCGCCGCGATAGACGAAAAGTTTGTCGCGATGGAGGCCAGATTCGCCGCTATGGACGAAAAGTTTGTCGCGATGGAGGCGCGGTTTGACGGGAAACTGATGTCTTTGGAAAAGGCTATCGGCATCACTATTGACGAGAAGATCAACGCGGCGCTGAGCGCTTTTTACGTCAAACTGAAGGACAACGACTTCGCGCACATGAACAACGCGTTCAGATCGCTGACCTTTGTGCTGCAGCAGAACGAAGTGATTTCACGGGAGCAGAAAACGTACATTGATTCCGCGCTTGAAGAGAAAGTGGATGGCGGCCGCGCTGCGGCAGCGGCGGAGGAGCACTGATGACTGCCAATCCCGCTCACTTTGATGCTGCAAAGCCGTGGATCATACTGTCCCCCTTCTTGAAGGGGGCTCCGGACAGCCTCGCCGGCGCAGCGCCGGGCATAACGGCGGAGTCGCCGCCAGAGGCGCGCGATCTTGCGCGCTGTATTGCGGCCCTCCGCAAGCGGGCCGGGCTGTTTGGCAGCCTGCCGCCCATCGTCGACGCGGAGGGGGCTGCGCCGCCGCCGGAGACACCTGTCATCCTGCTGAACAAGGGGCTTACGCGCCAGGAGGGGCCGGGTTTCTCGTGGCGGGCCGCGCCGGAGCGGGTCGAAATCTACGGCGAGTCCCGGCACGGCATGGCAAACGGGGTCTACGACTTCCTGGAGGCGCTGGGCTTTGCCTGGCCTGCCCCCGGGAAGGAGACGCTGCCCCCCTGTCCTCCAGACGCCGCCGCGCAGGCGCGATACCCCCTGGCGGCCGCTTCCGCGTACAAGCCCTCCCCCCTGCCGGGGAGCGGCGCGGACACGATAGCCCTGCGCAGGCGCATGGTCTGGACGCGGGAAAAGCCGTTCAAGTCCCCGGATGAGGTGATCGACTGGGCCGCGCGCACCAGGATGGACGCGATCGTGCTCCCCTTCAGGGACCTGGCCCCGGGCCCCGGACAGACCTCCCGCCTGCGCGCCATTCTTATGCGCCGCGCCGCCAGGCGGAGGCTCCTTATCGAAGAGGGGGGCTGGGAACTGCCGTACCTGCTCCCCCGCCGGCTCTTCCTCTTTCACAAAGACCTCTTCCGCATGGAGGATGGCAGGCGCCGCAAGGACGGCTGCTTCTGTCCCACCCACCCGGAGACGCTGCGGCGGGTGCGGCAGGAGGCGGGCCGCTGTTTCCAGGCCGCGGGCGGCGCGATCCCGGACGATGCCGTCTTCCATGTGTGGCCCGCGCGGAGCGGCAGCGCCGTTTGGTGCTCCTGCCCCACCTGCCGGGCCTTCAGCCCCCGCGAGCAGAACCGCATCGCCTGCAACGCGGCCGCGGACGCACTCCTGGCGCTCAACCCCAAGGCCCGTCTCTCGTACTACGAGGAGCCGGACGGCGAGGAGGTTATCTATGAACATGAGACGATGCGCATAGCGCCGAGGGAAAATCTCTTCCCCATATCCCCTTTACCTTTCTCCCCATTTATGCTACACTCCACCCGATGAACAAGGTACTCTGGGAAAAAATTCGCGAAGCCTTCTCGTCGGTGCTGCCGATTACCGCGATAGTGCTTGTCGCGAGCGTGGTGCTCGAGCCTTTGCCCACGGGCACCATCCTCATGTTTGTCGTGGGGGCCGCGCTCTTGATTATCGGCATGGGCTTTTTCACCCTGGGCGCGGATATGGCGATGATGCCCATGGGCGAGGGCATCGGCGTACAACTCACCCGCTCGACGAGCCTCGTCCTTACCCTGGCGGTCAGTCTGATCATGGGGGTGATCATCACCGTGTCGGAGCCGGACCTCCAGGTGCTGGCGGCGCAGGTGCCGTCCATTCCCAACATGGCCCTTATATTGACGGTAGCGGCCGGCGTGGGGCTCTTCCTCGTCATCGCGTTTCTGCCCTTCACTCCGAGCGCCTTCATCCCCGTGGCCTTCGATTCCGGCGGCGTCACCACGGGCCCCATGACGGTACCGTTCATCCTCGCGCTTGGTGTCGGCGTCGCGTCCGTGCGGGGCGACAAGGGCTCTTCAGACGACAGTTTCGGCCTCGTCTCCCTGTGCAGCATAGGCCCGATACTCGCGGTGCTCCTTCTCGGCATCTTCTACCACCCGGAGGGGGCGCAGGCCGCGCTCGGCGTCATCGACGAACCAGCGG
Organism: Treponema sp.; assembly: GCA_031272575.1. Classification (GTDB taxonomy): domain Bacteria; phylum Spirochaetota; class Spirochaetia; order Treponematales; family Breznakiellaceae; genus JAISTO01. The sequence goes on along the minus strand of JAISTO010000093.1, from coordinate 3,242 downwards.
ACTCCCGTGATGTGGTCGTCCGTTTCATTTTTAAAATTCCTGAATACATAAAAGAAGTCTGCATCGCGCTCGCGGCTATCGTCATCTTCTTTTTGATTTTCCAGCTTTTTTCGCGGCGCTACAAACGGCGCCAGATAGGCCGCATCTTCATCGGCTTCCTCTACACCTTCATCGGGCTGGTGGTCTTCCTCACCGGCGTGAATGTGGGCTTTATTCCGGTGGGGCAGATGCTCGGCACCCGCCTTGCCGCCTCCGCGGAACTCAAGTGGGTGCTCGTCCCCCTGGGGGTGGTGATCGGCTACTTCATCGTCGCGGCGGAACCGGCGGTGCACGTCCTGAACAAGCAGGTGGAAGAAATTTCCGCGGGCGCGATTCCGCAAAAGGTGATGAAACGCGGGCTCTCCGTGGGTATGTCCATAGCGCTCGGCATTACGATGCTGCGCATACTGCTCAAAATTCCGATCATGTACATTTTGGTGCCGGGCTACGCGTTCGCCATCCTCTTGACCTTTTTCGTCCCAAAAATGTTTACCGGCATCGCGTTCGACTCGGGCGGCGTCTGCTCCGGCCCCATGACATCGACCTTCCTGCTCCCGCTCGCGATGGGGGCCTGCGCGGGTTCCGGCGGGGACATGATGCGGGACGCGTTCGGCATAGTGGCCATGGTGGCAATGACGCCGCTGGTCATCATTCAGTTGATGGGGGTAATGTACCAGATGAAAGTGAAGACCTCCGAGCGCAGGGCCGCGCTTGCGCAGGAGGCGCTGAGCGAGGCCGTGTCCGCGGTCGAGGCCGGCTCGATCACCGAGTTCGCGGATCTGCCCGGTTCGGCGGGGGGGCTTGATAATGTGTAAACGCAATCCGCTCAGCGCGTTTTTTTCGCGCCTCTCGTCGAAACTGCTTCCCCGGCGGGGATCTTCAGCAGAGGGGGGGGGGGCTGGCGCAAAAAAACGCCCCCTGCCGAGCCTGCGCCTGCTCTTCGTCATCCTCGATTGGGACAAGACAAAAGCCGTGTCCCGCATCTTCGAGGACGCGAAGGTGCGCTTTCACTTTATAAGCAAGGGGCGGGGGACGGCGAGTTCGGACATACTCGACCTGCTCGGCATTGGGAAGAGCGACAAGGGGGTGCTCATCTGCCTCGAGCAGGCGGTGATGGTCCCGTATCTCGTGCGGGAGGTGCGGCGCAAGTTCGGCTCCACATCGCCGGGCGCGGGCATAGCGTTCACCGTGCCCCTGTCCGCAATCAACACGACGATCCTGTATGCCTTCAAAGAGAGCATACACGCAAGCGATATGCTGAAGGCGGAGCGCGGCGGGGAAGGGGCGCCCGCGTCCGCCAAAGGAGAGGGAAAAGTGGCTGAAATTCAAAACGACCTGATCATATCGGTGATCAACCAGGGCTACAGCGACGAGTTCATGGCCTGCGCAAAAGCGGCGGGCGCGCGGGGCGGCACCGTGATCAACGCGCGCGGCCTCGCGCACGAGGGCCCCGTGAAGTTCTTCGGCGTCACCGTGCAGGACGAGCGGGAGATCATCCTGATCCTCTCCGCGCGCGAAAACAAGGCCGCGATTATGCGCGCCGTCAGCGAAGCGTACGGCATCACCTCAAAGGCCGGCGGCCTGATCTTCTCGGTCCCCGCGGATATGGTGGCCCCGCTGAGCGGCGAGTGAGGGGGGGCATGAATCGGTTGACGGCGGCATTTTGGAAACAAAGCGCCTGGTCCCGCCTGCTGGCTGCCTGTCTGGGCGCCGCGGTGTTCGGGCTTTTCCTCCTTGCCGCGCTCGAACCCTTCCGTTCCATCGACGCTGCGGGTGAGCGCCCCCTGTCCGATGCATCGTACACCTGCGATGACGCGCAGGTTGACTGTCTGGCAGTGGCCGAATACCTTCACTCCAATGCCGCCGCCTTCCGCGCGGACACGCAGCGGCAGTGCGCATCGCCGGGCACCCAGGCCTTGGCGGGTACGCTGACGAAATCGCCGCTCTTCGCTGTCGATACATTCCCTTCCCTTCATGCCGGCAATGGCACCCCCTTCAAACTGCGCATTTAATCCTTCCTCCTTTTTCGCGTCTTCTTTTCGCTCTCATACATTCTATGGGTATATGCGCATACCCAATACAGGAGGAACTATGTTGTTGATTGATATTTTTGACGAGCGCCTCATAAACCTGGATCTCAGAGGCACGACAAAAGATACGTGCTTCGAGGAACTGGTCGGGGCTATAGCCGCTCTCCGTGCGGATCTGGACAGCGCGGAAATGCTTTCGGCCATTTATGACCGGGAGGCCAAAATGGAAACGTCCGTCATGGCCGGGGTGGCGGTGCCGCATGGGTACTGCCGCGGGTTCGAGGGCATCATCGGGGCGATAGGTCTTTCGCGCAAGGGTATAGACTACTGCTCCGCTCACCACGGGCCGGTACACCTCTTGTTCCTGCTCCTGCTCGGTGAGGGCTCGCGGGACACACACCTGCGGGTGCTGAGCAGACTCCTGCACTTCCTGCAATCCGGCGCGGCCGCGCACATTCAACAGGCGAAGGACCCGCAGGAAGTCCGCGCCATCCTGCGGGACGCACCAGCCGGCCTTGCACAGGGGGGCGGGTTTGTACTACCATAAGGACATACCAAAACAAGGAGGCGGCATATATGGGCGAAGTACGGGAAAACATCACCCTGATAAACGCTGATGACCTGACGCGGGCCAGAGGCAGTTTCCTCAAAGAGCAGGAAGTCCGCCAGGTCACAGCGCCGGTGCTGGTCGATACAGGCTGCGGCTCGTTAATCCTGACGGAAGCCACGGCCATGCGGCTGGGCCTGGAAGTGCGGGACCCTCAAATCGTCACCGTGGCCGGGGGCGAAAAAAAGGAAGGAATGAAAGCGGGGGCGGTGGAGGTGCACTGGAAAGACCGTTACACGATATGTTTCCCCATAGTGCTCCCCGGAGAGGATCAAGACCTTCTGGGGGTTATTCCCTTGGAAGACATGGACCTGCTGGTCGATCCGGTGAATCAACGACTCGCCGGCGCCCACGGCGATATGTGGGCGAAGTTTGTCAGGGCGGTACAGTCCACACAGCCCCCGCCTCCCGCGCTGCCCGGTCCCCATGCGCTTCATTGACCCGCTTGCCGCGCTCGGCGGGGCGCTGCTCTCGGTAGAAAAGCCCGGCCGCTACACCGGCGGCGATTACGGCACTCTCAGCAGCCGGGCGGCCATGGAGCGGGGCGCCTGCCTGCGCGCCCTCAT
>JAISTO010000072.1 GCA_031272575.1 Treponema sp. | reverse complement strand
GGTATTTCCGCTACGGTATGCACAGAGGAAAACGATGATCACGATTCGCACACAGGAAGATCAGGGCTTTGTGGAGACGCAGGGCGTGAAGCGGGACTGCTGGATTGACGCGCGCAATGTCGACGCGGAGGATCTGCGCAGGCTCGAAAAAGAGTTCGGCATAGCGGCGGAACTTTTGACGGATATTATGGACGCGGACGAGCAGGCCCGTATCGAAAAAGAGGACGACTACACCGCGCTGATCGTGCGGCTGCCGGTCTACGAGGAGAGCGCCGATCCCGCGTTTTACACGCTCCCGCTCGGCATCATCCTGTTTGGGGATAAAGTGGTCACCATCTGCCAGCGTTCGAGCGAGGCCCTCGACGACATCCTGCGCAACCGCATACGCGGCTTCAGCGTGCGGAACAAGAGCGCGTTCGTGCTCAACCTGCTCGGCAGGGGGGCCTTCACTTTTTTGAAGCACCTCAAGGAACTGAACAAGCGTACCAACATCATCAAAGATGAATTGCAGCGCTCGATCAAAAACAACGAATTGATTCAACTTCTTTCAATTCAAAAATCCCTGGTGTACTTCACCACGAGCATTACGACCAATGAACTGCTTTTGGAGAAATTGCAGAAATCACCGTTTATGCGTTTTCGCGAAGAAGAAAAAGAACTGCTCGAAGATGTGGTCACCGAAAACAAGCAGGCCATCGAAATGGCGAACATTTATTCATCAATACTCACCGGCACCATGGACGCGTTCGCGAGCGTCATTTCAAACAACCTCAACATCGTCATGAAGCGCCTCACCATCGTGTCCATCGTGCTGATGATCCCCACGCTCGTGTACAGTTTTTTCGGCATGAACGTCGCCCTGCCCTTCGCGGCCTCGTGGTGGGCCAGCGCGGGCATTACGGCCGTTAGTTTGATCGCGGCGCTCTTCGGCGCGGTGTTTCTGAACATCGAACGAAAAAGGAAAAAGTGATATGATAGACATTGCACCCGCGGCGTACGAGAAACGCAGGAAGGCGCTCTACGCATGGATGGAACGAGAAGGCATAGCCCTCGTCATGTTCGAGGACTTCGAGGGGAGGCGGGACGCGGCGCTGCGCTGGCTCTCGGGGCATCCGGGAGACGCGCTGCTCTTTTTGTCCGTGGACAAAAAGTCGCTCCTCGCGCCCTGGGACGTGCACATGGCAAAACGCTTTGCCAATGTGGACGCGGTCATTCCCTACAACGACCTCGACCGCATCCCGCAAAAGGCGCTGCGCAAGGCGGCGGAGCACTTTAAGACGAAGCACCTCTCGCGCATCGAGATTCCCTCGGTCTGCGCGTACCCGCGCTTCCTTAAGTTCGTCGAGGAACTGCGGGACTTCGACGTGATCTGCCGCGAGGGAGGCGCCGACGCGGAGGCGCAGCGGCTCCGCGCCGTCAAGGATGACGAGGAACTGCGCCTCTACCGCAAGGTGGCGGATTTCACGAACGTGCTGATCTGCCGGCTGGAGGATATGGTGCTCTCAGGCTCGCCGGTGACGGAGGCTGACGTCGCGCTCTTCATCGAGGCCGAGTGCCGGCGCCAGGGCTGCGAGGGCACGGGCTTCGACACGCTGGCGGCGGGCGCGGAGCGCAGTTTCGGCATTCACGCGTTCCCCGGCTACACCGCGAACGTGTTCGGCGGGCCCGGGCTCTCGATACTCGACTTCGGCGTCAAGTACGCGGGCTACACGAGCGATGTCACCATCACCTTTGCGTGCCCGCCCCTGTCCCGCGCCCAGGAGCAGATGATCACGCTGGTGGAAAAGGCCTGGAAACTGGCGTTCAGCATGGCGCGCAAGGGCGCCTCGTGCAGGGGCATCGCGCAGGAGGTCGAGGCCTACTTCCGCAAGGCGAAAAAGGCGATGCCCCACGGGCTGGGGCACGGCATAGGCCTGGAGGCGCACGAGGCGCCGTACCTCAACACGCAGAAGAGCAACGACTGGACGCTGCAGCCCGGCATGGTGGTAACCATAGAGCCGGGCCTCTACGACGGCGAGGCCGGCGGCTGCCGCCTCGAAAACGACGTGCTCATTACCGAGAAGGGGCCGGAACTGCTCACCGCCTCGCGCATAGTCATGCTGCCGTAAATTTTATCGGTAATCGTTCATCGCTATGCCGCGGAGCAGCGCCTCCCCCTCCCCTCCCCTGAGGCCGGGCGTTTTTTCCTGCGAGATGAGCAGCGCGCCTTTTTCAACCGGGATGACAAAGCGCGGCGCGCCGCCTTTGCGCTTCTTGTCCGCGGCAAGCGCGCGCATAAAGGCGCCCTCGTCCCGCATAAGGGGGTGGGGCGCGCGGGTCTCGTACCCGTAAGTGTTCAGGATGCTGATGATCGCCTCCGCCCGCGGCGCGGGGGTAAGGCCCAGCGCGCAGCCAAGTTCGCAGGCGCGCGCTATGCCCCAGGCCACGGCCTCGCCGTGCGAGAGCGTACCCAGCCCCGCGGCGGACTCGAGCGCGTGCCCGAACGTGTGCCCCAGGTTCAGCAGCGCGCGGCGCTCCCCCCGCTCCCGAGGGTCTTCCTCCACCACGCCGCACTTGAAAAACGCCGCCTCCGCTATGCAGGCAAGGAGCGCCGTACGCCGCGCCCCGCGCTGCGGCGCGCTTTCAGGCAGCCCGTCAAGCGCAATATCGCCAATGGCGCCCGCCCGCGCAAAAAAGCCGTTTTCACCCAAAATGGAGGTTTTTAGCAGTTCCGCGTAACCCGACTTCCACTCGCGAAGCGGCAGGCGGTCAAGTGTGTCCGGACAGATGAACACCCCATCCGCGGGATAGAAGGTGCCCACCGCGTTTTTGACGCCCTCGAGGTCGAAGCCCGTCTTGCCCCCGAGCGCCGCGTCCACCATGGCAAGGAGCGTCGTGGGGACCAGATGCAGGGCCGCGCCCCGCATATACACGGATGCCGCAAACGCGGTAAGGTCGCAGACGACCCCGCCCCCCACCCCCACAAAGAGGCCGTCCCTGCCGAGCCCCGCGGCCCTGGCCGCGCACAGTACACGCTCCACCGAGGCCCAGGTCTTCGCCTCCTCGCCTGCGTCGAGTACGCAGAGCGCGGCGTCCGGCAGCATCGCGGCGGCTATGCTTTCGGTGTTGCGGTCGCATACCGCAAGGAAGGCCGGGAAGTCACGCTCTCCCGCTCCCAAAATGTCCATTCCCTCGGGCAGCCCCTCGGATATGACCACCTTTGAAGGGAGTCCCCCGAAAGAGAAATTCTTGGTTATTGTTATCTGCATAGTGAGTGTCCGTGAGGGGATACTAGCACGGCGCGGGAGAAGGCGTCAAGAGGAGCGGCATATCTGTCCAGGGCAACAGCATTTACTTTCTCCATTCTGGAAACTTCTCTAAATCACCAAGAATTTAAGAAAAAATAAACCTCAAAGGCGAATAAGGCGCACAAAGGAAGGAGAAAAGAGGCTTTGAACATAAAATCCTTATGCGACTT
>JAISTO010000220.1 GCA_031272575.1 Treponema sp. | reverse complement strand
TGTGGATCATGGTTTTCCTCCGCATGTATACGGCACTGGGGTGTGATTTATCGTCACTTTGGGGAGGAAAAATGCGAAAAATATCGGGGGTAGGGAGTGGGGGGCGCGGCGCGTGGGCGTGGGGTGGGAGCGGCGCCCGGGGGGGAGATTCCGAGGGGGAGAGGGGAACACTGTCAACAAGTTAAGGAGAGTGCCAACCGTCACTCCGCGACTTGAGCCATCGTCACTCCGCGCTTTAAGCGCGGCTGCTATGCCGACAATAGTTTTGGCTTCTTTTTGCCTCGAGCAGCGGCTTCAGGCCGCGTCATTTTCCCCGGCCGCGCCCCGCCCTGCCTGCCGCCGCGTTTAAGCCGCCGTCTTTGGGGCGTTGCGCTTGCCGGTGGCCTCGGTGATCGTTACCTCCCAGACGGCGGTCCTGGGGAGCAGCGCCGCGATTTCCGCGTCAAACGCGGCCATGTTGGCGGGGGTATGCCGCAGGCAGAGGAGCCGCAGACAGCGGACTTTTTCCGCAGCGCCGCTCAGTTCGCGCGCCCGACCCCGCAGCACCGCCGACTCGTACTCCACCGTGAAGCGATCCGCCGGCTCCCGCGCCTGCCCCACGCACACGAGTGCGACCCGGTCGTCGCGGCGCATATTGTCCACCTTTTGCCCCTCCGGCGCACAGTGAAAGTAGACCCGCTCCCCTTCCCGCACTATGGATACCGGCGTCCCGTAAGGGCTTCCATCCGCATTGACCGTGCAGAGCGTCGCCCACACGCTCCGGTCCGCGCATTTGAGCGCCCACTCATAGGGCTGCTCCCGGTCTTTTCTTCGCATGCTTCGATACTACCGCTGAACGCGCCGGAGGAGCAAGGGGGAAAGGGGCGTACGAGCGCGGCGTTTGCAGGATGCGCGGACTACCGGACCGTTTGCCGGTAGCACGCGCCCCCTATTCCCTACTCCCTACTCCCTACTCCCTACTCCCTACTCCCCACTCCCCACTCCCCTTCCATGTCTGAGAACTGCGTTGACAAATAGCGCTCGCCGGAGTCGGGGAGTATCGTCACGATGAGTTTGCCGGCGTTCTCCGGGCGGCTGGCGATGCGCAGGGCGGCCCAGACCGCGGCGCCGGAGGAGATGCCGCAGAGGATACCCTCGGTGAGGGCAACCTTGCGCGCGGTGAGGATGGCGTCGTCGTTGGTCACGCGGACGATCTCGTCGATGATGGCGCGGTTCAGCACCTTGGGAATGAAGCCCGCGCCTATGCCCTGAATCCGGTGCGGCCCGGCAAAGCCGCCTGAGAGCACGGGGCTTGCGTCAGGCTCCACGGCAACTATGCGCACCGAGGGCTTGCGCTGCTTGAGATACTCGCCCACGCCGGTAATGGTGCCGCCCGTCCCCACGCCGGCAACAAAAAGGTCAACGCCGCCAGAGGTGTCGTCCCAGATCTCCGGTGCGGTGGCGCGGCGGTGCGCCTCGGGGTTCGCCGGATTTTCAAACTGCAGGGGGATGAAACTGCCGGGAATCTGGGCGCGCAGTTCCTCCGCCTTGCGGACCGCGCCTTTCATGCCGTCCTTGCCCGAGGTGAGCACCACATCGGCGCCCAGCATACGGGCCAGTTTCCGCCGCTCTACGGACATGGTCTCCGGCATGGTGAGCACGAGCCTGTAGCCCCGCGCCGCGCAGACAAAGGCGAGCCCTATGCCGGTGTTGCCGCTCGTAGGCTCGATCACCGTGCCGCCCGGCTTGAGGCGGCCGTCCCTCTCCGCCGCGTCAATCATCGCCGCGCCTATGCGGTCCTTCACGCTTGCAAGCGGGTTGAAGGACTCCACCTTGGCCAGCACCGTCCCCGGCAAGCCCGCGCCCAGTTTTGCCAGCCGCACCAGCGGCGTGTTCCCCCTGGCGTCAGTGATACTGGAAAACACTTTTCCCCGTGCCGGAACTTTCTCGTCAGTCATACTATATCTCCTGTTTGGGGGAGTAGGGTAGGTAGGGAGTAGGGAATGGGGAATAGGGAGTAGGGTGCGGGCGCGGAGCGCTTTACAAGTGGGGGGCGCGTACTACCGGACCGTTTGCCGATAGTACGCGCAACCTACGAGCCTGGCGCAAGCCACTCCCTACTAGCCACTCCCTATCCCCCCCACTCCCCACTCCCTACTTCCCTCATATTGAATACTCGCTCTCCTGGTTGATATCATACTGAAACATTGCCAGTATGCGCTCCTGAATCTCAATAAGGCGCTCGCCGGTGCGCGCCCGCGGCCGGGGGACGTCAACCGGAACGATGTTGCGTATCGTGCCCGGGCTGGGCGAGAAGACCACCACCTCGTCGGAGAGGTACACCGCCTCCTGCACATCATGGGTCACCAGCACGATGGTGAGACGCTTGTCAGCCCCGCTTTCAGACCAGAGGCGCAGAAGGTCGTCCTGCAGTTTTTCCCGCGTCAGCGCGTCCACAGCGGCAAAGGGCTCGTCCATCAGGATGATCTTTGGCTCCACGGAAAGCGCCCGCGCCAGGGCCAGACGCTGCCGCATGCCGCCCGATAGCTGCGAGGGGTACTTGTTGGCGAAACCGGCCAGGCCCGCCTTGCCCAGGAAGAACAGCGCCTTCTCCTCGAGGTCACCGCGCCGCGGACGCGCCGCGCCCCGCTTCCCCGCGCCGCGGAGGCGGAGCGCGAAGACTATGTTCTGCATGGCCGTCATCCAGGGGAAGACCGCGTAGTCCTGGAAGATCATGGCGATGTCATGCTTTGGGTGGTCGCGGAACACACCGTTCGCCAGCGGCGAGATAAAGCGGTAGCGCCGCTGGTAGGCGATCTGCTCCTTGCGCGTGGCAGGCAGCGGCTCCAGGACGAGTTTCCCGTCAATATGAATCGTTCCGTCCGTGGGCGCCTGCAGCCCCGCCAGTATTTCGAGAAACGTCGACTTCCCGCAGCCCGAGGGCCCCAAAAGCGACACGATGCGCCCGTCAGGGATAGTGAGGCTCACATTCAGTACCGCCGTCAGCCCCTCGGCCAGCCCCTTTTCATTCACCACAGAAAAAAATCGGGTGATGCTCTTTGCTTCAATCATCGACCCACCTTCCAGACCGCCAGTTTTAGCTCCACGTACTTTAGCACCTCTATCAGGAACCAGCCGATGAAGCCGAGTATCACCATGCAGACCATCATTTCAGGGATCACGAAGTAGTCTTTGGCCTGGCCCAGGAGGTAGCCTATGCCCATGCGGCCGCCGTAACTTTCGCCTATGAGGAGCATCACCAGGCCCATGGACACGCCGGTTTTGAGGCTCATGATGATGGAGCCGAAGGCGTGCCAGAAGTAGACCTTGCGCAGCAGGGTGAATTCACTGGCGCCGAAGACACGCGCCGACGCGAGGTAGCGGGGGTCGGTGTCCTTGATACCCTGGTAGGTGTTGAATAGCACGGGGTAGAAGATGCCGATGAACATCAGGAAGATGTGCATCCTGCTGCCGATGCCGAAGAGGATGATGGTCATGGGGACCCAGGCCGGCGGAGGTATGGGCGACAGGAGTTGCCACAGCGGGAGGAACCAGGCGCGGAACTTGAGGTTCCAGCCCATGAGGAGCCCGATGGGTACGGCCAGGGCCACGGCGATGGCGAAGGCGGCGAAGAAGCGCCCCATGCTGATGGCGATGTGCAGCAGGAGCCGCTTGTGCCAGAGCATGAACCAGAAACGCCCGGCCACCACGGAAACCGGCGGGAGGAGGCTGTCGGGGATGACGCCCACTTTCGGCAGCACCTCCCAGGCGAGGAGCAGCGAACAGAGTATCACCAAAAAGCCCGGCGAGAGAAAGTTGAAAAGCGCGTTTTTGAGGAACCCGCCGAGCCCATTGAGAAGCCGGCGGACGCCCTTCGTTTCGTAGTTAGTCATGATAATTGGGGGAGTAGGGAGTAGGGAGTAGGGAGTGGCTTGCGGGCGCGGAGCGCTTGGCTCGTAGGTTGCGCGGACTACCGTGAAACTGTCCGGTAGTACGCGCGACCTGCACATTGCGAGCACCCCACTCCCTACTCCCCATTCCCCACTCCCTACCACGTGACTCCCTTGAACGCGGGCGAGAACAGGGCGTCGCCGGGGTTGCGGTCGATCGTGCCCTGGCGCACCAGCGCGTCGGCGTAGCCCTTCAGTTTGTCCGCCGCCAGGCGAACCGTGAAGCCGAGTTTGGGGTTGCTGTTGATGATCGCCTGGCGGTCAACGCTCACGTACTTTGCGGCAATGTCCACGATGTCGGCGGCCGTGGGGTTGGCCAGGATGATGCCGTTGGCCTCGTTGATCGCGTCGATGAAGGCCTGGGCGTCACCAGGCCGCGCGGCGATAAAGTTCGTGTTGGCGTTGATCGTGCGGCAGGGCTGGTTCTCGCCGGCGAGGTTCGGCTCGTTTTTGCCGTCGCCGTCCGCGTCGGAGCGGCCGTCAAACAGCGTCTTGTACAGGGGCCGCCCCTGGGCGTCCTTCTTGAGCAGAGCCAGCGCCACAAAGGGCTCCTCGAGGATGGCCCCCTTCACCTGGCCCGCGTCCAGCGCCGCGATGGCAGCGCCGGAGGCCAGGGTCACCAGTTCGAAGTCCGTGTTGTACTTGCTGCGGAGCGCGTCCCGGATGAGTATCACCGCGCAGCAGGTGTTCGAAAGGCCGGCGATCTGAGCGCCCTTCAGGTCCGCGGGCGTCTTGTAGGGCGCGTTGGCCGGCACCACAAGCACCGACGTGCAGGGTATCTTCACCTGGGCAATGATCGTGATGTTCTGCCCCTTGGCGATGGGCGTGATGACGCCCGTGGGGCAGTTGAACACGATGTCCGCCTCCTCGCCCACGACCGCGGCCACGCCGGAAGAGGTCTGCTGAATCTCCACCTCAAGCCCCCGCCTGGAAAACAGCCCCTTCTCGTAGGCCACGTAGAGGTTCAGGTGATGGGTCGAGTTGGCGTCCGCCACGATCACCTTCTTGCCCGAAAGCGCCGCCCCCGCCTCCGTTTGCCCCTTTGCCCACAGCATGGCAGGCAATACCGACAATACCAGGAACAGACTCAATGTCTTTTTCATAATAACCCTCCTTATAGGTTAGATTTTGGCCGTAAGGCCATTTCCTAGTAAAACTATAGATATAGTATGTTTTGTGAGATTTTTTGTCAAGGGGGGGATAGGGAGGGGATAGGGAGTAGGGGGCGCGGGGCGCTTGGGGAGTGGGGAGTGGGGGGAGTGATGCGGGGGCTTTGCGCGGTGGCGTAGGCGGGGAGTGGCGCGTGTTGGGAATTGGGCGTGATGCGGGGCGGGGGGTGCTTGCGAGTGAGGGCAGCGGAGTGCATGGGGGAGTGGGTGCGATTGGCGCGTAAGTTGCGCATACTACCGAACAGTTTCACGGTAGTTCGCGCATCCCACTTGCAAAGCGCACCCTACTCCCCACTCCCCACTCCCCACTCCCCACTCCCTACTCCCTCGCCAGTCAATCCCTACCCCAGCCCCTCAAGGAGGGCGTCCGCTTCGCGGACTACATCGCTGAACGCGAAGTTCTCGAGGGCGGCTTTCAGCCTGGGCCAGAGTGCTTCCCACAGCGCCGCTTCCTCCGAGGCGGCGCCTTCTATCGCGGCGCCGTCCAGGCTGGCGGCAAGGGCCTCCGCGTCGTCGAGGCGCCGGTTCCGCGCCGCGCCGCGTAGGGCCCGCAGCTGCTCCACTATGAAGGCGCGGTCTTTCAGCGCGGGGGCGGCGGCGGGCTCAGCGGCGGGGGCTTGCGCCTCTTGCGTCCGCAGCGCCGCCTCGAGCCGGCCGCGCAGCGCGAGGAACGCCGCGATTGCCGCTTCGCTTTGCTCCTCGCAGGATGACACGTCGCCTGCCTTGGCGGCGTCCTCGAGCATACGCGCCCGCGCGGAAAGGTCGTCGACCCCCAGCGTCGCCAGTATGCCCTTCACCGTGTGTATCGTGATACGGTAGGCGTCCAGATTGCCCGCTGCAAGGGCGCCGCGCAATCCATCAACATAACCCTCGATGTCCTTGTTGAAACGCCGTACGCAGTCCGCGAGGAATGACATATCCCCGCCGGTGTGGGACAGGGCCGTGTCCACCGCACAGCCGGCCTCTTCCAGCGCGCGGTAGAGCGGCGCGTCTTTCGGAGCGCCGTTAGGGGCGCCATGAGACGCGGCGTTTTGCGCCGCGGCCAGTTCCCGTTTCTCCGGGGCTATCCACTGGGCGAGCGCGCGGTTCAGTTCCGCCGCCTCTATCGGCTTGGGGATAAAGTCGTCCATGCCGGCGGAAAGGAAGTAGTCCTTCATGCCGTAGACGGCGTTTGCCGTGAGCGCGATGACGGGGGTGCGGGGCGCGCCGCTTTCGGCTTCGAAGGCCCGTATATGCCGTGTGGTTTCCACGCCGTCCATTTCGGGCATCATGTGATCCATAAAGATGATGTCGTAGCGCTTTCCCTCTTTGGCCTTTGCCTCGACCCGCTCAAGCGCCTCGCGCCCGCTGAGCACCGACTCCGCGGTGATGTTGTGTTTTGACAAAAAGCCCAGCGCCACGGTAAGGTTGATGGTCGCGTCGTCCACCACCAGCACGCTGATATCCGCGCCGGGCCGCGCCTTCACAAAATCGTCAAGGCTCGACGCTTGCTTTACCTGCGCCGGGTCGCCCGGCACGGCGGGAAACACGATGGTAAAGGTGGAGCCTGAGCCGTATTCGCTCGTTACGTCGATAGAGCCGCCCATCAGGTCCAATAGCCGCCTGGTGATGGCCAGGCCGAGCCCCGTGCCGGAGATGGCACGGTTCTTCTTGGTGTCAAACTGCTGGAACATCCCGAAGAGTTTCGGCAGGTCTTCTTTCTTGATGCCGGCCCCGGTGTCCCGCACGGAAGCGACGACCACATTCGCGCCCGCGCGGCGCTCCCCGCGCAGGGTGAAGGTTACCGTGCCTGCCTGCGTGTACTTGACGGCGTTGCCGAGGACATTCGTGAAAATTTGACGTACCCGCAGTTCGTCACCATAGAGCACCTCCGGCGTTCCCGGCTCGAATTTCGCCGTAAAGTACAGGGACTTTGCCGCGGCGATGAATTTGTTCATGGACGCGATGTTGTCGAAGAGCGCGTGCAGGTTGTAATGCACGGGCACCAGTTCCAGTTTCCCCGCCTCGATCTTCGAGAAGTCGAGGATGTCGTTGATGATGCCGAGGAGGGCGTGGGCCATCTTTCTGGTGTCCTCGAAGTAGCGCTTCTGCAATTCGGTGAAGTTGTCCTGCGGCATAAGGTCGCTCATGCCGATGATGGCGTTCATCGGGGTGCGTATCTCGTGGCTCATGGTGGCGAGGAATTCCGACTTGGCCTCCGTCGCTTTTTCCGCTACCCGCGTCTGCTCCTCGAGGGCCTGGGTGCGCTCCGCGACTTTCGCCTCGAGGCCCTGGTTCAGTTCCCGGACGTTCAGTTCCAGCCGCATATGATAGCGCAGGCGCAGCACCACCTGCAGGCCGAGGTAGCAGATCACATCAAGCGTGTACCCATAGTAGCGGATCATGAAATCGAGCGGGGACAGTATGAAAAACGGCGACACAAGCAGCAGGATGTGGGTGAGGCCGGTCATCAAAAAATCGATGGTGGGAAGGGTGAATAAGGGCCCCCCGCCGCGCCTGCGCTGGACCGCGTTCCGCAGGGTGACAAAAGCGCCGGTTACGCCGGGGGTCGCGCAGAGCGCTATGCTGAGCAGCGCAAAGATGCCGTAGAGCGGGCCGGTAATGAGCGGGAGCGGCAGCCAGAGGGGGCTGCCAATGACCAGGGCAAGGGCGCAGTAGACGATGGCCTTTACGCGCCGGGACAGGTGCCGCTCCAGCGCGCTGTGCGCGGCGAAAAACGCGCAGGCCGCGGGGAAGCAGTAATCGAAACGGAGGAGCAGCCGGTCCGTCAACATCGGGGTATTCTGGACAAAGCGATAGGGTGACATAGAGCCGCCGGTGCTGGTGAGCAGCGAATAGAGTACGATGAAAGAGAAGACGGCATAATCGGCATACTCGACGCGGTTCCGGTTGGATTGAAAAACGATGCCGAAATAAAACATGAGTATCAAGAGGCAGCCGGCCAAAAAATTGGTGATGGAGTTGAGTGACGCCTCGAAGCCCGCCGTTTGCTGCTGCCCCGACAGATACACCTGGCCGCGCAGCCCCGGGGCCGCATGGTATTCATTCTGTACCTGGATGATGACACTGCACTCGCTGCCGCCGCTCTGGTCGGAGGGAAGCACAATGTAGCCCGACTGGGCATAGAAGCCCATGAAGAAACGCTTGAACAGAGGGTCGAGACGCCCCGCCTGGGCGATCATGTATTCGTTCAGGTAGATGCGCTGCGAGGTGTAATGATACTGGGAGAAGACGCTCAGCATTTCCAGCTGCGCGGGGATACGGACGCGCGCGCGGTAGGTGGCATAGCCCTTTGCCGGCGCGGGCGCTATATACGTGCCGTCGGCATTCACGCTCCCCACCGTCCAGGTGTGGGGAAAGGTGACCATGCGGGGCGCGTCCGTCATCCCGTAAAGAAAATCACTTGCCGTATACAGGCGATTGGGATAGTATTCCCATTCGCCTGCCAGCAGGAAAGAATGGTCGCTTTGTTTGTCCAGTTGTTCCCGCAAGTCCGCAACGCCGCCTTCCAGGGTGACCGTCGCCAGCGAGTTCCGCACCTGGGCCCCCGTAATAAGCAGCGGCGTTATGGCGGCCAGAAAGCAGCAGGCGAGAAACACCGCGAACGACTTTCTAACCGCGTCAGTTATGGCGCGGCCATCTTTGAGCGGCGGGAGCGCGGCAGGCATTGGGGCTCTTTTTTTGCTCATAGTCCAGATCCTTTTCCCGATTATACCGCGCCCGCGGAAGAAAAGACAAGGGTGCTTGACACGCCCCCCACCCTCGCCTATACTATCACTATGACAGCCAAAAAGAACCCCGTTGTCTTGTCGCCCCTCGCGGACCCCGTCGTCGGCGCGATCTTCTCCGACGCGCAGAACGCGGGCCTTGCCGCCGCAAGCCTCATCGGCGCGGTGCTCGAAAAGGACGGCATCTTCATACGCGAGGTCGTGTCCGTCACCCCGCAGCGCCACCACAAGGAGCCCGGCAGCCGCGGCGTCCGCATTGATGTCGAGGTCGCGACCGAGGCGGACGAGGTCATCATCGTCGAGGTGCAACTGTTCCCCGACGACTCGCTCTACCAGCGCAACCTGTTCGCGGCCTCGCACGTGTTCATCGATCGGGTGCCGGAAGGCACGCAGCCCCGTGACCTGGCGGCGTCTATG
>JAISTO010000207.1 GCA_031272575.1 Treponema sp. | reverse complement strand
CTTTGAATAATTCGATGAAAAATTCGCGTGATTTCACGCTTTTCGAGGCTGCTTTTGGAGTTTTTAGAGTAGATTTTTGCCTGCCCACTTGTAAGTGGGCAGGCAAAAATCTCTAATTTTCAGTGCGCTTTAGTCAAAGCGCTACAAACTCCTGGGGGGGGAGTGGCGCGAGGGTGAGAGGGCAAGTGACGGCTCACTGGCGCACCCCGGGCTGCGCGCCCCAGAGGGCGGTGCCGTCATCGGAGAGCGCGGTAAAGGCGTAGACCCAGACCTTGTTGTCATCATCCCACTGGCGCAGGAAGACCCCCTTGTACCGTACGCCGTCTATGGTGATGTGCGCGGTCCTGCTGTCCGCCTCGAGCGACCAGGCGCTGGTACCAGCGCCGCCGACCACCGCGCCGCCGCCTGCCGGCACTACGCTGCCGTCACTTTCAAACTGATACGTCTCCGACGTATGCGCGGTGGTGTTGCGGTCCTTCCCGTGGTTGATCAACTTCCACGTGCCGGCCAGCGCCTCTTCGGTAAAAGCGCGCACCGTTCCGGCGTCGTAGCGGAAGGGCGCGGCAACGAGCCAGTCGTCCTCGTTCAGGAACATTTCCCGCACCCGCACCTGATGCCCCTCGCCCCTCCCCACGAAGCGCGTGTGGTGGATCAGGAAGTACTTCCCCGAGGCGGAGTCGTAGTAGGCGCTGTTGTGCCCGGGCGAAAGGTAGCCGGTCGTGGCCGTGCCCTTCTCTTCCGACAGGTGCGCAAACTGGTAGCCCCCCAGCACTTTCACCCCATGGCTTTCGTAATCCCCGCTGCCAAGCCCGGTGGTGGTGACATCGTGCCCGCCGCGGTCAAGGTAGGGGCCGCTCGCGTCGTTGGACTGGGAGCGGAACATACGGATATGGTAACCGCCCGTTGCGGTAAGGCCGTCGTACGACACGAACAGGAAATACCGCTGCGCCTCGGGGCTGTAGATAATGTAGGGCGCTTCTATACCCCGGTCGTTAATGTTTTTGAGTATGCGCCTGCCGTACCCGTCGCTCTCACTGTTGATTGCCGCATTGTTGGGCAGGCCGGTAGCCGGATCGAGTTGCAGCAGGTAGATGCCTCCCCGCCAGGACCCGTACACAAGCCAGAAGTTGTTCTGATGATCGAAGAAAGCCTGCGGGTCTATGCAGTTGGGATGACGGCTTGCACTCCATGCGGTTGTCCCGTCCGGGGCTTTGTTGTTGCCGGCCTCTTTCGAGCGGACAATAAGCCCCTGCGTCTCGTAGGGGCCGTCAACATTGTCCGCGATAGCCACGCCGATGGCGCTGCACCATGCGGAGCAGGTGAGGCTGTAATAGTGATAGTACTTCCCGTTGGGCATCTGGTGAATATCGCTTGCGTAGAAGTTGAGGGAATCGACCTGCCCGCGCAGCACATCATTGATCTGCTGCTGTATGGTCTGGTTCGCGGTATCGGGTGTGGTGGAAACGCCCCCTGTCGGATAGTACTTGCTCTGGCTGTAGGTAGCGGTGCTGAAGTCGTTCTTTTCCTGTGTCCACTGCATGAAGTTGCTCGTCTTCGCGGTAGCAAGAAAAGACCCTATGACGCGAAACTCGCCCCCGCCGGCCGGGAAGACCGAGGGGTCATGCACCGTGACATCGCTGAAGCGGGGGATGGACTCCGTGCTGTCGCCGGAGCCGCCGGGCCTGGCGCTGGTGTCGATCAGGTTGCAGCCCTGCCCCCCGCAGAGCAGAAAAAGGCCGAGCAGTGCCGCAGGCAGGGCCGGCAGCGGGCGTTTCCTTTTCGGCATGGGCTACTCCGCCGCCGGCTCTGCCGCCGGCTCGGCCGCGGGCTCCGGATCGGCCGTCTTTACCAGGATGAGCCCGTACACGCCGCCCGCGGTCTGGTAGTCATCCACGCCCTGGAACTTCACCTTGATCGCGGCCTTGCCCCTGACCAGTTCCGGCGGGATGGGGTAGAGCACGTCGTAAAACTCCTGCTGCACGGGCTCTTTGTCAAACTTGCCCACCACATTCTCGACAGCGATCACCTGGCCTTCCACACTGATGTTGAACGTGCGTTCGCCCTGCTCGTGCGCCCAGTAGTGCACCTTCAGCGCGAGGTTCTCGTTCCCGCCGGTCTTCAGGGTGAACTGAAAGTAGCCCCCGTCCAGCGCGTGACGCCAGTTCTCGATGTTCGTGCCGTTCTCGGTGCCTTCAGCCTCCATAGCGTGCTGATTCTCCGAGACCTGATTCCCAATGTACACTGTATCCAGTGTGACATTGCCGCCTCCCATGCTCGCGCAGCCCGCAAGCACGGTCGTGAGGATGATCCATCCTCCAAACACTTTTTTCATGATATACCTCCAAAAAAAGTTGTTACTTTGTTTTGACCGCGGCGCCCGCGCCCCACAGCGCGGTACCGTCCGCGGACAGGGCCGTAAAGGCCTGCACCCACATTCCGCGATCCCCGTCCCACTGGCGCAGGAAGACCCCCTTGTACGGTACGCCCCCCACGGTGATGTGCGCGGTCTTGCCGTCCGCGCCGAGCGACCAGGTACCAGCACCGCCGCTTGCCGCGCCGCTGATGCTGCCGTCTTCGGCGAACACGCAGGTAACGGACTCGTGGGGGGTGGTGTTGTTGTCACGGCCATGGTTCAGCAGTTTCCAGGTGCCGACAAGCGCCTCCTTCGTGAAAGTGCGCACCGAGCCGCCGTCCCAGCGGAACGGGGCTATGACGGGCCAGCCGTCCTCGTTGATAAAGAACTCCGCGGCGCGCACCTCGTGGTACTCGCCCCTGCCCACGAAGCGCTGGTGGTACAGGATGAAGTAACGGCCGCTTTCCGGGTCCCGCCAGGCGCTGTTATGCCCCGGCGAAAGGAAGCCGGTGGTCATCAACCCTGACTCGCCCGCAGCCTTGCGAAACTGATAGCCTCCCATCAGTTTTACCCCGTACTGCGTTATGTCCTTTGCCTTCATTTCCGCGCCTACGTTTTGGTGCGCGGCGTCCTCGTAAGGCCCGGCCGCGTCCCGCGAGCGGAACACGCGGATGTTGTAGCCCCCCTCCGCATGTAACGCCCCAAACGAGGTGAAGAGATAGTAGTAGCGCGATTCGGGACTATAGATGATGAAAGGCCCCTCTATGCCCACATGGTTGTTGCGGATAAGTTTGACGCCGTACCCGTCGTTTTCCGCGTTCCCCGGCACCCCCGCCTTGAGGAGCCCGGTGTCCGGGTCCAGTTCGAGCAGGAAGATGCCGCCGCTCCAGGACCCGTAGGCCAGGTAGAAATGCCCCTGCTCGTCGAAGAAGGCCTGCGGGTCTATGCAGTTGGGGTGCCGGGCCTGCGACCAGGCGCGCGCGCCGTCCGGGCTCTTGCTTCCGGTGTTGGCCTCGCCCGAGCGCACGATAAGCCCGCGGGTAACGTAAGGCCCCTCGACCGTGTCCGCCACCGCGAGGCCTATGGCGCTGCAGTACCACGAGGCGGTAATGCTGTAGTAGTGATAGAACTTCCCGTTGGGCATACGGTGCACGTCGCTTGCGAAGAAGCCCAGGTCGTTCTGCGCGCCCCGCATAACGTCCGCGATCTGCGCCCGCACCTTCTGCACACTCGGGTCGGCACCGTCCACCGGGTAGAACATATTGGGGCGCGAGTTCCAGTCCAGCGTAAGCTGCTTCCACTGGATGAAGTCCTTCGTGCTGGCGCTCGCGAGGTGCGAGCCTATCACGTAGAACTGACCGTCCCCCACCGGGAACACTGACGGGTCATGCACCGTGGCCGGCGCGAACTTCGGCGCGGCCGCGTCCTCGTACGAGACCCCGGCCCCGGGCATCACCGTCGAGGTGGTACCGCAGGCCGCCATTGCCGCCGCACTGAGCGCCGCTGCGGCGCCCGCCAGCGTGAAAAGAACCATTTCTTTCATCGTAAACTCCTTATCCCTTTATTGCTCCCAGGGTGATGCCGTCCACGAAGTAGCGCTGGAAGAGCAGGAAGAGCACCACTATGGGGAGTACCGAAAAAACCGATCCCGCGATCAGCAGATCGTAGTCGTTGCCGTAGGGGGTCAACAGGGTGTTGAGGCCTATGGGCAGCGTGAACTTTGCCGCGTCCCGGTAGACCAAAAGGGGCCAGAGCATACTGTTCCACGACCCCATTGCGGACAGTATGCCCATTGCGGCGAACGCGGGCTTTACCAGCGGCAGCATAATCGTCACGCAGATGCGGTACTCGTTGGCGCCGTCTATGCGTCCCGCGTCGATAAGGTCGCGGGGGAGGCCCGTCATATACTGCCTGAAAAAGAAGATGGTCCCGGCCGCGCAGAGACCCGGCAGCACCACCCCCGCGGTCGTGTTCACCAGTTTCAGGCTGATGATCTCCACGTAGAGCGGGAGCATCAGGATCTCGAAGGGAACCATCATCGTCGCGATGACCAGAAAGAACAGCAGCCCCCGCAGTTTGAACCGGTACATCGACAGCCCGTACGCGACAAAGTAGCACACCGTGAGCGTAAGCACGACCTGCAGCACCGTAAGGAGCACGCTGTTCCTGAACCACAGAAAGTACGAGTGCTCCCCGGTGAAAAGAAAGGCATAGTTGGCCAGGGACATACGGGACGGGTCTATACCGAGCGAGAGGCCGTTCCGCAGCAGGTCCTGGCCGGGCCGGAAGGAGGCGATAAAAAAGACGACGAAGGGGAAGACCACCAGAGCGCAGAGCGCCGCGAAGAAGAGCATCGCCGCGGTAGAGAGCACCGCGTTCTGCACTTTGACGCTTCCATGCTTTTCCTGCATCGTTAATCCTTCCTTTGCTTAAGCGTACCGGTGAGCGCCAACTGCGCGGTGTTGATCGCCAGCGCTATCACCAGCAGCGCAATGCCGATTGCGGACGCATAGCCTATCTGGTTGCGCTCTATGCCCCGGCGGTACAGGTACCCCACGATAGTCAGCGCGATGTTCTTCGCGCCGCCGTTCCCCATCAGCATATACACCTCAAGGAACATGGCCAGCCCCGCATACACGCTGATCGTCAGCACGTAGATGATCGTGGGGCGCAGGAGCGGCAGCGTAATGAAGAAGAGTTTCTGCGCCCTGCCCGCGCCGTCGATCTCCGCGGACTCGTACAACTGCGGGTCAATCGCCTTGAGGCCCGAAAGGAAGTAGAGCATATTGACGCCGGTCCAGCGCCAGCAGCAGATAAGGGTAAGCGCGAAGAAGGCCGGGCCCTTCAGACCGAGCCAGCGGAGCGGCGCATGGCCTGCCCAGGCAAGCACCTGATTCGCCACGGAGTTGGGCATCTCGGAAAAGCCCAGCCGGAAGATGATGCCGGACACGACTACCGACGTAAGCGCCGGCACGTAGAGGAGCGCCTTGAAGAGCCCCTTCGCCTTCACGTAATGACTGTCCAGCAGCACCGCGTAGAGCAGGGGAAACGGAATGAGGAACAGGATAGTCAGCGCGGTGTACAGGAAACTGTTTCCCACAGCGATGAAAAAGGTGACGTCCTTGAAGAGGTTCTGGTAGTTCTTCAGCCCTATCCAGGACACCTGGCCCGGGAGGATGTTTTGGAAACTCATGCGGACAGCGCTCGCAAGAGGGTATATCCAAAAAATCGAAAACGAGAGGATGAAGGGCAGCACGAACACGTAAGGCGCTATCCTCCAGTCGTAAACGAATCCCCACAGGCCCTTTTTCATCTATTGCTCCAGATCGATCTGCGCCTGCGCCTCGCTGAGCGCCGCGGCAAGGTCCCCGCCGTCCTGCAGTACCCCGACCAGCACGTTGATGTTCATCTGCTCACCTATCACCGGGCTCATCTGCGTCACCCTGATCTTGCCGATCTCGTTCCGTATCTGGTTGAGCGTGTCGAAGGGGTTCGTCTTAAAGTACGCGATGAACTTATTCGACGCGTCGCCTGTTACGTTGGTATCGGTCCAGACCTTCGTGTTGCAGGGATCGAAGCCCAGTTCCTCCCAGATGCGGACGTTGCCTTCCCACGAGAGTTTCGCCCAGGCCATGAACTCCGCGGCCAGCGCCGCGCTCTTCGAGTTGGCGAAGATGACGGTGCCGGTGCCCCCCACCCCGACCGAGCGCGGCTGCCCCGGCTCGAAGACCGGGCAGGGCGCTATGGCCCAGACGCCGGCCATCTCCGGCATATAGTTGACAAACCGCGACATGAACCAGAGCGCCTTGGGGAAGGCGGCCAGTTCCCCGGCCGTCAGGTTGGCGAAGCCTGTCTCCATGTCGATGTGCCCCCCGGGGGAGCAGGCCGCGATCCCGTCACGTATCCAGCCTGCCTGCATTTCGATCATCTTTTTTACCGAGGGGATCTTAATGTCCGCGCGGCCTGCCTCGTCCGTCCAGTCCTGGCCGTACTCGGCCATGGCAAGCGAGAGCCAGTCCGTGCCGCCGGTATCCACCGTGGTGAGCGTCTTGCCCGTGGCCGCGCGGTATTTTTTGCCCGCCGCGGTAAAGTCATCCCAGGTGACGATAGTCTTGTAGTCGATACCCGCGGCCTCGAGGAGCGCGGTGTTGTAGTACATCACCATGGCGCCGACATGGGTCGGCACCCCGTAGTAGACCCCGTCCTTCCCGTAAATTTCGAGCCGCGACTTCACCACATCCGCCTCGTAGGGCGCAAGGTACTCGTTCAGCGGAAGGAAGGGCACCGTCCCCTTAAGGAAGTTGGGGAACTGCCCGATCTCGATGTCGACCAGATCCGGCGCCCCCTTACCCGTCTGCACCGCCATGGTGACCTTGTTGTGCATCTCGCCGTACGGCATATTGGTGAAGGTGATGTGCAGCTGCCGGTCCGGGTGATCCTCGTTCCACCGCTCCGCCATGGCCTCGTAAAATTTTGCGTGCAGGTCGACGAAGGTCCACATGGTCAGATCGCCCTCACGCGCCTCTTTCTTTGCGCAGCCTGCCAGCGCGACAAGCAGCGCGGCGCTGCCCAGCGCGGCAGCAAGCAGTACTGCCCCGCATGGCGCAAAGCGCCCTTTTCGGCTATTTTTGTGCATATTTTCCCCTTTAAAGCGCAGTGTGTACGTACACGCACTTTGAAATAGTATAGCAGTACCTCATGGTGTTGTCAAGTAAAAAAATAAAAATTTTTTTGGACTGGCGCGATCACTCCCCATCCCCGCCCTTTCTACCGATACTTTAACCATGCATCCGCATTTTCTCAGAGGCGCGTTCCTCTGCGCGGCGGGGGCGTTTTTTGCGGGCTGCGGCACCGGCGAGACCCTCGGGCTCTGCGCTGACGAGGCCCGCGAGCGCCTCCGCGCCGGGGACGCGCTCTTCATCGCTGAGTTTTTCGCCGCCCCCGGCTGGGCGGAAAAGCCCCTCTCGCAAAAGGCGGCCAAACTCGCGAGCCTCACGCGGCTCGGCGCGGAGGCCCCCTTTTTCGCCGCGCTCCGCATGAGGACCTCGGGCGCGGCCGGGAACCGGCAACTGGAGGGCATCCTCTTCGCGGAGGCGCTCGGCCGCGGCGCTTCAGACCCCCTCCGCGAGGAGGCCGCGCTCGCGCTCATCCCCCTCGTCCTCGACGACAAGGCCCTCGCCGCCTTCCTCGCGGAGCGGCGGCCCTGGCGGCCGGCTCCCCCCGGGGTCTCCCCCGGCCCTGAGCATGCCCTCCAGGGGGCCGTGCTCTACCGCCAGAGGCGCTGCCGCGAGGCCATCGAGGCCCTCGATGCCCTGGCCCCAGGGGCCACGGAAGGCGGCGCGGCTGGGGGCGCGGAGGACGCGGCCGGCTGGGCACTCCCCCTCAGGCTCTGCGCCGCATGGCGTGACCAGGGCCTCGCTCAGGACGCGGCGGCATTCGTCACCCTTAAGGATTACCTCCTCGGGGCCCCGCCCGGCGAGGCCTGGGCCTGGGCCGCTGACGAGACCCTCGCCGCCCTGCCCCTGAGCCCCGGCGAGACCCCCTCCGTCTTCCGGCAGTGCCTCGCGGGGCGCAAACTGCGTTACGAGCGGCGCTACGCGCAGGCCCTCAGCGCCTTTTCCGGGGCCATGCGCGCCGCGCCGGATGCCCCCCTCGCGAGCGGGGAACTCGTCCATGACCTCGGCCTGGCCTTTCAATATACCCCCAATGCCCCGAAGGAGGGTATAAGCGTCCTTGAGACCCTGGCCGGCGCCCCCGGCCTCGACCCCCTGACCCGCTTCCGATGCCTCTTCGTCGCGGGGCGGGTAGCCCGCCAGGCCGGCGAGCAGGAGCAGGCCGAGCGCTTTTTCCGTGACGCCCTCCCCCTGGCCCCTGCGGGGGCGCGCAAGGAAGCCTGCCTCTGGTACCTCCTCGACCTCACGGTCAAGAACCACCCGGACGAGGCGCATACCCTCGCCGCGCCCCTCATCGAGCAGACGGAAGACCCCGCCGAGTTTACTGACGTCATCGACGCGCTGTCCCGGACCCTCGCGGCCGGCGGGCACTGGGACGGCTTCTGCCGCCTCTACCCCCTCATACGCCGCAAGGCCGAGCGCAGGACCGCCGCGCAGTTCGCGTGGATCATCGGCAGGGCCCTCGAGGAGGGGCTCCTCGACCCTGAGAGCGCGGCGGCCGCGCTCAGCGATCCCATCACCATGACCCCAAAAGACGCGGCCAGGGCCTTTTTCCGCGAGGCGTACCGCAGCGCCGGCTTTTCGCAAGTCTCCTGTTACTACCGGGCCCTCTGCGCGACTCGCCTCGAGGTCCCCCTCTTCCCGCAGGAGCTCAGCGGCGGCGGCGCGGCGGGACCCGCCGAAAGCCGCCTCCCCCCTGGCGATGACGCGCGCTTCTGCCTCGCCTTTTTCGATTACGGCTGCGGGGACCTCCTGCGGCCCTTCCTCGAAAAGCGCGAGCGCCGCATGACAAGCGCCGACTCGCGGCTCATAGCGCGGGCCTTCGCCGCGGCCGGGCTCTGGCAGCCGAGCATACGCCTCGCCCTCGGTTGGATGGAGCGCCCCGGCTATGTGGCAACCCCCGAGGACCTCGCGCTCGCGTACCCGCGCCCCTTTCAGGCCCTCATCGAGCAAGCCGCGCGGGAACAGGACCTCGGCCCGGAACTCCTCTTCGGGCTCGTGCTCACCGAGAGCGCCTTCATGCCCTCCATCGAATCCCGCGTCGGCGCGGTTGGCCTCACCCAACTCATGCCCGCCACCGCGCTTGACGTCGCCGGCCAGATCGCGCGCGCGGGCGGCCCCGACTACCGCGCGGACGGGGCCCTCTCCCTCCGCGACCCGGAAGTCAACCTCCGCCTCGGGGCCGCTTACCTCGCGAGCCTCGCCGAGCAGTTCGGCAGCCCCATGACCGCGCTCAACGCGTACAACGGCGGCATGGGCAACGTCCGGCGCTGGCGCCGCGCCCCAGTCGCCGCCCGCCTCCCCCCGGACCTCTTTCAGGAGACCATCGAGTTCCCCGAGACCCGCGATTATGGCCGCCGTACCGCCGGCGGCGCCGCCGTCTACGGCCATCTCTATTACGGCCGCAGCCTGCACGCGATCATGAGCGCAATCTATGGCCTCTAACACCCCAACATTATTATTAAGAGGGGTGACAGAAATAGCCCCCGGAGAGTGCGCAACGCGCAACCGCCCTGGCTAACACCCGCACGCGTTTTCGCCCCCCCCTGGGGGGGACCCCCCCCCAAGCCCCCCCGGCCGCTATTTGCTGGGCCTCACCGGGAAATG
>JAISTO010000147.1 GCA_031272575.1 Treponema sp. | reverse complement strand
ACTGGTGGGGGCGGTGGCAGGCGGGTTCGTACCTGCTGAGGTGCGGGACTATGCGTACGCGCAGGGCTTTTTCGTGCTGGAACTGAACGGCGAGTCGGTATCTCTGGCCGAGCCGCCCGCAGGCTTCAAAGCCCGCGAGTGGTAGGCCGCGCTGCGTAGTGCGGATTCCCGCGCGCAAGAGGGCATTAGGGGCAAAAAAAGACAAAACCCGAAAAGTTGACATTGACTCTCCTCTTGACTCCCGCCCTGCCCCTCCGCTACACTCCCCCCATGCGTATTATTTCCTGGAACGTGAACGGGCTCCGCGCGGTCGAGAAGCGCGGGTTCCTCCCCTGGCTGGCCGACTGCGGCGCGGACGCGGTCTGCATTCAGGAGACGAAGGCCAACCCCCGGCAGTTGTCAGCGGAACTGCTCGCGCCGCTCTCCGGCGAGGGCCGCCCCTACAAGGCTTTTTGGGCGAGCGCCCAAAAAGCGGGCTACGCGGGCACCGCCATCTACAGCAGAGAGGCCCCGCTCGACGTGCACCCGCTGGGGGAGGCCGCGTTCGACAACGAGGGGCGCGTCCTTATCGCGGAGTACGACGCCTTCTCGCTCATCTGCGCGTACTTCCCCAACTCGCAGGACGGGGGCCGCAGGCTTCCCTACAAACTCGCGTTCTGCCAGGCGATGCTGGCCTTCTGCGAAGGCCTCCGCGCAAAGGGCCGTCATTTCATCCTCTGTGGGGACTATAACATCGCGCACACCCCTATCGACCTGGCCCGTCCCAAAGACAACGAGGGCAGCCCCGGCTTCCTGCCGGAGGAGCGCGCATGGATGGACACGTTCACCGGCGCGGGCTTTGTGGACACCTTCCGCGCGCTGCACCCCGGCGAGGGCGGCCACTACACCTGGTGGTCGTACCGCACGAACGCGCGCGAGCGGAACGTGGGCTGGCGTATCGACTACCACTGCGCGGACCCGGCCTTTATGCCCCAGGTGCGCTCGTCCGTCATACACCCGGAGGTGCAGGGCTCCGACCACTGCCCGGTGGAAATAGAGATAGCCATATAAAATGAAAAAAGAGTTTCTTCCCTACGACACGGTGCGGAACAACGCGCTGCTCCTGGCCGCGCGTATAGCGGGCGACGGCTTCGTGCCGGACGTCATTTACGTGTCCCTCCGCGGGGGCGCGTACCTCGGCAATGTCATAAGCGAGTACTTCAAGGTGGCGCGGCCGCCGGGCGAACGGCCCGTCTACTACGCGGCGGTGGTGGCGCGCTCGTACACCGGCGTACGCGAGGCCGAAAAAATCCGCGTGGAGGGCTGGACCTATCCGCCCGAGCGCCTCCGCCTGGGGGATCGCATCCTGCTGGTGGATGACATCTTCGATACCGGCAGGACTATCAATCACCTGGCAAAGATCATTATGCGGAATGGGATACCCCGCGCCGACCTGCGCATTGCGGTGCACGACTACAAGTTTTTTTACGACCGCGAGACTCAACTTCCTATTCAGCCTGACTACTGGTGCCGCCGTCACGATCTCTCGGTGCACGACGAGGATATCTGGATTCACTACCAGAGCCACGAACTGGTGGGGCTTTCCCCGGACGAACTGGAGGCGCACTACTACCCCTCCTGCCCCGCGCTCCGGGACGCGCTGGGGGCCGCGTTAAGTGCCGTACCTCTGCGGCCTTGACGAGGCAGGCCGCGGGCCCCTGGCCGGGCCGGTCTGCGCGGCCGCCGTCATCC
The DNA here is from genome assembly GCA_031272575.1 of Treponema sp. GTDB lineage: Bacteria > Spirochaetota > Spirochaetia > Treponematales > Breznakiellaceae > JAISTO01. The sequence goes on along the minus strand of JAISTO010000147.1, from coordinate 14,143 downwards.
TGCCGGACGGCTTCCCCCTTCACCTGCTGGCGGACTCGAAACAGTTGAGCGCCGCGCAAAGGGCCGCTGCCCGCGTCCGTATCCGCGAGGGGGCTCTGGCCTGGGGTATCGGCTGGGCCTTCCCGGCCGAGATCGACCGCGTGAACATACTAAAGGCAAGCCTGCTTGCCATGGAGCGGGCCTACGCGCATCTGTGCGCCCGCCACAGCGCCCGCGGCGGCGAGGCGCTTCCCCCGCACACGGCGGTGGCGGACGGCCTCTACGCGCCCGCGCTCCCCATCCCCTGCGAGCCCCGCGTCAAGGCGGACGCCTCGGTCCCCGCGGTGATGGCCGCCTCTATCCTGGCCAAGACGGCCCGGGACGCGCTGCTCGACCTGTACGAGGCGCTCTACCCGGGCTACGGCTACGCCCGGCACAAAGGCTACCCCACGAAGGCGCACCGCGAAGCCATCGGCCGTCTTGGTCCCTCCCCCATCCAGCGTATGACGTTCAGGGTGAGGGGGGGATAAGCGCGGCTGCGGCTGCCGCCGGGATAAACGCATAGACAGGTCTGCCGGGCTTTTCATCCGTCATGCCGGAAAAATGCTCTTCATGGGCAGGGGACGGACGGGAAAAATGATTGGTAGGCTGACACAACGGCTAATGCACGAGGCGCTCTGAACAACTCATAGTGACCCGCATCTCGCTGCGCAAGACGGCATTTGGGGAGTAGGGAGTAGGAAGTAGGGAGTAGGGTGCGCGTTGCAAGTAGGTTGCGCGTACTACCGTGAAACCATCCGGTAGTCCACGCAACTTACGCGTCAAGCGCTCCGCGCCCACTCCCCACTCCCTAACATTCCCTATCCCCCCCCCTTGACAAAAGAACGCGCCATGCGGCACTATAAACGGGATGCAAGTACACCATCATTTTTCCCAAGGAGGCTGGAAGGAAAAACTTGAAAGGGAGCGATGTGCTCATCGAAGGGGTGTCGAAATCCTTCGGTGATTTCAGGGCTTTAATCGACATAAACCTGGCCATACAGGGCGGCGAGTTTTTCTCGCTGCTGGGGCCTTCGGGGTGCGGTAAAACCACCCTGCTCCGGATCATCGCGGGGTTCGAAACGCCCGACGCGGGCGCTGTGATGATTGACTCAAGCGACGTACTCCCCCTGCCGCCGAACAGACGGCAGGCAAACACGGTCTTTCAAAACTATGCGCTCTTCCCGCACCTCACGGTGTTCGAGAACGTGGCGTTTTCACTCCGCTTAAAACGGCGCCCCCGCAAAGAGGTCGAGGCGAAGGCGGCGGACTACCTCCGCCTCGTGCAACTGGAAGGCCATGCGCACAAGAAACCCGCGCAACTTTCGGGCGGGCAAAAGCAGCGGGTCGCCATAGCGCGGGCCTTAATCAACGAGCCCCGCGTGCTCCTTCTGGACGAGCCCCTCTCCGCGCTCGACGCGAAACTTCGCCAGCACATGCTTATCGAACTGGATCAGATCCACGACAAGATCGGCATCACCTTCATTTACGTTACGCATGACCAGCAGGAGGCGCTCTCCGTGTCGGACCGCATCGCGGTGATGAACCAGGGCAACGTGCTCCAGGTCGGCACCCCGCACGAGATCTACGAGAGCCCGGCCACCGATTTCGTCGCCCGCTTCATCGGCGAGACGAACCTCTTCGACGGCATCGTCGAGGAGATCACGAAACTCGACCAGCCCGGGCTCCCCGGCATGGCGGCGGGGGTTACCGAGTACATGGCGGTACTCAACATCGCGGGGCTCGGCAGAATAAAAGTAACGACGGTCGATGAATTTACCGCCGGTCAGAATGTGAGTTTCACGATACGGCCGGAAAAGATCGTCATTACCAAAGAGAAGCCGGCCACCAAGCGGGAGGACATCAACCTCTTCCAGGGGGTGGTGGACGAGCCGATCTACTCCGGCTTCCAGTCGAAGTTCTACGTGAAGAGCCGCAACAACGTGCTCCTGCGGGTCGTAAAGCAGCACGCGCAGTACTCGGACGAGGGGCCGGATATCGTGTGGAAGGACGAGGTCTACCTTTCGTGGAGCGCCAACGACGGCTATATCGTGGGCCTCAAAGAGGAGGCCGCGGCATGAAGCAAAAGTCCCTCGGCCCGCTCTACTCGTTCCCCATGGCCCTGTGGTTCACCCTCTTCTTTCTCGCGCCTATCCTCATCATCGTGCTGTACAGTTTTTTGAAGAAGGGCCTCTACGGCGGCGTCGAGTACTCGTTTTCGCTGGGCGCGTACCGCGCGCTTGGGAACCCCAGTTTTCTCGCGATCACGGGGCGGACCATCGTCACCTCTATCGCCGCGACGCTCATCACCATCATCATCGCGCTCCCCTGCGGCTACTACATGGCGCGGAGCAGGCGGCAGAATGTCCTCCTGCTCCTCATCATCATCCCGTTTTGGACGAACTTCCTTATCCGCGTGTTCGCGTGGATGAACATCCTGGGGAACAACGGCTTCATCAACGAGTTCCTCATGCGCTTTCACTTTATCGACCACTACCTCTCGCTGATGTACAACCAGCGGGCGGTCACCCTCGTGCTCGTGTATATGTACCTGCCCTACGCGATACTGCCGCTTTTTTCCACAATAGACAAATTTGACTTTTCGCTCCTCGAGGCCGCGCGGGACCTCGGCGCGAACAAGATGACGGCCATCGCGCGGGTGCTGCTGCCCAACATCAAGAGCGGTATGCTCACCGCGGTGCTCTTCACCTTTATTCCCATCTTCGGCGCGTATGCGGTGCCGCAACTGGTGGGGGGCAAGGACTCGTATATGCTCGGCAACATCATCGCCGATCAGATCACGAAGAGCCGCAACTGGCCCCTCGCGTCCGCGATCTCGATGGTGCTCACGGTGGTAACCACCGTGGGGGTGCTGGTGATGATGCAGATGCAGCGGCGGGACGCGGCGGTGCAGACCCAGACGAAAAATGGGGGGGGGCGGGTATGAACTTCCGGCAAGTGGTGCGCAGCGTCATAACGCAGTTACGCCCCCCCCCCCAGGCCGGCGAGGCCTCGCGGCACGCGAAGCGCGCGCTCAAAAAGCGCTTCTCGTTTTCGCAGTTGGTCTTTGCGGTCACCATGCTCTTTCTCTTTCTGCCCCTGCTGATACTCGTCCTCTACTCGTTCAACGAGTCCACGAGCATGCGCTGGACCGGCTTCAGTCTGAAATGGTACGCGCGGCTCTTCGGCGAGCGGGAACTGTGGCGCAGTTTCTGGAACAGCATCTTCATCGCGCTTTCGTCCGCGGCCACCGCGACGGTGCTCGGCACCCTCGGCGCGGTGGGGGTCAACTGGTACCGCTTCAAACTGCGCGGCTATGTGCAGACGATCTCGTTCCTCCCCATGATCCTGCCGGAGATCATCATCGGCGTATCGCTTTCGATCTTTTTCGCGGGGCTCAAGGTGCCGCTCGGGCTCTTCACCGTCTTCATCGCGCACACCTCCTTCAACCTGCCCTTCGTCTTTTTAATGGTGATGGCACGGCTCGACGAGTTCGACTTCTCGATCATCGAGGCGGCCCACGACCTCGGGGCGACCGAGGCGCAGACCCTCTTCCGCGTCACGGTACCCATCTGTATGCCGGGCATAGTCTCCGGCCTCCTCACCGCGGTGACGCTTTCACTCGAGGACTTCGTGATCACCTTCTTCGTCGCGGGGCCCGGCTCTTCAACGCTGCCCATATTCATCTACTCCGCCATTACCCGCAAGGGCGGGGTGACGCCGGTGATCAGCGCGCTCTCCGTGGTGATGATCGCGGGCACCGTAGCGCTCAGTTACCTGCTGCGGAACTTTTTGAAATACATTGCGGCAAAATAGGGAAGGGAGCAACACGCCATGATCAGACTAAAAAATGAAACGCAGATCGAGGGCATAAGGACCTCCTGCAAGGCCCTCTCTGCCATGCTGCGTGAACTCCTTCCGCTGGTAAAGCCGGGAGTGAACGTGCTCGACCTCGACCACTGGGCGCGGGAGTGGATACGCAAGATTGGAGGGAAGCCCGCGTTTCTGGGCTATGGCCCGCGCGAGAACCCCTTCCCGGGCGCGCTCTGCGTGTCCATCAACGAGCAGGTGATTCATGGCGTCCCCAGGCGGCGCGTCATAAAAGAGGGGGATTTGGTGGGGGTCGACAGCGGCATCAACCTGGGCGGCTTTATCAGCGACCAGGCCCTCACGGTCGAGGCGGGGCGGGTAAGCGCGGCCGCGCACAAATTGAACGTGGTCACGCGGGACTGCCTCTACGCGGCCATCGCCGCGGTGAAGCCCGGGGATCGCCTCCTGCAGATAGCGCGGGCGGTCGAGGGCATAGCGCGGCCCCGCGGCTACGGCATCGTCGAGCACTACGGGGGGCATGGCGTGGGCTTCGCGATTCACGAAGACCCCATCGTGAGCAACGTGGCGCGGGGCGCGAACCCCCGCATGCAGGCCGGCATGGTCCTGGCTATCGAGCCGATGATCAACATGGGCACGAGCGAGGTCGAACTGCTCGAGGATGGCTGGACGGTGGTCACCGCGGATGGGAAACTGTCCGCGCATTGGGAGCATACGGTGGCGATCTTCCACGATCACGCGGAACTGCTCACCGAGCGGGTGCCCTGAGGGGCGAGCGGGCGGGTTTCAAAAAAAGTATACATTTTTCCGAAAAAAAGGCATTCCAGGCGCCGAAAACTCGTGTATATTATAACAAGGAGGCTTGTATGATACCAAACAAGTCGTGTAGAAAGGGCCGCGCGGCGGTTCTGGCCGCGGCGGCGCTGGGCGTCGTGTTGGCAGGCTGCCTGCAGGAAATCAAATCGCCTGAGAAGCACTACCTCTACGACATCCGGCTCGATTCCGGCGCGCAGAGCGGCGTCCAGGCGTTCGGCGCGCGCGCGCCCGGGGGCGGCGATTACATTCCGCCGTGCCCGCTTGTGGTCACCGTCAGGAACACGGGAAGCGAGGCGACCGAGGACCTCTTCATCGCGCTGGAAAGCGAAAACGCGTGGGCCTTCGAAGTGTCCGCCGGGAGCCTGCCCTCCATAGGAGCGGGCGAGTCCGCGTCCTTTACGGTGACCTTTCCGCCGTTCGACCCGGGCTCTGAACCGCTCGAGGCGGCGCTGCTTGTGGGCAACGAACGGGCGGCGCGCAAGATTGCGCTGTCCCTGTCCACCTACCAGACGCTCAACATCGGGGACGAGATCGTGCTGAGTGACGACGGCATCGCCGCGGGCGCCGCCGGGCATTCGAGCGCGGCGCTTTCCACCGCCGCGCCGGAATATAACGGCACGATGGCATGGTTTTCGAGCAATCCTGAAGTGGCGACGGTCGACGAAGACGGCACACTCCACGCGCTCGGCGAAGGGGACACCTTTATCGGCTTTGTCTATCAAGAGGAAGACCCGGAACTCGATCAAGCGCTTATCGTGTACGGAAAAAAACTTTCGCTCGCGGCGGTCGAGCAGATTCCCCCGCGGCTCGAGAGTGTCCACATAGACAGCGCCGCGCTTGCGAAAATCCGCGTGGTCTTCAGCGAACCGGTATCGGTGAGCCCCTCCCTCTTTAAGGTGACGGTGACCACCCTTCCGGTGGGAACTCCCCCCACGACGAATAATGACACGGCCAAAACACCCCAGCGCGCGATTAGCGGCGCGACTCCGATCAACAACGCGCCGGACGGCCTTTCCGACACCTGGGATTTCGTTATGGAGGCGCCGGCGGGTTATGGAGAAATTTTGCGCCTTATCAGTACGGAGGCGGGCGCGGCAAAAGACGCGGCGCAGAACGCCCTGCCGCAGGTGGACGGCATCATTCTGAACAACCCCGTGAAGCGCGCGAAGGCTCCTTGCGAAAGCGCCGCCGGCTTCTACATTGACGGTGTGTCGACCGGCAGTTTCAGCGGCGCCACGGTGTACTCCTCTGCCCTTGCGTACCTCTCAGCAGGGGGGCAGTATCCTACAGCGAACCACACCTACACCATCGTTATTGGACAAAATCAAACCTATAGCGCGGGAAGTATCTTTAACAGTACGCAGGTTCCCGGCAGCATATATACCAACGGCGGCGCGACGCTTGTCATTACTACCCCGACGGGAAACACGAGCGACTTCACCATCACTGTGACAGGGAACGGCTGCGCTATTGTGACGCGGAACGGCCTCACGGTGATTGTTGACGAACACGTCATTTTTGATCATGGCGGCGCGGACAATGACAACAATCTGGTGCAGGTGAACGACGGCGGCCGCCTGATCATCGACGGGGGCGTGATAAAAGGCAACGTGAGTAAGCAGACCAAGGAAATGGCGGGCGGAGTCCGCATGGGCGGCGGTACCAACGGGGCCATCGTCATCCTGAACAGCGGCAAGATCACCGAAAACTGGGTGGACAACTCCGCGACTGAAACCGCTGACAACTGGGGCGGTTCGGGCGGCGTGGCCCTCTATCAGCAGGGCATCTTCGTTATGCACGGCGGCGAGATTTCCAACAATAAACTGCGTATCGGGACCTCGGCGTATCCCAAAGGCGCGGCGTTCTCGGTGCGCGCCAATTCGTATGTCAACCAGTCGTGCTTCTATATGACGGGCGGCGAAATATTCGGCAACTACGTGTATGGCGCCGACGTCCTTGCAAGCGCGGGCGCGGTCTACACTCACGGCGAGTTCCAGAAAACCGGCGGCATCATCTACGGCACCAGGAATGTGCCGGCAGGGAAAGGAAACGCGTCCGAGTTCGAGGGCCAGGTCTGCAACGGCGCGATTACGGTGGGTACGACCACGGACACCAACCCCGGCCACAGCAGCGTCTTCGAGCGTGACTCGACAGCGGACGCGGGCACGGCGCTCTTCGTCTATGACAAAGGGTATCCGGCCTGGGCCCCGCGCTCCGCGTGGGATTACTACCGGAACTAAGGAGGCAAGTATGAAAAAGATGCTATACATGTTACTTGGCGCGGCGCTTGTGCTGACGGGCTGCCCGCGCATAGTGCTGCCCTCGGAAAAGTTTTACCACTACAACACGGACGATCTGAGCGCGGAGGAACTGGAGACGCTCACGAACCCCGCGGTTCCCGAGCTGCCCTTCACCGAGGAGGAGGGAAGCGGCACACTCGTCTCGCGGGGGAAGTCCCCTGGCGGCACGACCTACTACATCGACGCGGAAAACGGCAACGACGCATGGCCCGGCGAAAGCCCCATAGCGCCCTGGAAAAGTTTCCGCGGCGCGAACCTGAAAACGTTCGCGCCCGGGGACCGCATTCTGCTCGAGGCGGACAGTGTCTGGAACGGGACCGGCGTCGATCTGGCCAACGCGGCGTCGCTGCGGAACAGCAACCGCGTGGGCATGCTCTACCCGAAGGGGGACGGCGCGGAGGGCAGCCCCATCATCATCGATCTGTATGATGTCAAGTTTATCCTGCCGGGCGGCATTCGCTCCGAGACGCGGAGCAGCGACGCCGAAAGCGCCGTTGTGTACTACAGCGCGAACCGCCGCCCCGTGATCAACGGGGGCGGCACCCCCGGCACCGGCACCGACCCGTACGGCATCTCCGGGGCGGTCACCCTTATGAATCAGCAGTACTGGGAAATATACAACATCGAGTGCACGAACACCTTTGCCGACATAGCGGCCGAACCGAATCACTGGTATGACTATGTGGTGCGAAAGCCGCTCTGCGGCATCGCGGTGCTGGGAACGGTGAAGGCAAACGGCGAGACGTCCACGCCGCGCTACAAGCATATCGTCATAAAAAACTGCTATGTGCATGATGTGCAGAGCGAGCATACGAACAACGGCGGGTCTATCAATTATACCTCGAACTATTTCGGCAGTTTCGCCGGCAAGTACCGCTACAAGGTGGTGGGGGGTATCATCGTGGAGGGGGTGCCGAGAACGCCTGACGGGAAGTCCGCTGATGGCCGCTACTTCGGCTACGACGGCTGCGTTATCGAAAACAACATTGTGCGGCGGGTGGGGCTCGAAGGCCTCAGAACCAAGTCGCAGGATAACGACAGCACGACCGCCAACCCCTTTGTCAACGTGTCCATACGCGGCAACTATCTCGAAGACATTGCGGGGGACGGCATAGTCCTTTCTGATGTGCAGAACAACGGCGTGGTCGAAAGCAACGTGCTCGTGCGCTGCGCCGCCGCGCCGAATCTGGGCAGCGCGAACTACGCGGGGGTCTGGGCCTGGTATGTGCGTGAAAACTGCGTGTTCCAGTACAACGAGTGCTACGGCACCCTGTACGGGTACCAGGACGGCGAAGCCTGGGATGTGGATATGGGATGTGACAAGGTGCTCTACCAGTACAACTACAGTCATCATAACGCGGGCGGCTGCATTCTCTTTATGTCGAGCGGGACGAACAGCGTCTTCCGCTACAACATCAGCGCGAACGACGCGGGGGGGACGCGCTATCTTGCGGCCGTTATTCCCGGCACGGATACGAGCACGCCGTCATACACCAATTTTCAAAATGGGCAGACCCTGTTCCACTATGGAACCGACGCAAATTCAGGCACCGCGCTGCCGCTCATTTACAACAACACGTTCTATGTCGGGGACGGGCTGAGCTGCGGAGTCTTCGGCAGCAATACGAGCAGCGGCCCCACCAAATATGTCCGCTTCTATAACAATGTACTGCTCAAAAAAGGAAGCGGAACTGTATGGCTTGTATTCGGGCATTCCGGCGCGGGAGCCGCGGGCAAGTTAGGGAGCGACACGGGTTTCGCGAACAATATTGTCTATGGCTATGCATCAGATCGCAATACAGGGGACTACACAAAGTTCAACAATGGCTCAGGGTCAACTATTCAAACGCTGGTCAGTACCAACAGCAACAAGTGGCAGGATCCGAAACTGGCCATTCAGGAGTCAACTGGCGAAGCAGCATTGAAAAGCCAGGCAGCCGATGCCTTCACCGCGTTTAACGATGCCGCCGCGCTCGAGACCTTCGTCAGCAAGGCGGTTTTGCGCGGCCGCGCAAAACTGCTTGCGCCGCTGAGCGGGTCGCCCTGCCTTTCCGGCGGCACCGCCGTTCCCGCGGGCGCTTCGTCAAAAGACGGCGCATGGAACGCGGCGGCCCTGAGCGAGGACTTTTTCGGCGCGGCCCTGAACTTTTCGTCGCCGCCCATAGGCGCGGCCTCGGCGGCGGCGCCGTAAGGAGGAACAAATGAAAAGACAATTACTCTGTATGCTGTGCATACTGTGCGGCGCGGCGTTTCCCCGGATCGCCGCCGCAGACGATGACGAGAGCGCGCGCGACTGGACGGTGACGGTCGACTCGGTGGTGGACGCGCTCTATATGCGGGCTTTCTTCGGCGACTACGCGGTGCGTGAGCCCGCTGATAAGGGGACGCCCTTTGTCTACCAGGGGAACGGCGATATTCGCGCCTTCGGTACCTCGGCCTTTGACGACCCGCTCAACGCGAATGTCACCCTGAAGTATGCGGGGCAGGCGGCCGGCGCGCTGCTGCAGGTGAAGGCCGACACCGACACGACCACGCTGCTCGACACCTGCGACTGGGAGGCCTGGCTCAGGATATGGCGCTTCCGCGCCGCCGTGGGAAACCAGGGGCAGCGGGGCCAGGTCGAGCGGTATCAGAACTTCGACGACTTCCTGAAAACAAAGGTGGACAGCCTGGGGGTGCTCGTGCCTACATGGAAGCGGAATCCGCCGGTCGCGTACGGCAACAACTTCGATGTGCGCAAGGAGTTTCCCTACGGCTACCCGGACCCCAATCAGAACAAGGGCTTCGCCGCCTTTGCGGGCAGCGACACGAACGACCTGTTTCAGGCCGCGGGCGCGACGAGCGCGGACACGCGCCCCACTCCGGCCTTCCTGCTCGACGCCGAGTTCGCGCCGCTCACCGTTTCGCTCTCCGCGGGCGGCCTCTTCGACTGGTCGACCAGGCCCTTCTTGTCACCCTGGTCGGCCGGGGACGGGTCCCGCCTCAACGACTGGGACAACCTGGGCGACGTGGTGACAAGCCGGCGCGCCGGGTTCGGCATCCGCGTCGAGGGGGCACGTCTGTTTGCGCCGCTCAACCTGACGGCGGCCGCGGTCTACAAGTACGCCGATTCGTACCTGACGAAACTGGCCGTCGACAAGGCCGCAGACGAGGGCATGATCCTTGACGAGCAGGTGCACAACCACGACTTCGGCCTGTACGTCAACCTTGCTCCGCTGCACGGGCTGGGCATCTCCGCGGGCTTTTCCGGCATCGTGAAGACCTGGGACAACCCCAGGTACGACAAGACGCTTGCCGACCCCGCGGCCATAGGCGAAGGGGATGATGTGGTACTCCACTACCTCTCCGCGTACCGCAGCGTGGCCTTCCCGTTTTACAGCGGCTTCGACCTGCGGGTCCAGTACACGGGCGTGGACAATCTGACGCTTACCTGCAATAACAACCTCAGTTTCGCCCGCTCCCGCGGCACGGACAACCGCGCCGAAAAGTTCGCGAAGGGCTGGGCCTACGAGAATCAACTGAACGCGGACGAGGCCGGAGCCGCGGACCGCGCCGAGCGTTACCTGGGGCTCTACAACGCGATAGGGGCGCGTTACCAACTGACCGCGCGGTTAGGCTTCGAGGCGGATATCGCCAATCAACTCGGCTTCTTCACGCTCGACTGGGAAAACGGCGCGGTCTCGTCCAGCACGGAAATGCTCGGCGTCTACGCGGGCGCGGCCTTCTTCGCCGTGAACAGCGCCCGCATCCGCGCAAGCCTGCGCGGCGGCTTCTGCTTCAGGCTCAACGCCTACACGTACCAGGACGCGATCAGCGGCAGCATCTACCGCGCCTCCTACACCGAGTTCGGCATCCCCATAGGGCTCAAGGTGGAGTTTTAGGAGAGGGGGGAAGGGAATAAAGGCTGTTTTTCGAAGTAAAACACGGGAGCATAAAATGACACCGGCTTACCGTCCGGCGGTGAAAACCGGACGGTAAGCCAGACTGTCATCCTTGGGTTGGATTAAAAGAACGTAACATTGTTGCCCAAAATGACCACCACGGATATAAGCGGAATGACGGCTCCCCTCCCCTGCCGGCTCACTTGTCCAGATAAAACTCTACGCGGCGGTTCTGGGTTGCGTTGTCTTTGTCGTCGAAGTCGACGACCGGCCTCGTTACGCCTATGCCGACGGCGGTCATGCGGTCGGCGGCTACCCCATCCTGCGCGAGGGCATTGAGGATAGTCTGCGCCCGGCGCTCGCTTATCGAGCCGGGTTTGCTCTCGTCGGCATCTTCCTTCGCCCGCTCCGGTGTGCCGGGGGCGTATTCGGGATTCGCATGGCCTTCGATGGTCACCTTGTAGTCCTGGAACCGGTTCAGCGCGGCCGCGATACGGCGGATGATGAACTGGTTGCGCTGCGCGGTCTGCCGGTCGAGGCCGCTGAAATCGGCCTTGCCGGAGGGGAACACGATCGAGCCCACCTGAATCTTGAGCCTGCCGTCGTCGGTCTTGCCCACGAGGATGTCCACGTTGATCTCGCCGGTTGCGGGGGGGATATCCATTGCGGTTTTCGTGCCATCTTCGTTTTGCTTGTTGGCCTTGGCGGAGAAGACATACGGATAACTCGTGGCGGACTGAACGGTGGGGGTAACCGTCTGCGCCGCGCCGCCACGCCGCCGCACTTCACGGGGGTCGCCCTTGCCGTCCCAGACGATGGTGACTTCACGGCTTAAGCCCAGGCTCTCGTCGCCCGGCTTGCTTTCAAAGTGCTTGAAGACCTGCCGTTCCCGCTGGCCCCGCCCCTGGCCCTGCCCCTGCGGTTCCGGGGCATAAATGTCCAGTGCCCAGGAATCGGCAAACCCGTCTTCCACCTTTAGGGTGATGGTGAGTTCGTCGTTCTCGCCGTCCCCGTCCGGGCTGAAGAACTCGGGCGTGTAGGTGAGTTTCGGCTTGGGGTTCCCGGTGAGCCAATTGCTGAGGCCCGCGCACCCGCTTGCCGCCAGCGCCGCCAGCGCCAGCGCGGCGATACCCGGCATTCCGCGCCTGAAAGCGCGCTTAAAAGCGTGTTTATTTTTCATACTTTACTCCTTTTCCCTGCCGCTATGCAAGGATTTATATTCACTTAAAGCGTAGCAGGGTTAATTATTTAAGATAAGCACCCGGCGGGAAAAAGAGTATCAGGATTTGCCCTGAATTTTTTCAAAAAGTATCAGGATTCACCCTGATTTTGGGGACTGGGAACTGTCCAGGTAAGGAACACGAGGCTCGGCGCGGCGGGCGCGCCGTTTTTCCCGAGGTCGAAGACGGCCTCGCTTCCCGCGGCAAAGGCCGTCCCCTCGTCGTCAGCGCTGACGGTAGTGGCGTCCCGTGTGTCATGGCGGAGGAAACCGCTCCCTGCCTCGGGGAGTTTCACGCGCGCCCCGGCGGTGTCCGCGGCGCTGCTGTTCCAGAGGACGAGGAGGCATTTCCCGTCCGCGCCCTCGAAATAGTGCGTCTGAACGGAGGCGGGGATATCCGAGCCGGCAGTGTCGAAGCGGCGGTAGGTCTTGCCGGGGATATGCGCCGCGCAGAGGGCGTAGGCCCAGTAGCCGGTCTTGCGCCGCCCGCCGGCGCTGTCGAGGAGGCCGAACCAGTGTTCCGAATCGGCGTCCTCGCTGTCGAGGGTGTCGTCGTCAAAATGATACCACATCAGGTGGTGAACCCCCAGGGCGGCGAAGAGCGTAAATGACTTCACCACGTTTTCCGGCATGGCGTTTTCCATTACCGCATTGCCGGAAGTTCCCCTGGTGGGGAAACCGAACTCGGTGATCCAGACCCTGTCGGCGAAACCGTAGGGCCGCACCCGGTTCTTGAAGTTCTGCACCAGGGAAGCGGCTTTTTCGGCGCTGCTTGTGTAGGGGTGATAACTGATGAAGTCGGCGTCGTCCACAGCGCCGGAATCGAAGAGGCCTTCGAGCCATTCATCGCTTACGCCGGCGGTAAGGCGGCCTGCCACTATGGTCGTGTGGTAACCGGGCACTCCTAACTCAACTGCCAATTCTGCGTCCTGTTCCCGGATTCCCTTTATCACCGCTTTTACCAGGGCGTAAAACTCCTTTCGTGTGCCCTTCCAGAAACGCTCCGTGTCCGGCTCGTTCCAGATACACCAGGCGTGAATCTTGCCGTAACCGTGGTAACCGTCGTAGCGCCGCACGATGCGCCTGGCGTACTCCACGAGATAGGGGAGGTCTGCTTCCGCAACGTAGTCTTCCTTGCCGCTGTGGGGGAGCCAGCCGGGGGCGTAGTTGAATGAGGAAAACATGTTCTTCCCCATTTTTTGGGCAAAGAGCACCTGGGCGTCGTTCAGCCCTTCCCGCCAGTAGTGTTCTTCCGGCTGAATGCTGTCCCAATGGGAACTCAAATGCACCCACTGTACTCCCAGTTCGTTGAGGAACGTGTAGCGCGTGTAGGTCGCTGCCGCGGAATGCATCATCCCGGCGAAGTCCGGGGGCGCCGCGGCGCCGTAACTGAGCGCCAGCGGCGTCTCGTCCCGGGGGACCTCGTTCAGGTCCGTCTCGCAGGCGGAAAGGATGAAGAGGATGGCCGCCGCAAGACAAACGCGGCATTTATTCAGGAAGTTTGACATATTCATCTCCGATAAGGTGGTTGATAAAGCCGTTCATCGGCGCGGAAAGTTTGAAAGACAGGCCGTCAGTCCCCGGCGTGATAAGGAGAAACGGCGGATTGTCCCGCAAATAGCGCTCGTATTCCCGCAGCGCCGCATAGCCGCTTTTCGTCTCTATGCCGGGGACCTGTACGCCGCGCAGGTAATAGCCGTTCAGCGCGTCCCGCGCGAGGTCGCCCTCGAAGGCCGTCTCCGCGTCGGCTTTGCCGTTTTCATCAGTCGCGATCCAGGTTTCAACATACAGGTGAAGCGTGTTGTTCGTGTTGAGGAAAATTTCTGCCGTGATGTCGCGGCTTTCGCTTGCCTCCGGCGCGGAAAAGTGCGCCTCCGCCTTCCAGGCGCCTTCCAGCCTGTGCTGGTTGTCCATATTGCGGACCGAAAGTTTTGCGTAGCCTGTTTTGAAACTGACACTGCCTCGAACACTCACGAGGCCGCCTTCATGGTACGCGGCCACGGTGTATTTCCCCGACCCGTAAAACGGCTTCCCTTCGGCCGGCTCGAACAGGAAGATCAGGGCGCTCGAGTTGTCCGTGG
>JAISTO010000128.1 GCA_031272575.1 Treponema sp. | reverse complement strand
CCCCCGCGGAATCTCTACCAAAATGGCCCTTTTTTCAATAGATTGCGTAGTTCGGTTAAAACCGAACTATGTCAAGCCCGGCAATGACGGTCTTGTTTTTCTTAACTTGTTGACAGTGGGGTCAGGGGAGGGGTCACCAGTGATGCCCCTCGTCACTCCGCGGCCGTCCCCAGCGCGGCGCGTTCTATGTCCTTGAAGTAGCGCACCGTCCGCAGGCGCAGTTCGTCCGCGGCCTCCTCGTCGCACACGATGATCGCGCGGGGGTGGGTCTGCAGGCAGGAGAGGGTCCACATGTGGTTGAGCCCCCCCTCGACCACGGCCGCGAGCGCGCGCGCCTTATGGTACCCGTTCACGATGATCAGCACCTCGCGCGCGTCCATCACCGTGCCGACCCCCACGGTGAGCGCGGTGAGCGGCACGGCCTCCGGGTCCCCGCCGAAAAAGCGCGCGTTCGCGATGCGCGTCCCCTGCGTCAGGGTCTTGATCCGCGTCCGCGAGTGCAGGGACGAGCCCGGCTCGTTGAACGCGAGGTGCCCGTCCGCGCCCATGCCCCCCAGGAAGAGGTCGATGCCCCCCGCCTGCGCGATGGCCGCCTCGTAGGATGCGCACTCCGCTTCCAGATCAGACGCCATGCCGTCGAGGAGGTGGGTATGCCGCCGGTCAATATCAATATGATTGAAAAAGGTATCCGCCATGAAGCGATGGTAACTCTGCGGGTGCTCAGGCTCCAGCCCCACATACTCGTCCATGTTGAAGGTGATCGTATTGGCAAACGAGACCGCGCCCTTTTGGTACAGGGCAACCAGTTCCCGGTAGATACCCAGCGGGCTCGACCCCGTGGGGAGCCCCAGCACGAAGGGCCGCCCCCTCGAGCGCTCGTTAATCCGCTCCGCGATACACCGCGCCGCCCAGGCGCAGGCATCATCGTAGGTTTTGTGTATCAGTAAACGCATGGTTTTCTCCTCTTGGGGATATTAGCCCTGGACGGCAGCTATGTCAACTGGCTTGTGGGGAGTGAGGGAGATGCCCCGCGTCATTCCGCGCCCCCCTACGCGGCCCATGCGCGGCTCCGCTCCACCGCTTTGGCCCAGCCCGCAAGGAGCGCCTCGCGCTTTGCGGGGGGCATGGCCGGGCTAAAGACCGCGCCGTCCCTGCGGAGCGCGCGCAGTGCGTCCCTGCTCTGCCACAGGCCCGCGGCGAGGCCGGCGAGGCTTGCGGCCCCGAGCGCGGTCGTCTCGCTGAGCGCGGGGCGGCGTATCTCGCAGTCCATAATGTCAGCCTGAAACTGCATAAGGAAACGGTCGCGGCTTGCGCCGCCGTCCACCTTGAGAGTCCGCAGCGGGACGCCGGTGTCTTTTTCCATGGCACGCGCGAGGTCCCGGCTCTGGTACGCGATCGACTCCTCGGCCGCGCGGATAAGGTGACGGCGGGAAGTGCCGCGGCTCAGCCCCACGATGCAGCCGCGCGCGTACATATCCCAGTAGGGCGCGCCCAGGCCCGTGAAGGCCGGCACGAAGTACACGCCGCCCGTGTCCGGCACCTTGCCCGCGTGGTACTCGGCGTCGGCGCTTTCGGTGATGAAGCGCATCTCGTCACGCAGCCACTGGATCACCGCGCCCCCGATGAAGACCGAGCCCTCAAGCGCGTACTGCGGGGCCTCCCCCTCCAGCCCCGCGGCGATGGTCGCAAGGAGCCCGTTGCCGCTTGCGCAAGGGGCGCCGCCTGTGTGCATCAGGAGGAAGCAGCCGGTGCCGTAGGTGTTTTTCGCGTCTCCCTTGTCGAAACAGCACTGCCCGAAGAGCGCGGCCTGCTGGTCCCCGACGGCCGCGGCAATGGGCACCGCGGTCCCCTCGATGTTCGTCGTGCCGTAGAGGTGAGCCGAGGGAAACACGGCGGGCAGCATGGCGCGGGGGATGCCGAGCGCGTCGAGGAGCGTCTCGTCCCAGTCGCGGGTGTGGATGTTGAACAGCATGGTGCGGCTTGCGTTGCTGTAATCGGTCGCGTGTACCGCCCCGCCCGTGAGTTTCCAGATGAGCCAGGAGTCTACTGTGCCGGCAAGCAGTTCCCCGCGTCGGGCGCGCTCCGCGGCGCCGTCAACATGGTCGAGTATCCATTTGATCTTCGTCGCGGAAAAATACGCGTCCGGCACGAGGCCGGTTGTTTTCACAATGTGGTCTGTCAAGCCCTGAGAGACCAGATTGTCCACCAGCGGCGCGGTACGCCGGCACTGCCAGACGATCGCGTTGTAGACCGGCCTGCCTGTATCCCGCTCCCACACGATAGTCGTCTCCCGCTGGTTCGCGATGCCGATCGCGGCAAGCTCCGCGGGCTTAACCCCGTGCTTTGCGAGCAGTTCCATCATCACCGAATACTGTGATGAAAAAATCTCCATCGGGTCATGTTCGACCCAACCCTCGCGCGGATAGAGCTGCGGGAACTCCCGCTGCTCCATCCCGACTATGCGCTGCTCCCGGTCGAAGAGCAGCGCCCGCGAACTGGTCGTCCCCTGGTCGAGCGCCAGGATATATGGCTGCATACATACCTCTTTAGTTTATAATTGTGAAAAGGAAGCGCCATGTCAAGACTGAGAGGGGCGATAAACGCATAGACGGATTTTCCCCGTCCGTCCCCTGCCCCATGAGGGCGCATGTCATTCCGCGGCTCGACCGCGGAATCTACTCGCAGGAGGGGCGCACAAGCGCAGCATTTCCCCCCGTATGACGGAGGAAAGTCCGGCAATGACGGCCTTGTTTTCCTTAACTTGTTGACAGTGTGCTATGACTCCTCCCCTTTGGGGAGGGTAGGGAGGGGTCACCAGTGATCGCTCGTCACTCCGCGGCTTGAGAGTTTCGTCACTCCGTGGTTTGGGAACTTCGTCACTCCGTGGTTTGGGAGTTTCGCCACTCCGCGGCTTGGGAGTTTCGCCACTCCGTGGTTTGGGAGTTTCGCCACTCCGCGGCTTGACCGCGGAGTCTGCAGCGTTTGCGGGAGTTAGAAAAAAGCCCCCGCGCCCAGCCCCGTGATGGGGCCGGGCGCGGGGGCTCTGCGCAAGAGGCGCCGCCCCTTGCGTTAGTGCACTGTTTAGTTCCAGCTACCGAGTGCGAATGAAGCGCTGCCTTCCGCGACCTTCCATGCGATGATGTCCTTGATCGTCTTCCTGTTGGCATCATTCTCTCCGGCTGTGTTGGTCACGTCGTAGTCGGAGACCAGGAACGATCTGTCCGTTCCAGCGGCGGTATTTGGCGTGAGGGAAGCGGTACCATCCGCCGTTTTGAGGACCAGGGAGCCGTTGCTGTTTGCAGCCCGGTCATAAACGAAGTATGCCCAGGTGATGTTGTCCGTCACGTTGTTGGGGTCGCTGTAGTTCAGTTTTTTGTTGGTGCGCAGGCGGATAGCAGACAACTGATAACTATAGGTGAGGGGTGTATCACTGTTGCTTACGAAAGTGACGGGGCTCGTACCATACTCAACATTGGTGAACTTACCGACATTCAGAACGCCCGCAGTCCCCCAGGTGACACTGTTCGCCGCCGCGCCGGTGAGCGTACCGTTGACGGTGAGTGTGCCGTTGACGGTGAGCGTCTTGTTCGCAGGTACCGTCAGGGTGTAGATGTCAGTCGCGAGCGTAACTCCCGCCGGCACGGTGACACTGTCAGTGAGCGTCTTGGCGGCAGTGAGTGTAACGGAAACGGCCCCCGCCGTAACAGCGGGAGTGACTGCGTCGACGGCTTGTGTCACGTTGGTCAACCCCGATTTAGGCGACCACTTGGCGTAGAGCGTGATGCTCGCGGTTACGGTGTCGGTGTCGAAGTTCCAGGCGTTGGTTCCCGCCGATTCCTTGTACCAGCCGCCGAAGTCAAACCAGGTGGTTGTTGGCGCAGTGGGCTCGGTAATTTTTGCGCCTGATTCTACTTCGGTGAGCGCTGCCGGCGCGCCGGTTGCCCCAGTGTAGTTCAGGTCGAAGGTCACCGTGTACGAGTCCTCCTCCGCATCCGTCGGGCAGGCCGTCAGAACAAATGCCGCAAGCGCGAATACGCAAGCCAGCGGCAAACCGATTTTGGGCAGCCAGGTAAAAGCCGCCCCGTGTGTGTGCTTAATCATAGTAAGCACCTCCTAAAAATACGTTCGGGTACCCGCTAAAAAGTGGGCGCCCGCCTGGCCGCCCGCAGCGGGGGCCAGGATATATCAAAAAAAGACCGTTTAAGCCGGCGCGCGGATCGAGGTTTCCAGGCTCGTATCCGCGGCCGGCGA
>JAISTO010000105.1 GCA_031272575.1 Treponema sp. | reverse complement strand
ATGTCGAGAACTTTTTCAAGCCGCAGGTATTCGGCGAGCACATCGATTTCCAGTTTGCGCAGTTCGCGGTAACTGACGACAAGAAAGTTTCCGCACCCGCAGGCGGGGTCGAGAAATTTGAGATGCCTGAGTTTATCATGAAATTCGAGAAGTTTCTGTTTGCGCCCCGCCGATTTTATCAACTTGATTTTTTCAAACTCGCCGCGCAATGTGTCCATGAAAAGCGGCCGCACGATTTTGAGAATATTCTTTTCGCTGGTGTAGTGCTCGCCCAGTTCGCGGCGGGCTTCCCTGCTTTTCACGCTCTGAAACATCGCGCCAAAAATTTCCGGCTTTATCTGACTCCAGTCGAGCGCGCAGCACTTGAGCAGCGTGTCCCGCATATTTTTATTGAAGGCCGCCGTGTCAAGCCGCTCCTCGAAAAGATTCCCGTCGATGTAGGGAAACTCGTTCAGTGCCTCGTCAAGCGTTTTGAGGCGCTTTTCTTTCGGTTTGTTCAGGGTTTCAAAAATCTGTTCCAGTTGCGGAGCAAGATCGGAGCCGTCAGTTTTTGTGTAGTTGCCGATGTATTCGAAAAACATATTCTTGCGCTCGAAGATACCGGAGTCCTCGGCGAAGAGACAAAACAAAATCCGCACCAGGTACATTTCCATCTGAAAAGTCAAGAATTTAAAAATAGTCCACGGATTACACGGATGCACACGGATTAAAACAGGAAGTATAACAAAAAAATCCGTGAAATTCGTGAAATCCGTGAAATCCGTGGACATCTTTAATAGTTTGCGCATTAAACAAGGCTTTTTTGTGGGCCACATTGCTTTTCAAAAAATTTGCGAAAAAAATTTGCATTAATCAGCGTTTCCCTAATCATGTAGGTCACTCAAAATCCCTTTTTCGCCTTCTGCTTCGTGGTGAAATTTGACGGTTACTCTGTGCCTCTGTGAGAGGCTAAATGTAAAATTGCTGGCCGCCTTGACTTTTCCCTTCAAAAAGGGTATACAAACACAAACCATGACCATACTACCCGCATTCGCCGCCTTCGAGGGCTGCGACGGGAGCGGCACCACCACGCAACTGCGCCTGCTCGAAGAGCGCTTCCGCGCGGCCGGGGCCGCCCTCCCTCCCCTCTTCACGAGCGCGGAGCCGGGGGAGGGGCCTGTGGGGGCCCTGCTCCGCCGCTTCCTGCGGGGCGATTTCCCTTTGAGCCCGCTTGCCGCGTCCCACCTCTTCGCCGCTGACCGCGCGGAGCACTTCTTCGGCGCGGAGGGCATAGTGCCGCGCACCCAGGCAGGATACCTCGCCGTCTCCGACCGCTGCGTACTCTCGTCGCTCGTGTACCAGGGCCCCGACGCGGGGGAGGCTGCGGTGCTGCGCATAAACGAGCGCTTCCCCCTGCCCCAACTGCTCCTCTTTTTCGACATCGCGCCGGAACTCGCGCAGGAGCGCTTGAGCGCCCGGCCCTCGCGGGATATTTTCGAGCACCTCGCGTTTCAGCAAAAGGCCCGCGAGCGCTACCTCGCATGGGCGCCGCGCTTTGCCGAGTGGGGGGTACACACCGTCATCATCGACGCCGCGGCGCCGAAGGAAGAAGTCAGCGAAAAAGTGTGGGCTGCCCTGCAAAATATGCCGATACTCAAAACGAGGATTAATGAGTGAAGGGTGCGCGCGTATACCCCGGCAGGGCCGCTTTTTTATTAATGGTGACGGGACTGCTGCTTGCGCCGCTCACCAGCGAGGCGTATTATGTCACCTTTAAGGAGCAGTATTACCGGCTCTACCACCTCCACGCGATTCAGTATCCTGATGACTCAATCGAAAACATTTACTGGCTCGAAAAAGCGCTCGCCGCCGATTTCGCCAACCCGCTCTACGCGCTTGCGCGCATTGACGACAAGACGCAGTGGGAAAAATACCGCTGCCTCTTTATGATGCACATCAATTTAAAATTGATTGAACAGTACCTGTTTCTGGGCAACAAATGGAACAAGCGTGAGGCGTATTTTTTCAACGCGCCGTGGAAATCACAAAATCTCGAAAGTCTCCAAACCGCGGAGACCTGCTATACGACCGCGCTTTTCTACTGGAAGGATGCCCTCGAGTGGGCCGGGAAAGCAAACGACAAGCGCTTCCGTTTCATCAACCTGGAGCGGGTGCAGTTTTGGGAAGACGAGGCCGGCCGTATGCGGGATGGAAAACTCGACTACGAAAAAACGATCACCCGCGAGTTGACCCGTCTGCAAAAAGTACGCGGCGCCTTCGAGGCGATGGACAAGGACACTTATTGACGTCACTTTGTTTTTTTCACACGGAAGAAACGGAGATACCCGCTGTGGAATCGTTTTAGAGGAAATAGTGACTAATGCCAAAACGGAGATATTATGCGTATTGGACTTTTTAGCGATACCTATATGCCGCAGGTGAACGGCATTGTCACGGTGCTTGCGACTCTGCGGGAGGAGTTGGAAAAGCGCGGACACAAGGTGTTTGTATTCACGGTGCATCACCCAAACGAAACGCCCGAGGATGGAGTCTTTCGGGTGCGCTCGTTTCAGTTTCGCAGTGAGCCCCAGCACCGCGTCGGTTTCTTCAACGAGCCGCGCATGATAAAACAGGTAAAGCCGCTCAATCTTGATATTATTCATTCGCATACGGAATTCAGTTTGTATCTCGCGTCGCGTGAAGTAAGCCGAAAATTGAATATCCCGCAGATACATACGCTGCACACCTACTATCCCGATTACCTTTATTACGCGCCGTTTCTGTTTGAATTGTGGTTCAAGAAAAATCTGCCCGCGTATCTGCGCCGCATTTTCCGCAGCCTCAAATGCATAGTCGCCCCTTCATGCAAGATCAAAGAGTATCTGGATTCGATCAACTATAAACAACCGGTGCACATAGTACCCAACGGCATAAATCTTTCGCAGTTTTACGAGCCGCTCAAAGAATGCGCGAAAGAAAAAACATTTCGCGCGCGATACGGCATAGCGGCTGACGATAAAGTGATCATCTTTGTGGGACGCATGGGCATGGAAAAAAACATCGAGACCCTGCTCGCCAATTTCGCGCGGATACTGATCCGTCACCCCAACGCGAAACTCGTGCTCGCCGGTGACGGCCCTGATCGCGCGGCCCTGCAGCAGCGGGGGCACGCGCTGGGCATCGGAGACGCGCTGGTCTTCACCGGCTGCCTCCACTGGCCTGACGAAATAAAGCGCGCCTACGCGGAGGCCGACCTCTTCATGAGCGCCTCCCACAGCGAGGTGCACCCGGTCACGTTTATCGAGGCCATGGCAGCGGGCCTGCCGGTGATCGCCGCCTCTGACGCCAGCATAGAGGGCATGGTGCGGGACGGCGAGAACGGCTGGACCGTCCCGGACGACTCGCGCCTCTGGGAGCCGGCCGCCGCCCTGCTCGCGGACCCGGAAGAGCGCCGCCGCATGGGGCAGCGCTCGACGGAAATCTCGCGCCAATATTCGGTGGAACGCTTCGTCGACTCGATGATCGCGCTGTACGAAAAGTACCGGGCCTGATCAGCCCCGCACCCCTGCCCGCGCCGGCGCGCTGCCGGCAATCTCGTCTATCTGTTTCTGCTCCTCTTTCCGCGCCGCCGCTTTGTACGCGGCCTTGCGCTTGTCCTTGAGCGCGTCCAGCACCTTGCGCTCGCGGGAGGCCTCGAGGAAGCGCTCGCGCGCCTGCTCGACGGCCAGTTCCGCGGCGGCGGCTTCCCGGGAGAGGCGCTCGGCCTGCGCGTCGAGGCGCTGCAGGTAGCGCGCGTAGTAGACGAAGTCCTCGGCGCGGTTGTCCGGCGCGAACTGGCCGGCCGCGGCCCGCGCGCGCTCTTCGGCAAGAGCGGCCATGCTGCGCTCGACCGCGGCGAGGGCCTGCACCGCGCTGCCCAGCGCGATTTTCGCGTCCTCCTCGCGGTGAGCGCGCAGGTCGAGGAGCCGCTCCATGCCGAAGACGAAGCGCCGCACTAGTCGATGCCCGCGGCAGCCCGGAAGCGGCGCACCGTCGCGGCCGCTATGGGCCGCGCCCGCTCCGCGCCCCGCGCGAGGATAGCGTCGAGCGCGGGACGGTCCGCCATAAGATGCTCGTATTTCTCGCGGAGCGGGGCCAGAACGCGGTTCGCCGCGCGGAAGAGTTCCGCCTTGGCGTCGCCCCAGCCCATGCCGCCGGCCCGGTAGCGCGCGGCCAGGGCATCCTGTTCATCCTTTGACGCGAAGAGTTTGTAGAGCAGAAAAATCTGGCTTTTTTCCGGGTCCTTCGGCTCTTCCACGGTCTGCGAGTTGGTGACTATGCGCATGATAAGGCTGCGCAGTTGTTTTTCGCCGCAAAAAAGCGGGATCGTGTTCCCGTAACTCTTGCTCATCTTACGGCCATCAAGCCCGGGCACCACCGCCACCGACTCGACGACCGCGGCCTGCGGCACTTTCAGCACCTCGGCGCCGTAGTTGTGGTTCACCGTCTGGGCCAGGGCCTGCGCCATCTCGATGTGCTGGGTCTGGTCCTTGCCGACCGGCACGATGTCAGCATCGAAGAGGATGATGTCCGCGGCCATCAGCACCGGATAGGTGAAAAGCCCCATGTTGATTCCCGCGTCGGGATCGGCGCCACGTTCGAGGTTGTCCTGCACCGCGGCCTTGTACGCGTGGGCGCGGTTCATCATGCCCTTCGGCGTGAAGGCCATGAGTTGGGTGCTGAGTTCGAAGACCTCCGGGATCGCGCTCTGCCGGTAAAAGAGTATCTTTTCCGGATCGAGCCCGGCCGCCAGCCAGCCCGCGGCCACATGCGCGATACTGCCGCGCAGCTGGTCCGCGTTCTTCACCTGGTTGAGCGCGTGGTAATCGGCAATGAAGCAGCGCGCGTCGTACGTTTCCGCGAGCGCGAGCGCGGGCTTGATGGCCCCGAAATAGTTCCCTATATGAAGTTCCCCGGTAGGTTTGATACCGGTAAGTGCAATTTTTTTCATTATGGTGAAAGTATAGCGCGGCAGAGAGGGAGTGTCAAGAAGCGCCTCTTGACACTCCCTCTCCAAAAGCGCTAAACTCCCTCTATCCTAACGCAAACGGAGGAACCATGCGGAAAACAGACGCGCTTGACGCGGCAAGAAGTCTCTCCTGGACGATGTTCCGGTATCTCGTGCGGGATACGCTCTTCTCGTTCATGGTGGCCTTCTTGTTCTTCTTTTTCATTTTTTTCGTCAACCAACTCCTCCTGATGGCGCAGGATATCCTGGCAAAGCATGTTCCCTTCCCCATAGTGGGGCTCCTCGTCCTCTACTCGCTCCCCTCGATCGTGGCCATGTCCGCGCCCTTCGCCTCGCTCGTGGGCACCCTCATGACCGTGGGGCGCCTCACCTCCGACAACGAAATCCTCGTCATGCTCTCGTCCGGGCTCTCGTACCGCAACGTCTTCCTGCCCGCGCTCGCCGTGGGCATACTCATCTCGCTCGTGTCCTTCGTCACCAACGACATACTCCTGCCGGCGGGGACGGTGCAGTTCCAAAAACTCTACCGCCAGATCCTCGTGTCCACGCCGGCGCTCGAACTGGAGGCCAATTCGGTAAAGCGCTTCAAGGATACGGTGATAGTCACCGGGCCGGTCAAGGGCTCGGCCATCGACAACCTCGTCATCCTCGACCGGACGAGCGACGGCGAGCGCCGCGTGATCATGGCGAAGGAGGCGGAACTGAAAGACGGGGGCAAGGAGGGGCTCAGCCTCGACCTCTCGAGCGCGTTCGTGCACTCCTCCAAAGAGGTAATCCGCGAGGATTACGACTACGCGTCATCCGGCTTCCTCCGCTACTGGGTGCCCCGCGAGGACATGATGCAGGCGGTCTCGTCCATAGGCCCCCGCGAGATGAGTTCCATCGATGTATGGAAAGAAATAAAGGTAAAGGAAGGAGACAATCATAAAAAACTGAACGACCGGTACCGCAAGATGCTCACGCAGGCCCTCGGCCTCGAGGACAGCCTCCGCCGCGGCCAGTCGAACGCGAGCGCGCTCAAGGCCTTCGACAAAGAGCGCCAGAGCGCCGCCATCCTGAAACAGGATCGCAGCCTCCTCGTGTACCGCCTCGAGTACTACAAAAAGTTTTCGATCCCCTTCGGCGCCCTCTCGTTCGTGTTCCTCGCGGTGCCGCTCGGGCTCCTCGCAAAAAAGAGCGGGCAGACGGTGGGCTTCATCTTCGGCTTAATCATCGCGGTCATTTACTGGGCGCTCCTTCTGGGAGGGCAGACCATGGGCATACGCCTCGGCTACTCCCCCTTCTGGTCGATGTGGCTGCCCAACATCCTGGCCGCCTCCATCGGGCTCGTCCTCTGCGTGGTCCGTTTAAGGAAATAGTATGATACTCGACCGTTACCTTGTCAAACAATTCGTGCCCATCTTCCTCGTCGCAATCGGCATGTTCGCGTTTCTGCTTATATTGATAGACCTCTTCGCGAACCTCTGGCGCTATCTCAACTACGAGGTGCCGGTCAAACAGATACTCACCGTTTCGCTCTACTACCTGCCGAAAAGTTTTTCGTACGCGCTGCCCATCTCGCTCCTCTTCGCGGCGGCCTACACGCTCGGCGATCTCTACGGCCGCAACGAACTCACCTCGATTTTTTCATCCGGCATTCCGTTCTGGCGCTTCAGCATCATGCTCGCCGTCATCGGCGTCATCGCGTCAGTGTTTTCCTTTTTCTTCGACGACCGCGTGGTAGTCCCCACCTTAAAAATGAAAAACGATCTCGCCAGCATTCTGCTCCACCAGCAGCGCACCGAGGACAATTCCGACATCGTCATAAAGGCGCGGAACGGCGAGGTCATCTACATGGTGGATTATTTTGATGATAAAGCGAACATACTGAACGGGCTGGTCATCGTGGAAAATGACGGGGCAGGCCGCCCCACCGCGATAGTGCGGGCGCCGCAGGCCAGTTGGACCGAGGACCACTGGACCCTCTCGCGCCCCATGCTCTACGAGTGGCAGGGCGATATGCTCTTGACCGGCCCCGCGGAAAAAATCGGCACATACAGCGAGGCCCCGGACACCTTCAAGCGCAACTCCGTGCAGGCCGAAGACCTGCCCGCCTCGGAAGCGAAACTCCTCGTGGCGGACCTCCGGGCCGCGGGGCTCCCCTACAACAACGCCCTCGCCGAATACTACCACCGCTACTCGTTTGCCGCCGCCTCATTCGTCGTCATGCTCCTCTCGATCTCGATGGGGGGCCGCTTCCGCAAAAACATCCTCCTGATGAGCCTGCTTTCAAGCCTCGTCTCCGCGGTGGTCTTTTACGTCATGGAAATGATCACGATGATGCTGGCGAAGATGGGCTACATCCCGCCGATCATCGGCGCCTGGTTCCCGGTCTTTATGTTCATCCTCGCCGGCGCCGGCTTAATGAAGAGCGCGAAGACCTAAGATGACCAGGCTGTTCCCCCCGCTCGCGAAAGAGACGCGCCGGGCGCTCGATACCCTGCAGGGCCTTATCGAAAAAACCTTTCCCCTGCCCGCGCGGTTCCGGCGGGCGCTGCCCGCGGAGACTGCCGCGCTCTCGCGGCTGCTCCGCACCGGCGCCGAGGAACGCCGGCGGGATTATCTGAGCCGCCCGGGGAACCTCAGCGCCTACCTCCGCTACTTTCTGCCCTGGAACGTGTACCGGCTCTGCCGGCTCCTGCCCGCGCTCCCGCTGGATCTGCCGGACGACGCGGCGGTGACGGAACTCGGGGCCGGGCCGCTGAGCTTCGCGATCGCGCTTTTTATCGCGCGGCCGGAACTGCGGTCCCGAAGACTCGATTTCCGCTGCGTGGATCTTTCCGGGCCGGCCCTGGAGGCAGGCAAGGCGCTCTTTTCGGCCCTGTCCGGGGCCTTTGCCGGGCCCGGGGGGGCCCCTCCCTGGCGCATAAAGACGATCCGCTGCGGCCTTTGGGACGAAGTGCGGGGCTCCAGGGCCGCGCTCACGGTGTCGGTGAACGTGTGGAACGAATGCTTCCCCCCCGCGCGGGAGCCGGAACGGGGGTTCCTTGCCCCCTTCGCGGCAAAGGCCGCCCGCAGGCTGGACACGCTCTGCGCGGAAGGGGGGCGCATCCTTGCTGTGGAGCCGGGCATACCCCGCGCCGGGGAGTTTATCGCGCTGCTGCGGGAGTCCCTGCTGGCGCTGGGCAGGCCCCCGCTCGCGCCCTGTACGCACCGGGAGCCCTGCGCCATGCCGGGCGGGGCGCCGGAAAACGCCCCCTGGGGCAAGAGCAAGTGGTGTCACTTCGCGTTCGACACCGAAGGCGCCCCCCCTGCCCTCGAGGCGCTTTCGATGGCTGCCGGCCTCCCGAAGGAGCGGGGGGTACTCAGTTTCCTGCTGACAGGCGCGGGGGCAGCGCCGCGGCCGGATTCCCTCCGTGTGCAGAGTGACGCGTTCGCCCTGCCGGAGGGCCTGCAGGGCCGCTACGCCTGCGGGAAGGACGGCCTCGTGCTGCTGCGGGGCAGCCCCCGGCGGGTGTCCCGCCTGCACCCGGGAACCCTCGTCCGGGGCGCCCCCTCCGCCGCGCATGACGCAAAAACCGGGGCGCTGGTGGTAAGCGATTGGGAGGATGGATAATCGCCCTTCATACCCCGTCTTTTTTTGCCGATAGTAAAAAGAGGAAGTGCAAAAACTTCAGTTTTTGCACTTCTCCCTTAAAAAACGATATTCTTTTTGGAGGCTATGCGTGGATCAATATAATGCGCTGTCCGCATATCGGGAAACGAGAGTCAAGACCGCGGGGCAGGGACAGTTAATCGTCATGCTCTATGACGGCGCCATAAAAAATCTCGATCGGGCGCTCGATCTGCTGAAAGCGGAAAAGGCGGGAAAGAAAAATCCCGCCAACATCGAAATCATTAACAACGCAATTTTAAAAGCAAAAGAAATTATTACCGAGTTGATGGTGTCACTGGATTTTGAAAAGGGCGGCGAAATTGCGAAATATCTGTTCTCGCTCTACACCTGGTTCAACAAGGAACTGCTCGAGGGGACGATTAAGCGTGACCCGTGCCGCTTTACGGTGGTGCGGAATATGCTGTCGGAACTGAAGAGCGCCTGGGAGAAGGCCGCCTCCGAAAGGACGGCAAAGACGGAGCAGCCTGCCAAAGGCTTAAACATCGCGGGGTAACTATGGCGAAAAAAAATTCGCTGCCGGAAGAGGAACTGCGGCAGCGCGTTGCCGTGCTGAAACGATTCAAGGAATTGCTGCAGGCACAGCGTGACCGGTTTCAAAAATATCTCGAAGTGCTGGATCATTCGAAAGAGGTGATCGAAGCGGGAAATATCGACGCGCTCGCTTCTCATGTCGAACTGGAAGAGCATATTATCGGGGATATTATTTCGATCCAAAAAGTGATAGACCCCCTGGAAGCCATGTATACCTCGCTCCATGCGGCCGGAGGGAAACAGGGCGCCGCCGCCCTGCCCGCGGACGAAAGCGGCACGGTGGACAGTTTGAAGGCCGGTCTGAGAGCGCTGCAAACCGAGGCTGCGGAACGCGCCGAACGAAACCGCGCGCTGCTGGCCGAACGCATGGCGTCGCTTAGAACGGAACTGCGGGAACTGCGCGCCAATCCCTACCTTGCGCGGAAACCCAATTACGCGGATTCGCATACTGCCTCGCTGGTTGACATCCGCGGTTAAGGGCTAAACTTGTCCCATAACTTAGATTAAGAATTTATCCACAGATTTACACAGATAGACACAGATAATCACCGATTTTCACCAAATTAAAGACACGATTAGTAATAAAAAATCTGTG
>JAISTO010000096.1 GCA_031272575.1 Treponema sp. | reverse complement strand
GCGTCTTCGAGGATGACGGTTACGCCGTCATGGACATCGACGTGAAAAAGCGGCGCATGGGCTATCTCGAAACCTCCATGGCCCTCTACGCCCCGCTGGAGACCCCGGACACGCTATGAAACCAAAAGCCAAAAACGGAAACGTGGGGAACTATCCCCAGGGGAACCATCCCCAAGGGGACTATTCCCATATGTCTATGGAAGAGGCGCGCGCGTTTTTTAGAAATCTTTCCGAGTCGCCGGAAAGGAGAATGCCCAAGCGCCGAATGCCCCGCTTCGAACGGATACCGCTCTGCGCTCTGCCTGCCGATCTGGATCTGGAAGCATGGTACGAAGAGCAAAAGACCGGCGAACTCCCTTCAGCGTTTACGCTGCGGGATTTCGCTGATACGATGCAGGACGAGGAGCATACCATCAGAGACCTGGCACTGCGGTTTTGCGAACCGGCGCGGCAGCGGGAACTCGAAGAGAGCAAACGCGTCATTGCGAAGGAAACCGACGTTTCCGTTCTGATGGCGATGGTCACCGACAAGCGTTACGCTGACGCGCATCCGGAACTGATTCGGCGTATGGAAGCGCTCGATCCCGACGTGTACCGGCGCTATCTCGAAAAATTCAAAACCCCCGACTACGAGGAAAAAGACATGGACTTCGGGGTAAAAATCCTCATGAACAAAATGAAAGAGCGTGACCTATCGCAGGAAATCATCGCGCTCTTAAAGGGGGACTATGTGCGCTCTCCCTTCGATTTCGCGGGGCTCGTGCAGATACTGGGATTTCGCAAAACCGAAGAAAACCTCCGCCTCCTCTACGGCTTTTATCACTTCTTCAAAGACAATTTCCCCACCGATTCATACTTCGAAGGCCCCCTGCTCGGCATCGCGAATTACCTCTGGTACGAGCCTTCGGGGGGAGTAGGGAGTAGGGAGTAGGGAATAGAGAGCGGAAAATGGACGGTGGACGGTGGAGGCGGTTGTGCGAAAGTCTTGCGCAGCACTTCACGCATACCGGTACTACGAAAGACTTTCGAACCGCGCCCTCTACCGTCCACCGTCCACCGTCCACCGTCCAAGCGCCCCCCACTCCCCCATGCACTCCGCTGCCCTCACTCGCTCCACCCCGCGCCATCGCGTCACGACCAAGTCCCAAGTCCCAATTCCCAAGTCCCAAACTTTCCCCTTGACACGGCGCGAAAAGTATGCTATACTACAATCAACACGAGTTGACAACAGGAGTTGATTATCGATATGGAGGGAACTGACATGAAGACGAACCCTTTGCTGCTCTGTTTGGCGTTTCTGCCGCTGCGGGCGGGGGCCGCGGAACTGGTTATTCCGCAGGTGCCGAACCTGGGCGCGGACTTTATCCTGGGCGCGGACGTTTCGAGTCTGGCGCAGATAGAGGAGGCGGGCGGGAGGTACTACGACCAGCAGGGCGTACAGAAGGATATGCTCCTTATACTCAGGGAGAGCGGCGTCAACTGGGTCAGGCTGCGGCTCTGGCACAATCCGGTGGACGAGAAAGGCGCGCCCCTGGGCGGCGGCAACAACACGCTCGAGCGCACCCTGGGCCTGGCGAAGCGGGCGAAGGCCCTGGGCTTCAAGGTGCTGCTGGACTTTCACTACAGCGACTTCTGGGCCGACCCGGGCAAGCAGACGAAGCCCGCGGCCTGGAAGGACTTCAACCTGAACCAACTGGCCGACGCAATCTACACCTACACCGGGGACACGCTCAAGGCCTTCATCGCGGAGGGGGCCTGCCCGGACATGGTGCAGATCGGGAACGAGTTGAACGGCGGTATGCTCTGGCCCGAGGGCAAGACCTGGCGCGCCGAGGGCGACCCGCCCGTGGGGGGCATGAACGGCTTCACCCGCCTGCTGAAGGAGGCCTCGCGGGCCGTCCGGGAAAACGACCCCTCCGGCAAGGCGAAGGCGCTCCGCGTCATGATCCACCTGGCGGACGGGGGTGACAATCAACTCTACCGCCACGTCTTCGACGCGGTTACCAAAGCGAAGGTCGATTTCGACATTATCGGGCTCTCGTACTATCCCTACTGGCATGGGTCCATCGCCGCGCTCACGGCCAACGTGCATGACATCACCAAACGCTACAAGAAGGACGCGCTCATTGCGGAGACGGCCTACGGCTTCACGACCGCGGACTCGGACAAGCAGGGCAACGTGTTCCAGGTCTACGAGGACGAGAGCGCGGGCTTCCGCCCCACGGTGCAGGGCCAGGCCACCGAGATCCGCGAGGTGGTGAATGTCATGGCGCGGACGCCGCAGGGCCGCGGCCTGGGGGTCTTCTACTGGGAGCCCGGGTGGATACCGGTCGAGGGCGCGGGCTGGAAGGCCGGCGAGGGCAACAACTGGGAGAACCAGGCCATGTTCGACTTCTCCGGCAAGGCCCTCGACTCGATGCAGGTCTGGAAGGCCGTGCGCGGCTCGCGCTCAGATGCGGCCGTCCCCGCGTCCGCGGAGCCCGTCACGGTGAAGGTAACTCCCGGCGAAAAAAAGACCCTCCCGTCAAAAATCAAGATCATCTATAATGATGATTCGATACGCCTCGCGGAGGTGCAATGGGACCCGTACGATTTCAGCAAAGAAAAGGAGGAGCGCGAGTTTGTCGTTTCGGGGGTGATAAAAGGCGGCACTCTAAAAGTGAGCGCCCATATCACCGTAAGCAGCCAGGTCAACCTGATACCCGACCCCTCTTTCGAAAGCGGCAAGCTCACCGGCTGGACCCTGAACGGCCCGGCGGCCGCGTCCTTCGCGGAGAACAACAAGGCCAACGCGCACAGCGGGTCCTGGACCTACAAGTACTGGCTCGACAAGCCCTTCCGCTCTATCCTGCGGCGCACCTTCAAAAATATCCCCAATGGCGACTACACCCTTTCGGTCTGGGCCATGGGGGGCGGGGGCGAGAAAGGGATAAAACTTTTCGCCTCGGATTTCGGGTCCGGCAAAACGGTATCGATGACGATAACGAACACCGGCTGGCAGGTCTGGAAACAGTACATAATACCGGTCATAAAAGTGACCAATGGTCAGTGCACGGTGGGTATCTATCTCGATACGAACGCGGACAACTGGGGTAACTTTGACGACATCGAATTTTCCCTGGTGAAAAAACAGGAGGCAGGATTATGACACGCGCCCTTTATCGAAACGCCGCGCGCTCGCTCGCGTGCGCACTCACACTCGCGTGCGCAATTGCGCTTGGCCTCTTCGCGGCCGCGGGTACTGCCGGAGCGCAGACCCTGAACGAGGATGACACGACCATCCCCCTGACTGAAGACCTTAGCAAAATGGCCGGGACGGGGGGGGGGGACCAATCAAGTAAAAACGAAGCCTCGCTGAAAATGGGGCTCTGGATCGAGACGGTTTCAAACAACACGTTCCTGATCCGGGACATGGACAAGCACGAAAAGAGCGGCTTCGAACATGACCACTCCGCGATCTACTCGGAAGCGAACTGGTGGTTTTGGGGAGACCTGAGCCCGTCCTTCCATCTGGACGCGGAGGTGGGGGTGTGGGAACTTGACCACACGCTCTACCAGGCGAACAGTTGGGGGGACGCGGACCCGGACACCAGTTGGCGTGACGGCTTCTCGCGGCTCGGCGGGATTTTCTTCGCGCCCCTCTATGGCCTCAACGATGTCACGCCGGGCGTCTTCAACAAGGGAGCGATCACGCTGAAGAGCCCCGTGCTCAACGCGCGGGCAGGCTATGGGCTCCTGAAAAACAACTCGATGACCGGCTTCACCGGCATCTTCAACATGATCGACCCCTGGGATGATGTGGGCAAGGGCTTCCTCGAACTGAGCCTCGGCGAGGGGGCGAAGCGGGCGGGCGGGAATGTCAGCTTCGACGCGCTCGCCGCGCTGAGCCGTATGCGGGAACAGTACGGCATCTACTCATTCTTCAAAACATCCCTTTTTGAAAAGGCGGATATCGCCCTCACCTTTACGAGCACCTCGAAGTCAACGGAGTTCGCCGACTACGCGGATCAAAATGACAACACCGCGTCCCTCTATGCGGCCTGGCGTCCCACCGAGCCGCTCACGCTGAGTGTGCATGGCATGGGCACCTTCGGCACGGAGCGGGACTTGTCGAAGCGCTCACTGGCCGGGGCCGTCCGGGCCGCGTTCAAGGCCGGCGTCTACGCAGGGGAACTCAGCGCGAGCCTCGCGGGATCTGAGGCGCGCTCCCTCTGGGGGGATGACGACACCGTCAACCCGGGCGCGCTCGTCACCTCGCTCGACCAGACCGTCACGCTGGGGCCTGCCCTCATCGCGCTTGACGCGGACTGGGCGCTGAACGAGGCGGATGCGGAGGCGGGCGTCTTGTCGCTTGACGAGGGCCTCTGGAACCTGCGCTGGCAGCCCCGCTTCGAGTACGACTTCGCCGAAAAAACCGGCCTCCCAATCAAGACCGGGGTCTACGGGGTATTCAACACGAACCGCATAGGCAAGGCAACGGACTCCGAACAGCCCTGGACCACCAACGCGGAGGAGGCGGGTATCGAAGTCACCCTCAGCGACGTTCCCGGCCTGAAAAAACTCGTCTTCGACTACGCGCTCAAAATTGAAAACAAGGCCTGGACTCACGCGTACGGTTACGAGTGGGATACGATCTATCACTCGTTCATGCTCAGTTGCGAGATGACGGACGCGCTCTCTGCCACCGCCGCGTCGGTGCTGCGGCAGAAGTCAGATGCTGATCCCACGCTTGTGCCCTTCGGCGCCGCGGCGGGCGTCTCGTACAAAACCGGCGTGAAGGCGCTCGGTTCCCCGCAGGTCTGGTGCCACTTCGTGTACGGCATGGATCCGTACGAGGATGTCAACTACTCGCTCTACCGCCTCGACGACCCGCTGAACCGTCCCACGCACACCACCTACCTGCTGAACAGCCTTTACGAAAACGTCTACCAGAGCCGTATCAGCGTTGGACTTATTTGGGATTTGCAATGAGGAGGTATTGATGATGAAAAAGATTCTTTTTTCCGCCGCGGCCGCGGCGATAGCCGTGCTGCTTGCGGCCTGCCCGGACGCGAACGGGCTGCATAACAAAAAGTCCACTGTCGTGCTTTTCCAGTTTCGCAACTTCCCGGCGGCGGACGGCGAGTACGCGATCCCCGGTGACTACAACGGCTGGGATAACACCGCCACCCAGATAACGATAACCGCGGGCGAGGGCGTTTCGCTTCCGGTGACCCTCACGGTGGACGAGTTCAAGTTCAGCCTGGTACCGGTGAACGACTGGAGCAGGCCCTGGTACCCCGCGGCCGCAGGCAACGCGGCCGACGGCGATGTCATGCAGAACTTCTGGGTGGGGGGTATCCCCGCGGACACGTCCCTGCGCATAGTCTGCGACGGCCAGGACAATCCGGTGACGCCGGAACTGCGGGCCTACAACGGAGGGGTTTTGCCTTCGACGCCGACCGCGCCGGCATCCTTCCAGGTACTCAGCAGCACGGAGAACAGCATAACCCTTACCTGGACGGAGGCCGCGGACTCAGGCGTTACGTACCGGCTCTACCGGGCCGCCTCGGAAACGGGGACGTACGCGGTTGTGGCGGAAAGCATTGTCAGCCCGCCCTACGAGGACACGGGCCTCAGCGCAGGTACCGCATACTGGTACAAGGTGAGTACCGTGAACCCGCAGACCAGCCCGCAGGAAGGCCCGCTCAGCGCGGCGCTGAGCGGCAGCACACTGCAGACCTGGCCGGGGAGGTATCCCGTTATCGACATGAGCGGTGATAACAAGGGGGTGCTGGACGCGGACTTCGCGTACGGCGCTTCGTCACACGCGTCCCTGTCTCCGGGCGACTCAACAGTGAACTATGACATTAAGAGCCTCCATGTCATTAACGACGAGACAAACCTGTACGTCGCGCTTGACTTTGGGGATAGTCCGGCCGCAGGCTGGGGAAATGATCGTATCACTGTTTTTGTTGATACGGTTGGATCTACCGGCAATGCGGAATATACCTCCGGCAGCAAGTGGTACAATGCCGCAACGACGGTCACTGTCACCACTGGTGATGTTGACGCGTACCTCTGTCAGGTGATGAAAGAAACCCCGATTACGCAAAGCGCGGCCTCGTGGACGCAGCAGGCAACATGGGAGTACACCGGGCCTGTCACGGTCAAGTTTGCTATACCCCTGAGTGACATCGGGAGTCCCGCTGCGGGTACCGCGGTGCGGGTTGTGGCGGCGTTCTCACTGTATTGGGATTCGGGTGAGGTGATCCAGGTGAAAGACCTTATCCCCAGTGCGGCGGGTACGATATCCGCGACAACTCAGAGCAGTGACACCCTGGCCATTAATTTCAACCAGGCGCTCTCGTGGACGCTCCGGTAGGGGAGACGGCATGGGAGCGCGCCTGATGCTGCTTGCCGCGTGCGGAATGGCAAGTATTGCCACGGCAATACTTGCCACCGCCTGCTACATGGCCCCGGGCGAGGGGCACGACCTCAAGTACGAGGCGCTCGCACTCCCCGCAATAGCGCCGGCCCTGGGGCCGGACTTTATGCGGGGGGTCGACATCTCGATGGCGCGGGCCATCGAGGAGGCCGGCGGGGTCTTCCGCGACGAGTATGGGTCGAGGGGGGATATCATCGCGATCCTCAAGGCGCATGGCGTGAATTGGATACGCCTGCGTATCTGGCACAATCCCACTGACCCCGCCGTGGACAAATCCCCCGGGCTGAACAACTACGCGCGGACGCTGGCCATGGCGAAGCGGGCCAAGGCCGCGGGGCTTAAGTTTCTGCTCGACTTTCATTACAGTGACACCTGGGCAGACCCCGGCAAGCAGACCAAACCCGCAGCCTGGTCAAATCTTGCGTACGCGGATCTGAAGGCCGCCCTCTACGCCTACACAAAGCAAATTGTGAGCGATCTGGCGGCCGCGGGCGCGGCGCCGGATATGGTGCAGTTAGGCAACGAGATACCAGGCGGCATTCTTTGGGATGACGGCAAAGACGAGACCAAACTGGGAGAACTGCTCAGTGAGGGCTCTCGGGCGGTGCGGGAGGCGGCGCCTTCCGCCAGGATTATGCTGCACGTGGACAGGGGCGGGGTGGATTTCACCTGGTTCTTTGACAGGTACGCCGCGCACGGAGAGACCGCCGCCACCAGGGCGGCGGTGGACTTCGACGTGATCGGCCTTTCCTGGTACCCTTACTTCGACAGTCACAAAAATCTCTCAAATCTCAAAACCCGTATCGCGGCGCTGAAAACGCGCTACGGAAAGGATGTCGTCGTGGCCGAGACCGCTTACGGCTGGGGTCTTGGGTATAGTGACTACACTGACAATCAGTTTTGGACCACCCAGGAAAACCATGCGGCCGCGCAGTTGGACGCGGTAAGTGACGATGGAGTGCTCTTCGCGCAGCGCGAGGACGGCACGCGGTATGTACCGGCCTCCATAGCAAACCAGGCGCTGGTGACCCGCGCGATCATGCGGGCCGTGAAAGAGAGCGGCGGTACCGGCCTCTTTTACTGGGCCGGCGACTGGATCTCCGCCCCGGGCATAGACAGCACCTGGGAAAACCAGGCGCTCTTCGACCTGGAAGGCACCGCCCTGCCGTCTATGGCGGTGTTTGGGTTGGAGTGAAGGGGGTGGGGAGTAGGGAGTGGCTGGCGCGGAGCGCTTGGGGAGTGGGGTGCTCGTCGCTTGTGGGGAGCGCGGACTGCCGTCATGCTTTCCGGTAGTCCGCGCAACTCGCTTGCAAAACGCACCCTACTCCCTATTCCCTATTCCCTACTCCCTACCCCGCGGAAGGAGGATTTTATGAAAAAAACGAAAAGGACATTCGCGGCGTTTGCCGCGGCGCTGGCGGCGCTTTGGCTTTGCGCGGGGTGCGCGAAGAAGGACGCGAAAGAGACGCTGGAACTGTGGGTCTACGACAACGGCCGCATCGCGGTGCTGGGCGAACTGGGCAAACAGTACGAGGCGGAGTACGGGGTGCGGGTCAATGTCTCGCTGGTGGACCTGGGGCAGATACGGAATCAGTTCCTGCTCGCCTCTGGCGGGGCCGAGTGCGCGGACCTGGCCATCATTCCGCATGACAACCTGGGGCCCCTGGTCGAAAACGGCGCCGTCATGCGGATCGCCATGGGGGACAAGGCCGCGGCCTTCCTGCCCCAGGCGCTCGAGGCCTTCACCTACAACGGGGGCCTCTACGGGGCGCCGCTCGCCATCGAGAACATCGGCTTCTTCTGGAACACGGCGCTGGCGGCATCCCCGCCGGAAACCTGGGCGGACCTGGCCGCCATGGGCGAGGCGCTCGTGAAGGCCGGCAAGGCCGAGGTGATCATGGGGCTGCCTGACGCCACCTACCATGCCTGGCCTCTCTACGCGAGTTTCGGCGGGGCGATCTTCGGTCGCAATGCCGACGGGGGCTTCAACGGCAAAGATATACAGATCGCGGGACCGGGCTTTGTTGACGGCCTCGCCTTTCTGAGCGGCCTGGCCGCAAAGCGCCTTATTCCCCAGACGATCGACTGGGATGGGGCGCACGTCCTCTTCGAGAGCGGCCGGGCCCCCTTCATCATGGCAGGCCCCTGGGCGCTCAACCGCTTCAGGACCGCCGGTGTCCCCTACGCGATAGGCCCCTTCCCGGCGGCCGCGAAGGGCGGCGAGCCGGGGCGCCCCTTCCTGGGGGTGCAGGGCATCGTCATAAGCGCGGCAAGCCCCCGCGCGCTCCTGGCGCAGTCCTTCGCGCTCGACTTCATCGCGACCGGCGAATCCATGCAGGCGATCTACGAGGCGGAACAGCGCCCCTCCGCCTGGAAGGATATTTTCGATCGCATAGAGGACGCGGATGTGCGGGGCTTCAACGCGGCAGGCGCGCGCGCCGAGCCCATGCCGGCTATCCCGGAGATGGGCTATGTGTGGGACGCATGGGTAGCGGCCGCGGCCCTGGCCTTCTCCGGCGAGAAGACTCCATCCCAGGCCCTGCAAAACGCGCAGGCCCAGATCGAATCGCAGATTCAGGGAAAGTGACGAACCCGCCATGAAAAAAGTCCTTCGCCTCGCCGCCCTGGCGCTCTTCTGCTTCGCGGGCTGCTTCTTCATGTTCCGCCTTATCCGGGACGGCTTTATCCCGCTGGCGCTCTTCGTCGGGGCCGCGCTCGTCTTTGTCATGCTCGTGTTCCTCCGCCGCGCGCTCTCGCCCTGGCGCTGGCTCGCGGCCGGCATCGTCATGGCGCTCCTCTTCACCGTCTACCCGATCTTCTACACCGTCTACCTGTCGTTCACCAATATGTCAGGCGGTCACCTTTTGACGAAACCGCAGGCCCGGCAGCGCATAGCGGAAGAAACCTACACCCCCGATGACGCCGCGTCCTGGCGCTGGACCGCCTACCGCAGGGGCCAGGATTTCCTGCTCCTCCTCGAGGCCGCCGATGGCACAAGGATGACGGTCGTACCGGGGAGCGCGGCGCGGCCCTTTGCCGCGGGCATAGCCCCCATGCGGATCGACGGCTACACCATGCTGAGCCGTCCCGAAACCGTGCGGAGCCTCGAGGCCCTGGGCGCGCTCGACTTCGGGGAGGCGGACGAGACCTTCAAGGTGCGCTCGCTCAGCGAGATAGCGGTGACGCGCAGGGCCTACCGCTACAACGCTCAGGATGATAGTTTCACCTCCGCGCGCAGCGGCGAGGTCTTCCGGCCCGAGGGGGGCGCCTGGGTAGGCGAGGCGGGCGGCGCGCTGAGTCCGGGCTTTATCACCGGCGCGGGCTTTTCCAACTACACGCGCTTTTTGGGGAACAGGGGCTGCCTGAAACCCGCGCTCGGCATCTTCGCGTGGAACATCGCGTTCGCCCTGCTGTCGGTGCTGGCAAGTTTCATTATAGGATTGATGATCGCGCTCCTCTTCGAGGACCTCAAGTACCGCAGGCTGATACGCTCACTCTTGATCATACCCTATCCCATACCGGTGCTCGTTTCGATCATGGTGTGGCGCGCGCTCCTCAACGAGAACCTGGGCCTCGTGACCACGGTGATAGCGAACCTCACGGGCTTCTCGCCGCGCTTCTTTACCAATGTGACATGGGCGCGCATAGCGCTGATCGTCATCAATGTATACCTGTCGTACCCGTACTTCTATGTGCTTGCCAGCGGCGCGCTCAAAGCGATACCCGCCGACCTCTTCGAGGCCGCGCAGATCGACGGCGCCGGGTCCTTCACCATTACCCGCCGGATCATCCTGCCGCTCGTACTTCGCATCCTCGCCCCCCTGGTAATCGCGTCCTTCTGTTTCAACTTCAACAACTTCACGCTTATCTGGGGCTTCAACGCCGGCCTGCCCGCAATGGCGGACACCATAGTCCCCATGGGGCACACCGACCTGCTGATCTCGTTCATCTACCGACTCGGGTTCAGCACCTCCAACGCCGCGGATTACGGCTTCTCCGCCGCGATTACGGTGCTGCTCTTCATGCTCGTCGCGCTGATGGTTTTCTTTCAAACCTGGCGTTCGAAAACCATACGAGGTGAAATATGAAAACAAAAAAACGCGCGGTGAAACTGCTCAAATACGGCCTGGCTATCGTGCTGATTATTTTTGCACTCATCCCGTTTCTGTGGATCATCGCGACCTCGCTCAACGCGGCGCGCTCGCTCCTGGGCGCCCGCGTCATCCCGGAGCGGCTCACGCTCGGCAACTACAGCGAGCTCCTGGGCAGCCCCGCGCTGCCCTTCGGCCGCTGGATGCTGAACTCGTTCAAGGTGTCTTTTATTTCCGTCGTCCTTATCGTCATCGCCACCTGCCTCTCCGCGTACGCGCTCTCGCGGTTCCGCTTCCGGGGCAAGCGCCCGGTGATGATGGGCATCGTGATCATGAACATCTTCCCCGGCATCCTCGCGATGGTCGCCATCTACGCCATGATGCAGCAACTGGGGGCCTTCATTCCGCCGCTCGGCCTCAACACGCACGGGGGCCTTATCTGCATTTACGTGGCCGGCTCGATGAGCGTCAACGTCCTTATGGTGAAGTCCTACATTGACTCGATCTCCCGCGAACTGGACGAGTCCGCCATCATCGAGGGCGCCTCGTGGGGCCAGGTCTTCGCTCTGATCATCTTCCCGATTATCCGCCCCATGGTGATTACGATAGCGATCCTCGCGTTCATGAGCACCTACGGTGACTTCATCGTCGCCAACCTGCTCCTCAAGGGAAACGACCGCATTACCGTGATGGTGGGCATCTACCAGTTCACCCAGCAGCGCTTCGACACGAACTGGGGCGTGGTCGCCGCCGGCACCATCCTCGCCGCGCTCCCCGTAGTGGCGCTCTTTTTCGCCGCGCAGAAGCAATTGCTCGCGGGCCTCATGGTGGGCGCGGTGAAAGAGTAGGCGCGGCAGCGCGGCAGCGCAGCCGCGCTGGCCTTTTTTGGTGGGGGAGTCACCTCTCTCGCGGGGGCAGGGGGCGGGCAGGAAAAATGACGCGGCCTAAAGCCGCATCTTGAGGCAAAAATGAACCAAAGCCCTGCGCAACATGGTCTCGGTCACAGGTACCACATTTTAGTTGTGTGCTTCTGCCGCATTTCCCGGTACTGAGGCTTTTGTCGGGGCTTTGTTTCTTTTTGCCCCTAATGCCATAAGCGTAGAGTAGTGCGCAGTCACTGGTCGTAGTCCCAAGCGTCTCGTGCATTAGCCGTAATCACAGCCTACCAATCATTTTTCCTGCCCGCCCCCTGCCCCCATGCAGCCGCTGTCTCCCCGCCGCCTGCCATAAGCAGCGCGGCGTGTGTGCCTTGGCAGGAGGGCTTTATTCGCGGGTGATGGTCTCCTTACTCCACCGTCCACCGTCCACTCCCCCTGCCCCGTCCCCCGCTCACTCCCCTCACCCACCTCTTCGCGCCACGCGCCCCACTCCCTTCCTACCCCTCACCCCTCTTTCCTAACCCCTTTACTCCATGCGGGCTGGAAGCCCGCGCTCCCAGGCCCCCACTTCCCACTCCCTACTCCTATCCCCTTGACTTTTTCCAGAAGAATCAGTATCTTTAAACATCGATACTATCAAAAACGATACTTTTAAGGAGCGCACGTTCAAACGTGCGCTACCGGAGCGTTCAATGAAAGCGGCATTAAAAATTCCCGGCCCCGAATCAGTCTGGAAGATACTCCAGGAGGTCGCCCAGGGGCTCAAGGAACTGAAAGAGGCTCAGGCAGCGG
>JAISTO010000075.1 GCA_031272575.1 Treponema sp. | reverse complement strand
AACCCCCCCCTACCCCCCCCAAAGGGGGGGATGGGGCATCGTTCTGGATATGGAATCCTGCCGTGCGGGCGGCGCTGGCGAGGGCTTCGGTTTCGTCCTGATTCAGTTTGCAGCCGAAGGTAAAAAAGAGCGCGGTGGGCGCGGGCATTAGCGCTGGCCTTCGCGGATGCGGTCGAGGCCGCGCTGGGCGTCCGCGAGGCTGGGGTTGAGGCTGAGCGCCTGGCTGTAGGCGTCCGCGGCGCTTGCCGCGTCCCCGGCTTTTTCGCGCGCGTAGGCGAGGCGGGTCCACCAGACGGCGTTGCCCGGGCTGCGGTGCACGGCCGCGGAGAGCGCGATGTCCGCGTGCCGGAAGCGCTCGAGGCGGATGTAGGTTTCGCCTTCGAGATAGTAGACTTTGTCGATGCGCATACCCTCGGGGTATTGGCTGACATAGTCCTGGAAGTATCCGAGCGCCTCGCGGTTGCGGCCTTCGTAGTACGCGAGTTCCCCGAAGATTTCGATGACCCGCGAATCGTAGCGGTTGAGTTTGCGGGCCGCCTCCGCGGCCGGGGCCGCGTCCTGGTACTGCCCCAGCGCGATGAGGCTCCAGCAGAGTACCACATGGGACTCGATGTTGAGTGGATTGGCCGCGATTTCCTGGCGGCAGATGTTCACCGCGGTCTGGTACCTGCCGGAGCGGTACTCCTGGAGCGCGTCCGGCCTGGTCTGCGCGGCGAGGGAGCGCCCCGCAAGCGCGAGGAGGGCGCAGCAGAGGCTGAGGCGACGGGGCAGATGGCCCCGGCGAAGGCGCGTCATGGGGTGTGGGGCCTCTCTGTCATGACGCAGTGGCCGTTGAACGCGCAGCCGGGCTCCATCGATACCTCCGGCGCGTGTACGTTCCCCCGCACCTTGCCTGAGGCCATTATCTCCACTTTTTCCTCCGCGGTGACATCGCCTTTCACCTTGCCGCGGACGATAACCCGCGAGGCCTTTACGTCGGCCTCGACCACCGCCCCCTCGTCGATGACGAGGAGGCCACGGGCGTCAATGTTACCCGAGACCCTGCCCCGAATGAGAAAGGGCTTCTCGAAGTTGA
This sequence comes from Treponema sp., assembly GCA_031272575.1. Lineage (GTDB taxonomy): Bacteria > Spirochaetota > Spirochaetia > Treponematales > Breznakiellaceae > JAISTO01. Next base: position 7,120 of record JAISTO010000075.1, on the reverse strand, counting down.
GGGTCCCCGAAAAATCGATGTCCTGCGAGAGGATAGTGTCGAAGTCCTCGTCTTCGAGCGCATCGTTATGAACGTCAGTCATGGCGCAGCCTACTCCGCAATGGTCCCTCTAACCCCTTCCACGAACCAGTTCATGCTCCAGATTTCGTCGTCCGTCAACCTAACCCCAGGGGCGACTCGGACCTCGCCCGCCTGATCCTTGATCGGGCCGGTGAAGGGATCGAACGAGCCTTCGATGATCGACGCGGTTACGGCCACGATCGCCGCTTCCGCGCGGGGGTCGTTGTTGGCGCTGAGCGTGTCCAGGCCCACGGCCCCGGCCGCAAGGCCCTCCCAGTAGGCGCGGCTCTGCCAGGTGCCCGCTTCGATCTGCTGGACATCGTCAATATAGAAGACGTCCCAGTTGAAGATCGGCGCGGTGAGGTAAGCCTTGGGCGCCTCGGCCGGTGAAGGCATATCGTAGCCGATAGCAAACGCGCCGCGCTCCTGCGCCGCGATCTGCGGGGCGGTCGTATCCTGGTGCTGCGCAATGATATCGCAGCCGCGGTTCAACAGTTCGAGCGCGGCCTGTTTTTCCACCGCCGGGTCGTACCAGGTGTTGGTCCACACGACTTCGACCACCGCGTCCGGATTCACCGAGCGGACGCCCAGCGTGAACGCGTTTATCCCGCGGATCACTTCCGGGATGCTGTAGGCCGCAACATAGCCGATCTTGTTTGCGGTGGTTTTGTAGCCTGCCGCGATGCCGGAAAGGTAGCGGGGCTGATAGATTTTGCCGAAGTAGCGGGACATATTCGCTTCCTGCTTGTAGCCGGAGCAATGCGCGAACTTGAGGTCCGGGTACTCCTTTGCCACGTTTACCGTCGCGTCCATAAAGCCGAAACTCGTCGTGTAGATGACGGTGCAGCCCTGGTCGATGAGGTCGTGAATCGCCTTTTCGACATCCGCCGTGTTTTCGGCCACGTTTTCCACATAGTGACATTCGTACCCGAGTGTTTGGAGCGCGACCCTGCCCTTGTCGTGAGCGCCGGTGTACACGTCGTTAATCGAGCCGATGTACACGAAGCCGACGACCGGCTTTGCCTGGGTGCTTTTTTTCGCGCAGCCTGCCGCAAGAAACACGAGCGCCGCGGCCGCAAAGAGCACCGAAATGGTTTTTTTCATTCTGTTTTCCTCCAGAAAATAAAAAAAGGTGTGTCCTTAAATAAGGACACACCTTTTATACCCCAAACCTGCAAAATATGCAAGGGGGCTACCCCGCGGCAGCACACCGCCGCGAGGCACCAGGACGAAACGCCGCTTATTCAGCGGGCGCTGCCACGGGAGCGGCTTCCGCCGGGGCTCCCTCTGCGGGCGCTCCGGCCGCTGCCGGGGCCGCAGGCGCCGCTGCCGGCGCACTGGCGCACGCAACCGATACCATAGCACCGATTACACAAGCGATCGCCAGCCACTTCAAGGACTTCATATCTTCCTCCAGGAATGATAAATTCACCCGCTCAAGCGGATGTATCCCTATTATAGACGGCATGCGGGAAAAAGTCAAGGGGGGGGATAGGGAGTGGGGAATGGGGAGTGGGGGGAGCGGCACTACGCGGAGCAGGCGACCTTCTTTGCGCCGGAGAGCGAGCGGGTGGTATCGGACGATGTTTGAGAAGGTGCGTGAGGGCTGATGCGGCCCCTTGACTCCCCTCCCCCGCCTGCGCCAGACTACCCCTATGGAACTAAACAAGGCATTCATCGACGGCCTCGCGGTAGACGAGGCCGCGCTTTTGCGGCGGGTGGCGGAGAAACTGGGCATCCGCGTGAGTCAGGCGGAGGCGGTTATGCGCCTCATTCTGGAAGGGGGGACGGTGCCCTTCATCGCGCGGTACCGCAAGGAAGCCACCGGCGAACTGGACGAGGTGCAGGTGCGCGACACCGAGCACCTCTACAACAGCGGCAAAAACCTCGAAACGCGGCGCATCGAGATCGTGCGGAGCATTTTCGAGCAGGGCAAGTTGACGGAGACGCTCTACGAGAACATCAGCGGGGCGGCCACGCTTGCGGAACTGGAGGATATCTACGCGCCCTACAAGCGCAAGAAGAAGACCCGCGGTATGCTGGCGCTCGAAAAGGGCCTGGGGCCGCTGGCCGAGGCCATGAAGGTGCTGGAGGCGGAGCCGCTGCGGGCGAAGGCCGCGGAGTTCGTCACCGTAACGAGTGACGCGGATAGCCCCGCGGAGGCTGAAGCCGGGGCTGCGCCGGAAGGGGAAAGCCCGGCCGCGGGCGCCGCGCCCGCAAGCCTCGAGGTGAAGAGCGTCGACGACGCGCTGCAGGGGGCCATGGACATCATCGCGGAGGAGGTGGCGCAGACGCCGGAGAACCGCGCGGCAATAAAGGCCTTCTACCGGAAGGACGGTACGATCATCGTCAAGGCCTCCGGGAAGCCGGGCCTGAGCGGCGAGGACGAAAAGAAAACGTCCACCTACCAGATGTACTGGGATTTCAAAGAGCGGCTCTCGCTGATAAAGCCGCACCGCATACTGGCGATCAACCGCGGGGAGCGGGAGGGCGCGCTCGATGTCACCCTCGATGTGGACGAAACCACCGCTGTTGAACTGCTGCAGCGCCAGTACGAACTGCACAACGACTACCACAAGACCGCCATCGAGGACGCGCTGAAGCGCCTCCTGTCACCCGCGGTCTGCCGCGAAATCCGGGGCGACCAGAGCGACACGGCGGACGAACACGGCATTTCCGTCTTCAGCAAAAACCTGAAAAACCTCCTGATGCAGCAGCCGATCAAGGGGACGCGGGTACTCGGCATGGACCCGGGTATACGCACCGGCACCAAGTGCGCGCTCCTCGACGACACCGGCAAGTACCTCGATCACTTTGTCATTCGGAACGACAAGCCCGAGGAAGCGAAGCAGTTAATCCTCAAGGGCATAAAGGCGCATGACATTCAACTGGTGGCGGTGGGCAACGGCACGGGTACGCGCGAGGTGCAGGAAATCGTCGCGAAGGTCATCGAGGAAAACGCGCTCGATGTGCTCTTCACCGTGGTGGACGAGGACGGGGCCTCCGTGTACTCGGCGAGCGACATTGCACGGGAGGAGTTCCCGCAGCTCGACCTCACTATCCGCGGCGCGATCTCGATAGGGCGCAGGCTGCAGGACCCGCTCGCCGAACTCGTCAAGATAGACCCGAAATCGATCGGGGTCGGCCTCTATCAGCATGACCTAAATCAAAAAAAACTCTCCGAAAGTTTGGACGAGGTCGTCTCCTCGGTGGTGAACAATGTCGGCGTCAACCTGAACACGGCAAGCGCCTCCCTGTTGAAGTACGTGTCCGGCATAAACGCGGGGCTGGCCCGCAAGATCGTGCAGTACCGGGACGAAAAGGGGAAGATCGCGAGCCGCGCCGATTTAAACGCCGTGCCGGGTATGGGCGCGAAGAGTTTCGAGCAGGCCGCGGGCTTTCTGAAAATTCCTGAAAGCGGAGAGCGCCTCGACAACACCTGGGTGCATCCGGAAAATTACGAGACGGCCCGGAGCATCCAGCAGGCGCTCAGTGTGCATGGCACGGTGAATGCGGAGGAGCGGGCGCGGTTAAAAACCCAATTCGGCGTGGGGGACCTCACGATCGACGACATCATCGAGGAACTGAAGAAGCCGAACCGCGACCCGCGGGACGGGTACCCGAAACCGATCATGCAGAAGGGGGTGCTCGAATTCAAGGACCTGAAAGAGGGCATGCGGGTGACGGGCAAGATCAAGAACGTGGTGGACTTCGGTGCCTTTGTGGACATCGGCCTGAAGGAAACCGCGCTCGTGCACGTGTCCGAAATAGCGGACACCTACGTCGAAAACCCCATGGATGTGGTGAAGGTGGGGGACATTTACGAGTTCCACATCATCGGCCTGGATGAAGACCGTCGCCGCATAAGCCTCTCCCGCAAGAGCGGCCCACGGCGTGAAGGCGCGGGAAGCGGCCCGCGGCACGAGGGCGCGGGCGCGGGCGCAAAGGCGGGCGCGGCTCCCCAGGGCGCGGCCCAGCAGGGCGCCTCTCCGCGTCACGAGGGGGCGCACGGCCCGCAGCAGGCGAGGCCCCGCACCGGAAGCCCCCGGCCGCCGGCCGCGCTCCTCGAGCGGGAGCGCCAGAGGGGCTACAGCCCCGGCCGCAAGGACGACGACGGTACCATGTACAACCCCTTCGCGGAGGCATTCCGCAAGCGGTAAGGAGAAAGTTATGAGTGAAAATCTGTCGTATGTATTGGTGACTCCGCACACCATTGCCAAGAGCAGGACGGGCGGGGTGATAGCCCGCCTCCTCTCGCTGCCGGGGATAGAACTGGCAGGCGCGCAGTTAATTACCCCGGATCAGGGATTCGCGAGGGCCTATTCGGAGGCGCTGCGGGAAGAGACAGCCCCCGGGGAGGTGAACCTGTGCGCGGATTACGCGGCCTGGAACCTCTGCCCGCAGAACGGGAAGCGCAGGAGGAGCCTCCTGCTGATCTTCAAGGGGGAAGCCCCCTGCTCCGTGCTTGTTCCCGTATGCGGGCATCTGCACCCCGAGCACGGCGGTGACGACGAAGCCGCGGGCGAAACGATCCGCGACACCTACGCCGACCTGATCATCTCGCACTACGACCCCAACGTGATCACCTACTTCGAGCCCGCGGTCATTACGCCGCGGAATCAGGAGACCGCGGATCGCGATCTGCGGCTCTTCGCGGGCCTGCTCAAAACGAGCGACAACGTGGTCGACGTCGGGGTGGCGTATCCGGACCCGTCCAAAGTCGAGCAGACCCTTGTGATCATCAAGCCGGACAACTGGGAGTACGCTTCCACCCGTCCGGGGACTATCATCAGTATGTTTGCGTGCACCGGCCTGCGCATTGCCGCCGTCAAGGTGCATCGTTTTTCGCTGGGGCAGGCGCTCGAGTTCTACGGCCCGGTGAAAGAGGCCCTGGAGGAAAAACTCGCGCCCACCTTCGGCCGCAAAATAAAGGCCATGGTCGAGCGGGAGTTCGGTCTTATGCTGAGCGAGGCCGCCGAAAAGGCGCTCATCGAGAGCGCGGGCATCGAGTGCGCGCGGGATCAGTTTGACCGCATAGTCACCTTTATGTCAGGCGAGACGGTACCCGATGGCACACTCGACGCGGAGAGGGCCGCAAAACCCGGCCGATCCAAATGCATGATCCTGCTCTACGAGGGTGAAAACGCGGTGCAAAAAATTCGCGCGGTGCTCGGCCCTACCGACCCGCTCAAAGCGCCGGGCGGCACCGTGCGCCGCGACTTCGGCAGCAACGTCATGGTGAACAGCGCCCACGCCTCGGACTCGCCCGAGAACGCGCGGCGGGAGATGGGCATAGTCCGCATACACGAAAACGACCTGGCGCGGCTGCTCGCGGAGTATACAGAGCACTGTCAACAAGTTAAGAAAAACAAGACCGTCATTGCCGGGCTTGACCCGGCAATCTATTGAAAAAAGGGCCATGTTGGTAGAGATTCCGCGATCAAGTCGCGGAATGACGGTTGGCTCTTTCCTTAACTTGTTGACAGTGGTATACAGAGCACTGTCAACAAGTTTAGGAAGTAGGGAATGGGGGGCGCGGCGGCGCGGGGAGGCCGCCGCCGCGCGGTTGGGGTTGTCGTCGAACGCGCCCTCGCCGATCTCTTCCACACTGGCGGGAATAAACACCTCTCTAAGGGCGTTGCCGCGGAACGCGTTCCTGCCTATCGTTTCGAGGGTGTTGGGCAGTTCCAGGGCGATGAGGTCCTCGTCATCGTTACCCCGGCGGCGCTGCTGCCGGAACGCGCCGTCCGCAATCGCCACGACGGTGCTGCCGCGGATCGAGGCGGGGATAACGAGCGCGTGGAATATCTCGTCACCGGCCGGGAAGAGGCCCCCTGCCGCGGCGCCGAAGCGCTCCAGATAGCGCACATAGTCTCCAATATGCAAAAAAAGACGCAGCAACTGGCCCTCGCCCTGATCAAGGCGCTCAAGAAGCAGGAGGAGGGGGAATAGGGCGCGGAGGCAATGCGGCCATTGACTCTTTTTTACAGACACGGTATCCTATTCACCTGCACTAAAAAGGAGGGCGGCTCGGCATGAAATTGACGAGGATCACCGTTTCGGGGTTTAAATCCATTGATAACCGTCACGAAGAGACTATCAATTTTGGGGACGTGTGCCTCGTGCTTGGGGCAAATGGTTCCGGCAAAAGCAATCTTGTATCTTTCTTTAAGATGCTGGGATATATGCATACCGGCGCGCTGCAGAACTATGTTGGCACCTATGGCGCAAGTCAACTGCTTTTTTACGGCCCCCAGATAACCGAATCCATCAACTTTAGCATAACGCTGGAGGATGACCAAACAGAGGATACCTATACGGTCAAACTATCGCATGGCCTTCCTAACAGACTGTTTGTAAACGGCGAGCGGGTAAGTTTTTATAAAAAAGACAGACCAAAACCGCAGGATTACTTTCTTGGAAGCGGCGGGCCGGAAACGTCTCTCCCTTCTGACCACCGGCAAACCAGTGCAATACTGGCAAAGCATCTTGGGAAAATTCAGACGTTTCAATTTCATGACACCTCCGACACTTCCCGCATCCGGGGGGACGCCTATAGCGATGATGTGTCCTATCTGCGCCGCGACGCCGGAAATCTGGCGGCCTTCCTCAAGATGCTGAAGGACAGCAATGCCTGGCGCCCTTACTACGAGCGCATCGTCCGGCACATCCGCACGGTCATGCCGCAATTTCAAGACTTTGTTTTGGAACTTTCCCCTGACGGCCATCGGTCTGTACGCCTCAACTGGACGGACAAAACCCGCCCCGACTATCTCTTCGGGCCGGATCAAATTTCCGATGGGTCTCTGCGCTTTATGGCCCTGGTCACCCTGTTATTGCAGCCGCCCCCATTTTTACCAAGTGTCATCGTGATAGACGAACCTGAACTCGGGCTGCACCCCGCCGCCATTGTCGAATTAGCGGGACTCATCAAACCACTGTCAACAAGTTAAGGAAAACAAGGCCGTCATTGCCGGACTTGATCCGGCAATCTATCCCTCAAAATGCCATTTCTGATAGAGATTCCGCGGTCAAGCCGCGGAATGACGGTCATCACTTT
>JAISTO010000192.1 GCA_031272575.1 Treponema sp. | reverse complement strand
GGGTTCGTACACCCCGCCAGAATAACAACGCCCGCAAGTACGAGCGCAGCCGCCGCGGCCCAAAGCGCGGCAGGTCCGTAGAAACCCTTCCCGGATTTCTTTCCTTTGGTTGTTTTCATTTTTGAAAACCTCCTCCTATAAATTCCCCGCCCCTACGGGCGGGTGGAACCCCATGGATAGGGAGTGGGGAATAGGGAAGTAGGGAGTAGGGTGCGCGTTGCAAGTGGGTTGCGCGTACTACCGTGAAACTGTCCGGTAGTCCGCGCAACTTACGATCCAGGCGCACTCCACTCCCCACTAGCCACTCTCTACTCCCCCCCGATATCGACGCATAGTCAGAAATATAACCGATAGTCAGAATGACGAGCGGAAAGCGTCCCCACGGGGAGCATGTGGACTGTTTGTGCTGATAGTTAAGCCGAAAAAACGTTACACTTTTTGCGTAACGGGGGGGGGGGCAGAGAGGGTTTTACCCCGCAGATCACGCCCGTTAAGCGCGAGGGCTAAAGCCCCGGCGTTAGCCCTGGTGCGGGGGCCGCAAAGAGGAGATGGGCGCCCACTTTCAGGTGGGCACCCTGTTTGTGAAGACGGCAATGGATTATGCATCATGCGGACAGTATGGCAAAATGCGAAAAAAGTGTCAAGAGGGCGAGGGGGCGGCGCAATGCGAGGGGACGGCGCGGACGAGTGAGCATTGCGTGGCGCTTTTGGGACTTGGGAATTGGGAATTGGGACAAGAGCAGTGAGCGGTGCCGGGGGGCGGCGTGCAGCAAGAGAGGGCTGCGCAGTGCGCGCGCGGAACGCGCTTGGGGAGTGGAAAATGGACGGTGGACGGTGGAGGCGGTTATGTGAGAGCCTGCGCAGCACCCCATGCATATCGGTAGTACCAAAGACTCGCGAATGACTCCTCCACCGTCCACTTTCCACCGTCCACCCCCCCACCCGCCCCCTCAAAACAGCAGCCCTGCGTCCCGCTCCTGCGGAGCGGGAGGCAGGGTATGTGCCGGCGGGGCGGCGCCTGGCGGGACGGCGGCGCGGAGATGCGCGGGGGGCTCGCTGAAGCGGCGCTTCCACTCGGAGAGGAGGTTGAGGGCCGCGAGAGGGCTGAGGGAGTCCACATCGAGGGAGGCGAGGGCCGCGTCCAGAGGGGAGGGGGGAGCTGATGGCTCCATCTGGGGGGCAGCGGAGAACGGCGCGGGATTAGATGTGGACGGCAGGGGCGTTGCGCGCAACGCCCCTGCGTCCCAGGGGGATTCCCGCGCCGTTCGGAGCGAGGGGGGGCGGTCGAAAAACTGACCGCCGGTAGATGACGGAGAAAACGCTTGCGCGTTTTCTCGCGTAATCGTCCCCCCTTTTTCCTGATTCATGAGTACTTCCGCGCGGGCGAGCACGTCTTCGGGGAGGCCGGCGAGACGGGCGACATGGAGGCCGTAGGAGCCGGCGGCGGGGCCTTCCCGCACCTTGCGCAGAAAGACGATGCGCTCGCCGTCATCGAGGACGGCCATGGAGCGGTTGGCGAGGCCGGGGCGGGCGAGGCGCGTGAGTTCGTGGTAGTGCGTGGCGAAGAGGGTGCGGCAGCGGGTGCGGTCGAGGAGGTGCTCGCAGACGGCCCAGGCGATGGCGAGGCCGTCCTGGGCGCTGGTGCCGCGGCCGACTTCGTCCATGATCACGAGGCTCGAGGGGGTGGCGGTCTGGAGTATGTAGGCGGTCTCGCTCATTTCGACGAGGAAGGTGGACTCGCCGCGGGCGAGGTTGTCCTGGGCGCCGACGCGGCAGAAGACGCGATCGACGAGCCCGACGCGCGCGGCGCGGGCCGGGACGAAACTGCCTGCCTGCGCCATGATCACGAGGATGGCGGCCTGGCGGAGGTAGGTGGATTTGCCGGCCATGTTGGGGCCGGTGATGAGGGCGAAGGAGACGGGGGGGGAATTTGGGAATTGGGAATTGGGAATTGGGACTTGGTGACCCCCCCCTACCCCCCCCAAAGGGGGGGATAAGGCATCACCTGACCCCGGAGGGGGGGATAAGGCATCACCTGACCCCGGAGGGGGGGATAAGGCATCACCTGACCCCGGAGGGGGGGATAAGGCATCACCTGACCCCGGAGGGGGGGATGCGGTGTCGTCGGGGGCGTTGAGGCTGAGGTCGTTGGGGACGAAGCCGCCGGAGGGGAGTTGGGCCTCGACGACGGGGTGGCGGCCGTCCGCGATCTGGAGGTTTTTTGAGTCGTCGACCTCGGGGCGGACCCAGCCGCGGAGGGCGGCGGCATGGGCGAGGGCGTGGGCCACGTCGAGTTCGGCGGCGAGGCGGGCCGCGGCGGCGAGTTCGGGGAGCAGGGCCTTCGCTTTTTCGCGCAGTTCGAGGAAGAGGCGCTTTTCGAGTTCGAGGGAGCGCTCAGAGGCCTCGTTGAGTTCCTGCTCGATGGCCGCGAGGCGCTCGGTGCTGAAGCGCTCCCCGCCGGCCATGCCCTGCCGCCTGATGAAGTGAGCGGGCACGCGGCCCAGATTCACTTTGGTGACTTCGAAAAAATACCCGAGGAGCCGGTTGTAGCGGACCTTGAGGCCGGAGATGCCGGTCTTGAGGCGCTCCTCTTCGAGGTAAGCCTCGAGGAGGCCGCGACCGTCATCTTTGAGGGCCCGGAGGCGGTCCAGTTCCGCGCTGTAGCCCGCCCGGATGAGGTTCCCTTCGCTGAGGATGACGGCAGGCTCCTCCGCCAGGGCCTGATCGAGAAGCGCGCGGAGGGCATAAAGCGCGGCGGCGCCGTCCCGCATGAGGGCCGCTGCCTCCGGCGTTTCGAAGACGAGGCCCTTTTTGGAGGCGATGTCCGCGAGGCCGGCAAAGGCCGCGAGGCTGGCCTTGACCGCGGCGAGGTCCTTGCCGTGCGCCCGGTCCATCGCGAGCCGCGCGGAGAGGCGCTCGAGGTCGGGCATACGGGCGAGGATGCCGCGGAGCGCGGCGTTTTCATCCTGCGCGTGAAAGAGGGTGTCCACCATGTCGAGGCGCTTGTTGATGGCGTCACGGTCGCGGAGGGGGTGCAGGAGCCGGTAGGTGAGGAGGCGCCGCCCCATGGCCGTCTTCGTCTCGTCCATCACCTCGAGGAGGGTGCAGTGCGTGTCCCCGCTCTGGAGGCCGCGGACGAGCTCGAGGTTGCGCTGGGTGGCCTCGTCGATGCAGACGAACTCGCTGTCCGTGTAGAGCCGGAGGGTGCGGACATGGGGGATAAGCCCCTGCGAGGTCTCCTCGAGGTAGTCGAGGAGCGCGCCGCAGGCCACGGTTTCCGGGGACGTTTCCTTTAACCCGAAACTTTTAAGGCGCTCCCTGCCGAACTGGGCCTCGAGGCGCTCGCGGCCGCGGCCGAAGTCGAAGAGCCAGTCCGCCCAGCGGTTCAGCACTATGCCCGGACGCGCCCCGAGCGCCTCGGCCACCGCCGCGTTCTCTTCGAGGAGGGACTCCTGGATGATCATTTCCCGGATCGGAAGGCGCTCGAGTTCCTGGTTCAGTTTGCCGCGGGCCTCTTCCCGGGGGAAGGACGCGGCGAAAAAGTCGCCGGTGGAAAGGTCGATGTACGCGAAGGCGAGGAAGGCCGCGTGCGCGGCGAGGGCCGCGAGGTAGTTCGCCGAGCCGCCGTCCAGGTAATCCTCGTCGACGATGGTGCCGGGGGTGATCACCTCGATGACCTTGCGGTCGACCAGGCCCTTGCCCGGCTCGGACAACTGCTCGCAGATCGCGATCTTCTTGCCGTGCCGGAGGAGGCGGGCAATATACGCGCGGCAGGCGTGGTAGGGGATGCCGCACATGGGGAGGCCGTTCCGCTTCGTGAGGGTAAGGTTGAGCAGCGCCGAGACCTCGAGGGCGTCGTCGGCGAACATCTCGTAAAAGTCACCCAGACGGAAGAAGAGCACCTCCCCCTGGTGCTCGCGCTTTATGCGGTGGTACTGGGCAAGCATGGGGCTGGGGTTGTCCGCGGCCCGCGCCTTCCGCACGGCGCCGCCCGCGATGTTTTTGGTGGCCCTCATGCCCTAGCCGCGGGCCGTTTCGAAGGCCCGGTGATACTCCGCCGCCATAAGCAGGAACGCGCCCATGCCGTGCAGGTCGTTTTCGACCGTGGGGCGCTCGAGGTAAAATTGATAGTCCCCGACTCCGGTGCCCACACAGATGGCGGGGATGTTTAAAGTGACGGTCCCGTCCGGCAGGGGCTCTGTTTTGAGGGAGCGGACTATGCCCGCGTAGGCGCGGCGCGCGGCCTCCTCCCAGGCGGGCTCGCCGATGCCGGCGCGCAGGCCCTTCGCGAGCGCGTAGGTGAAGAGGCAGGAGCAGGAGTTCTCGAGCCAGTTGCGCGGATCGTCCCCCCGGTTCACCACCTGGTACCAGCGGCCGTCATTTTCATCCTGATACCGTAGGAGCGCCTTGAGCATGGCGCACTCCGCGTCGACGCACTCGCCCCTGCGCGGGTGCCCGGGCGGCAGATAGTCGAGTATGTCGAGGATGGCAACGACATACCACCCGATGGCGCGCCCCCAGGAAACGGCGGAGAGCCCCGTGGCGCGATCCGCCCAGTCGGCGGCCTTCGAGTCGTCCCAGGCATGGCGGAGCAGGCCGGTTTCGCTGTCCGTCATGTACTTTCGCATAAGGTGCATCTGGCGCAGTACCTTTTCAAAGAAGTAGGGTGACTGAAACGCCGCCGCGTAGCGCGCGCAGAGAGGGCCTATCATGTAGAGCGTGTCGAGCCACATCTGGTTCTGACGGTAGTACTTGTGCCAGAAGCCCCCCTTCGCGTTGGTGGGCCACTTCGCGGCCACGGGCGCGCAGCGGTCGAGCGCCGCCTTGTAGCGCGGGTCCCCGGTCTCGTCGTAGAGCCGGAAGAGCAGGATCGCCGGCTGCATATCATCAAACTGATCGAGGGTGGTCCCGGAGAGTTCCCCCTCGGGGCCGACAAATTGATCGACCCAGTCCCGGATATAGGCGGCATACTTTTGATCGCCGCAAAGCAGGTACAGGTTTTCGACACCGGAGAGAAAGACCCCCTGGTGGTAGTGGAAGCGCCCCGCGGGCGGCAGGCTGGCGGCCGGAAACTTCCGCATAAGGGTATCCGCGCCGAGCCGCGCCAGATCGAGCGCGGTCATGGTTTCATTCATAGGGTAATAGTAGGGTAGGCGGGGGGGGATGTGCAAGGGTTCGGGGTCAGCGCTTCTTCAGCGCGGCCCAGTAGAGGCAGCCTGTCATTACCGCGCCGCCTGCTATGTT
>JAISTO010000094.1 GCA_031272575.1 Treponema sp. | reverse complement strand
CGCGAAACGAGGAAAAGTGTCTGTTTTTGGCGCGAAAACCGCGCCGCGCTTACGCGCCTGTTACCGGCCATAGAAGCCCCTTTCACCATTAAGTATAATGCATTATTTTACAAGAGTCACGAAAAAACTTCGAAAAAAGAGCAAAAAAGTGGTTTTTTGGGTGGGATAGGGGGGCACTATCAACAAGTTAAGGGAAAGGACAACCGTCATTCTGCGACGTGGTCAATGGCTTCCATTTTCCACTCCCTCCCCACTCCCTACGTCCTACTCCCCCCCTCCTCACTCCCTACTCCCCTCCCCCCATCGACACGTAGACCCCGTCCTTCATCGAGGCGTCGGGGCGCAGCACGACCACCTCGCCGGCGGAGAGGCCGGAGACGATCTCGCGCTGATCGCCCCGCCTGGTTCCGAGGCCCACGCGGCGGCTCGTCGCGGTGCTGCCGTTCACGGTGAAGAGTTTCGCGGCCCCGTCGGAGACCTCGATGAGGGCCGTCTCCGGCACGAGGAGGGCCTGACGGGGCGGCGCGATTTCGACCGAGGCCCTGGCGAACATACCGGGCTTGAGTTTCCAGTCCGGGGCGGCCCCTCCGTCCGCGGCCGCCGGACGCTCGAGGAGCGCCCGCACCTGGAAGGTGAAACTTTGACTATCACCCTGAGGGTATACCAGATCGACCTTTGCGCCGTAGGTGCCGCCCGTGCCGTCGAGACTCACCCGCACGGGCATATCTTTTTCCACCCGGAGCGCGTCCTCCTCCCGCAGGGGGAAAACCGCGTAGAGGGACTCGGTGTCGATAAGGGTGATGATGCTGTCGTCTTTTTTGAGTTTTTCCCCTTCCTCGACATAGCGGGCGCCGACTATGCCGCGGCTCGGACTTCGCACGACCAGTTCCGCCTCCATTAAGCGCATCGACACCAGTTCGCGCGCGGCCGCGGCCAGGTTCGCTTCGGCGGCCTCGGCCTCGGCGGCGAGCGTGGCCACCGCGAGGCCGATAAGGGCCTGGCGCTTTGCGGCGCTGTCCTCCGGCACCGGCAGGCCCGCGGCGGCCAGGTCCTCGTCGCGGCTCCCGATGCGGTTGATGTCGAGCGCCTTCTGCATTAAGCGATACTCCTCCTCCGCGGCGTCAAGACCGAAGCGCACCTCGCGGATCGACTCCGGGCTCAGCGCGCCCGCCGCGAAGAGCACCTCCTGGTTTTCGGCCTTGTGGCGCTGCTCCTCCAGCGCCTTCTCCGACTGGAGCAACTCCAGTTCCGCCTTTTCGAGCGAGAGCAGTTTCGCCTCCGCCGAAAAGCGCCCCTCCAGCAGTTGCGAGCGCGCGAGCCGGAGCGCCGCCTCGGCCTGCGCCTTCGCGTCTTGGGCGCGGCCAGTCGCGAGGGTCAACTGCGGGTTCCGCATAACCGCGACGATATCCCCGGCGTTCACCGTGTCCCCCTCGCGGAAGCGCAATTCGGCCAGGCTCCCCTCCTGCGCGGCCCCAATGTCCACCTTTTTCGAAAACGAGAGCGCGCCGAAGCCGCTCACCTCGTCGGAAAGCGCGGTCACCGTCACCGGCGCGGCCCGCACCGCCACAGGCCGCTCCTCGTCCACCCTCGCCCCGCTGCAAGCCGCTCCCAGCGCGGCGAGCAGGGCAAGCGTCATCTTTTTTGTATGCATAGATTTCTCCTTACCCTATATAAGGAATCAGCATACACTTTTTTTGCACTTTCTCCAAAAAAAAACAAAAAAAGGCTCGGGCAGGTGACGGCCGTCGTTTACCCGTTCCGCTTCAGTTCTTCCAGGATAAGATTCCCCACGTTCGCGATGCCGTCGATGTCCCTGGTGGAGAGACTGAGTTTTATGCGTTTCACCATCAACTCGAACATGGGAAAGAATAGTTCCTGGGGAATCTGGTTTGCGAGCGTGTCGAGCCGCATCCAGTTCTGTTTCAGGGTTTGTTCGTCGCTGGCATACTCTTGCGCGGAGTGCTGCGTGGTCTGTTCCCACAGCCGGGCGTTCAGGGACTTGTTTTGCCGCAGGATGCTCAGGATCGAAAGAACTTTCATTGCCAGATACAGTTTCCCCTGATCGATTTTGGCGTCATCCATGACGCTGTGAACCTTCTGCAGCAGCGCTAGTTCGTCGTAAGGCTTCACTACGTAACCGGACGCGCCCATCGCCACGGCCTGCAGCACCATATCCTTGTCGTTTTCCGAAGTGACAAAAATTACCGGGATGCACTTTAACCGCTCGTCTGCCTGCATACGCTTGTAGAGTTCCAGACCAGTCATGTGGGGCATCTGGATGTCCAGAACCGCGATGTCTACGAGAGTGCCGTCAAGCATTTCCAGGGCGTCGGCGCCGCTTGTCGCGAACGTAACGGCATATCCGTCATTTTTTAAAATGTTGTTGGTAAGCAGCAACATCGCCGGATCGTCATCGACGATCAAAACGGTTTTCAGCCGCGTGATGCTTGTTTTGTTCCGGCTCAACTGGCCGGCCAGTTCACTTATAGTCATACTTTTTCTCCTTGCTTATTTGCCGCTCTCTGAGCGGGCGCTCTACGAGCGGGCGCTCTACGAGCGCGGTGATTTCTTTAACCGCGCCGCGGAAATCGAGACCGTCAAGGCAGGCTTTTATCTTTCCCCAGTCGCGTTCCCACGCTTCCTTGCCGGTATCCGCGGGGTAGAGGCCGTCCAGTTCCGCCGCCAGGTCCACGGCACTGTCGAGCCTGCGGTTGGACGCCGCGGCGGAGAGGGCCTGGAGTTTTTCAATGATGACCGTCCGGTCCGCTTCTTTGCGTTCCCGCGTTTTGCTAAAAAAGGAAAGCCCCCCGATTTTTTCCCAAAACGCCGTGAAAGCCGCCAACGCGCCTTCGCTGCCTTCCCCGCAGGCCGCCGCGTCAGCATTCTTGGCCGCGTCTTCCAGAACCCGGGCCTTGTCCGAGAGCGCCGTCTCCCCGAGGGTCGCCATCATGCCTTTCACCTTGTGAATGGCGATCCGGTACGACTCGAGGTCCCCGGCGGCGAGGGTGCTGCGGAGGGTATCGATGGTTGACGGAAGTTCGCGGTAAAACGCCTGGAGGTAGTCGCGCAGTTGCTCGGGCCCGCCGGTATGTTCCAGGGCGGCATGGATATTGGGGAGCGCCCCGCTTAATTCCGCGCGCAGCGGATCGCTCTCGCTTTTGGGGGGCTTCGCTTTTTGCGGTTCCGCCTCGGCGCCGTTTTTGGAGGATGTGAGCAGTTTGATTTTATCGGAGGGGAGCCAGTCCCGCAGCACCCGGTGTAGTTCTTCCGGGCGCAGCGGTTTGCTCATGAAGTCGTTCATGCCGGCGGCGATGAAGTACTCCTTGGCGCCCTGTATGGCGTTGGCGGAGAAGGCCACTACAGGGACCGTCTTGCACCAGTCGCCCGCCATCGCGCGGAGGCGCTGCGTCGTTTCAATGCCGCCCATGTCGGGCATCAGGTGATCCATAAAGATGAGGTCGTACTGCCGCTCGCCGGCCTTCGACAGGGCCTCGGCGCCGCTGGAGGCGGTGTCGGCGTTGATGCCGTGCCGCGCCAGGTAGCCCCTGGCCACGGCAAGATTCGCCTGCCCGTCGTCAACCACGAGGACATGGAGATCGTCCGTCAGCGCCTGCACCAGGAAGTCCTTGCTCAGGGCCATCTGCACCTTGCTGCTGTCGCCCTTCACCAGGGGGATAAAGGCGCGGAAGGTGGAGCCCTTCCCGTAGACGCTCTCGACGATGATAAAGCCGCCCATCAAATCGATGAGTTGCTTCGTAATGGCCAGCCCCAGGCCCGTGCCCTGGATCATCCGGTTTTTCTCCCCGTCAAACCGCTCGAATTTACTGAAGAGTTTTTTCTTTTGCTCCTCCTGTATGCCGATACCTGAGTCCTGTACCACAATTGCGATGTACAGCCCCCCCCCCTGCTGGCGTTTTGCCAGGCCCATGCGGAGTTCAACAAAGCCTTCTTTGGTATATTTGATCGCGTTGCTCACCAGATTCATGACGATCTGGCGCACCCGCGTATCGTCGCCGTACATGACCTCGGGCAGGCCCGGCGCGAAGGATGCGCGGAAATCCAGGCCCTTTGCGCTGGCCTGGAAACGCTGCGTGGAGGAGAGATTTTCGAACATTTGGCGAAGGTTGTAATGACGGGGCAGGAGTTCCAACTTACCCGTTTCAATTTTTGAAAAATCGAGAATGTCGTTGACGATATCCAAAAGGATATGGGACATACTGGTTATTTTTTTGAAATAGTCGGCCTGGGTCTCGTTGAAGTTGACCGTCGGCATAAGGTCGCTCAGGCCGATGATGGCGTTCAGGGGGGTGCGAATCTCGTGGGACATGGAGGCAAGAAAGTCGCCCTTGGCGTGGGAGGCGCTCTGGGCCAGCGCGGTCTGGTGTTCCAGTTCGGCGGTGCGCTGCCGGACGGTGTTCTCCAGGCCCTCGTTCACTTTTTGCAGTTTCAGGTGGGCGCTGTCCAGTTCGCTGCGGCTCTGCGCGATGTTCCGGCTCATGCTGTTGAAACTCTCGCCCAGTTCGCCCAGTTCGTCGCTGCTCCTGACAGGGACGTTGGCGTTGTAATCGCCCTGCCCGACCTGACGGACCGCCTTTACCAGGGTCTGCACCGGGCGGGTGATGGTCCGGGAAAAAAGCCATGCGAAGGCAAGCGACAGGCTTAAGATCATCGCGGCGAGGTAGATGTTCCTGCGGACTGTGGCCTCTACCCCCTCGAAAACCGTGGCCTGGGGTATCTTGGTAACCACCGCCGCGCCGAGATTGGGCAGTTTCCTGACAGCGAAAAAGCAGGGCGTCCCATCGGTGTCCCGCGCGATGGTTTGCATATCGTTGAGTTGTGTGTTGACAATAATGTTCCGCATGTCGGCGCTTACGATGCCGCGCCGCAGCGTTTCAGGATCCCCGTGGGCAAGGAGTTCTTCTTTGTCGTTCATAAGGAATGACTGATTCGTCCCCACACCGAAGTCGGTGTTGATCTGCTCTGTTGACCAGATGACTGCCGCGCCCTGGGCAGAGGTAGTGCCAAAGGGGAAGAATATCGCAAGCGCCGGGAAACCCGCGAGGCCGGTTACGTTCCGCAAAAAAATATCTCCAAGAGCGGCCTTGTTGAAGTCGTCCGCTTCCGCGGCGAGCAGGGTGTCCAGAGCCGAGGCGCCGGCCTTGTTCACCGCGAGGAGGGCGTTGTTCACCAGATGCAGCCCCGGCTTCGTTTTGTCCGCCGTCTCCACGAAGACCGCCGCTATGTCCCGGTGTATCCTGAAAAAGTTCGTCGTCGCCATGTCCCTGACCGCCTTTGCCTCTGTCGCCTCGAGGATGTTCAGGTGCATCCGCGTGTCGTCTATGTTGCCCTGGAGGAAGTCGTTTACCCGCGCCGCCCGCTGCTGGTTGGTGTAGTAATTGTTGGCCTCAGCCGTCACCCGGACATCGCCGGAAATGAGAATAGAGATGACCAGTGTGTCCAGAATCAGGGCCAAAAGGATGATAGCCATAACGCCGGCCGCGAACTTCAGCCACAGGGGTCTCTTTATTTTCCGGGGCGGGATGTCGGTGCTCATTTGAGTCTCCTGTTGGCGCCGCCAAACCGGACCCCGACACCCATGGGGAAAGGGTAGCCTGCCCGGATATAGGGTTCGATGTAGAAACGCCCCAGGTAAGCGCGCAGCCCCAGCGACAGCCCGAGGACGAAGCCCTCGTAAGCCCCCTGCGAAGAAGCGCCCCGTATAACCGCGGCGATGCCGAGCGCGGGCTCCATGAACAGTTCCACCGCCGCTTCCTGGGAACGGAAAATATACCAGCGCATGAACATGCCGCTTTCCAGAATAAACAGTTCCGCGCTCCCAAAACTGGCCATAAAGTACCCCCCTATTGAAAAAGACCGGCTGAAACGCCCTTCCCCAGCCAAAGAACATACTACCGCGAAACTTTCTTTTAAGTCAAGCAATTTGAATGCCACATCCGCCCCGAGCGTGAAGGCTCCCTCGCCGTATGCCGCCGCCGCGGCTTCCGGCTCCCACTCCGGCGGCTCTTCTTCCCACGGCTCTTCCTCCCACGGCTCATCTTCCGGCTCCGGCTCCGGCGGCTCTTCCTCCCACGGCTCCGGCTCCGGCTCCGGCTCCGGCGGCAGGAACTCCGGCGCTGCGAGTTCAGGCGGCTCGAGTACCGGCTCCGGCTCCGGCGCAGGCGGCGGTTCCGGCGGACTTACGGAAAACTCAACCCACGCGGAGGGCGCGCCCAAAAGCCCCAGAATGTCTTTGCCGGTAACCTGGTAACGGTAGTCGCCGCTTTCCAGCGCCAGGTTTGCCCACAGGTTTTCGGTTTCGAAGTCGAAGGCGACCACCCAGGCTGTCTCCCTCTTTTCCAGCACGACCTTGTAACGCTGGGCGTCGGGAACCCGGGACCAACTTATCCGGTAGGAGTAGGACTGGGGAAAAACAGGCAGGGCGCAAATCAAAAAAAACAGAAAGGGCGGAATACGCTTCATCACCGCCTCCCTCAGCGCCTTTCAGGCAGGCGCGGTACCGGGGCTTCAATGGGAGGCAGGTCCAGAGTTAAGGCGCCCGTTGCCGGATCGCTCCGGATGTTTCCCTCGCCCTGGGCTTGTACCGACCAGACGAGGCTGCGGTTTGCCAGGAAGAGGGCGATGTCGGACACATGGCGGCTCGTCGAGGCAACCACTTCGCCCCGCACGAGAATCCCGCTCGAGTTCCGCAGGCTGAGTTCATAACTCTTCGCCCCGGGAACCGGGTCCCAGGAAAAAACAACACCCTTTGCCGCGGCCAGGGCCCTCCTTCCGATGGTCCCCTGGGGTCTGAGGTTTGCCGGCTGCGGCAGAAGGGAGGTTACTTCGAGCAGGGGTTCTTCTTTTTCAGTGACATCGAGTTCCTCGAAAATCGAGTCGGGCATTACCAGCGAGGCGTCCGGTTCAAGGGCGGCGGGATCAAAAGCGGCGGCGGGCGCAAGACCCGCGGCCGGCGCGGGACCGGCTTCAGGCGCCTGGGAAGGGGCGCCGCCGGCTGCGGCAGGGGGTCCCGCGGCCGGGGGCGCCGCGGCGGCATAGACCCGTCCCGTGTCCATGGGCCTCGCTTCCCCCGCGCTGGTGCGAACCACCGTCCCCCCTGAAGAAACAACGGGTACCACTACCCCCGATTCCAGGGCGACGAGGCTCGTGTTCTCCCGGGTTAGTTCTATAGTGATGATGGAATTGCTGCCCAGGTCGATCACATCCCCCGACGCAAAGGAGACGCGGACTGCGGAATCGTCGCCCGTGCGGATTTTATCCCCCGGATAAAGGGGCAGGTCTACCTTCGCCATTTCCCAGATGCTCTTCCTCGCAAGTTGACGCTGTACGGTTCTGGCGGTCTTGAGAACCCAGCCGATAGGTTCCCGGTTGTTTTCGGCGAGACGCCGGTACACGTCATTCCACAAGAGAACGGCGAAAAGCAGAGCGCCGCTCAGGGAAAAGGCGTAAAAGAAAATATTAGCCGCCACGCTTTTTTGCTTCTGCGTCATTCGAACATCCTTCTTTACTTTAACTTAAGTCTAACAAAAACCGGAAAAACATTCAAGGGGGCCAGGAAGAACCCAGCAATTCTCATTTGCCCCCCCTACCGCTCCTCGCGGAAGTACGCGCTGCCGAGGGCGGCGGGGGCCTGCTGTTCGCGCTTTTTCTTACGGGTAATCACGACAAGCACGACGATGGTGGCAAGGTAGGGGAGCATATCGAGCAGTTGGGGGTAGAAGACTATGCGCGCGCCGGCCAGGCTGAACGAGAGGTTCTGGAACTTGAAGCCCAGGCCCCGCAGCGCGCCGAACAGGTACGCCGCGTAGATCGCGCGCAGGGGGTTCCAGGTACTAAAGATGATCAGCGCGACCGCTATCCAGCCCGCGCCCGCGGTGATGTTTTCCTGCCAGGACGGCACGAACACGAGCGACAGGTACGCGCCCCCCAGCCCGCAGAGAAAGCCCCCCGTAAGCACATGGAGGTATTTGTATAGGGTGACGTTGATCCCGGCCGCGTCCGCGACGACAGGGTTCTCGCCCACGGCGCGGGCAGCGAGGCCCCAGGGGGTAAAGCGGAAGTAGAGGGAGAGGAGCACTGCCGCCAGAACGGCGGCGAGCACCCAGGGGCTCTGCTCGAAGAGCGCGGGCCCCAGTACGGGTATGCGCCGCAACAGGGGAACGGGCACGGGAGCGAACGCGGCGGCGAAGGCCGGGGGCAGGGTCTTGAAGCCTGAGAGCGTCTTCCCCATGTAGCGGGCGACGCCCCCCCCGAAGATCGTCAGAATGAGGCCGGTGACCACCTGGTTCCCCCGCAGGGTAATCGTGATCACCGCGTAGATCGCGGCGCCCGCGGCCCCGGCGCCCCCGGCCGCCAGTATCGCCAGGGCGGGGCTGCCCGTGAGCGCGCCCGTGTAGTACCCGAGCGCGGCCCCCAGCAGCATCATCCCCTCGATGCCGAGGTTCATGTTGCCCACCTTCTCGCAGACTATGCCCCCCAGGGTAGCGAAGAGGATGTGGGTCCCCATCTGCACCGCGATCTGCAAAAACAGCCCCAGGGCAAGCAAAAATGCGGTCATCCCTTTTTCCTCTCGATCACAAAAGTGTAGCGCAGGAAAAACTCCGCGCCCAGTACAAAAAAGATGATGATCCCCTGCAGGATCTGCGAGATCGCCTGGGGGATCTGGAGGGCGCTTTGCAAGAAGTTCCCCCCCTGAATCAGCATGGAAAACGCGAAAGACACCGCCAGCACCGCCGGCGGATTGAGATGTCCGAGCCAGGTGGTGATCACCGCGGTGAAGCCGAGGCCCCCGGACAGTTGGTCGCTGAGCGAGCGCTCTATGCCGCTTGCCTGCAGCATACCGGCCGCGCCGCAAAGCCCGCCCGAGAGGAGCGCGGCGGTCACACAGACGCGGAACACGTTGAGCCCCGCGTAGCGGGCCGTGGTCTCGCTCCCCCCCAGCACCGCGATCTCGAAACCGAGTTTCGTTTTTTTCAGGATGAACCATACCGCCCCCGCGGCCGCAAGCGTGAGAAGCCACCCAATGTGCACACCCCCTGTCGCGGGCAGTACCGCGTTGGCCCCAAACGCCGCGATCTTCGGGAACCCGATGCCCTGGGGGTCCTTCCAGGGCCCGTACTGCAGGAAGGTGATCCACTTTTGCGCCACATAGTTCAGCATAAGGGTGACGAGGGTCTCGTTGGTGCCCCAGCGCAGTTTCAGCAGCGCGGGGATGAGCGCCCAAAGCCCCGCGAACACAAACGCGCTGACCAGCATGATGGACAGGAGCAGCGGCGCGGGGAGGCCGGGAAACGCAAAGGCCAGGGCCGACGCGCCGAAGGCCCCCATGTAGAACTGCCCCTCCGCGCCGATATTCCAGAAGCGCATACGGAAGGCCACGGCAGTCCCCAGCGAGAGCATAGCCAGGGGGATCGCTTTGTGCACGGTCTCGCGGAACCGGTACGCGCTGCCGAGCGAGCCCTCGACGATGCGGGCGTAGAGGAGCGCGGGGTTATACCCCATGCAGAGCATGACAAGAGCGCTCGCCCCCAGCGCCGCCGCCACGGCCCCGAGGCGGAGCAGCGCTTCCCGGCGGGGGTCGAGTTCCGCCCGCTGGATTATCCTTACCCGCATGCGGCCTCCTTTCGGCCGAGCATCATAAGCCCCACATCCTCTTTGGTGACCGCGCGGGGGTCGACTATGCCCATGGCGGCCCCCTCGCAGAGGATCAGCAGGCGGTCGCTGAGCGCGAGGAGCACGTCCAGGTCCTCGCCGATGAAGAGCACCGCGACTCCGGCCGCCTTCTGCGCGTTGATCAGGTGGTAGATCGCGTACGAGGCCCCCACGTCGAGGCCCCGCACCGGATACGCGGTGATAAGGAGCCGGGGGCGGGTCTCCAGTTCCCGGCCCAGCAGCACTTTCTGGATGTTACCGCCGGACAGTTTTCTGACCATGTGGTTAACGGTCGGCGTGGCAATGTCATACTTTTTGACGATGCGCTCCGCGGCCTCCCGCGCCCGCGCCCGATCCACCAGCGGCCCGGCGCTCAGGTCGTAGCCCCGCAGCAGGACGTTGTCCGTCACGCTCATGCCCCCCACGAGGCCCATGCCGAGCCGGTCCTCGGGGATGAAACTGAGGCACACGCCCCGCCTGCGGATGGCGCGGGGGGAAAGCCCGGCCAGTTCCTCCCCCAAAAAGGTGACGCTCCCCGAGAAGCGCTTCTGTAAGCCGGCGATCGCCTCGCAAAGTTCTTTCTGGCCGTTCCCCGCGAGGCCCGCGACCCCGAGCAGTTCCCCGCCCGAGAGGTCGAAGGAGAGGCTGCGCAGCAGGGGCGTCCCCTCGCGGCTCGTGACGGAGAGGCCGCGCACCCGCAGCATGGGGGCTTCGCTCGGCCGCGGCGGGGGGCGGTCGATCTCGAGCGAGATGCTCTCGCCCACCATCATCGCGCTGAGCGAGCGCGCCGTCGCCTCCGCGGCCCGCACGGTCCCGGCCGTCCGGCCCCTGCGCAGCACCGTTATGCGGTCGCTAATGGCGAGCACCTCCGCGAGTTTATGCGTAATAATGATGATCGCGCAGCCCGCCCCCCGCATAAAGCGGAGCATCGCGAAAAGGGTCTCCGTCTCCTGCGGGGTAAGCACCGCGGTCGGTTCGTCGAGAATGAGGGTCTGCGCCCCGCGGTACAGCATTTTGACGATCTCGACCGTCTGCTTTTCGCCAACGGACATATCGTATATTTTTTTTTCAAGGTTGATGGCAATGCCGAATTTCTTCGCGATGCCGTCTATCTTTCGGCAGATCGCCTTTTTTTGCAGAAAGGGGCTTTTTGCCCGCTCCCCCAGGCAGATGTTCTCCCAGGCCCGCAGCACCGGCACGAGCATGAAGTGCTGGTGCACCATGCCGACCCCCGCGGCGATGGCATCTCTGGGGGAGCGGAAGCGGCATTCGCGCCCGTCGATAGAGAGCGTCCCCGCGTCCGGGGCGTAGAGCCCTGCCAGTATGTTGACCAGCGTACTCTTGCCGGACCCGTTCTCGCCCAGGAGCGAGAGGATTTCCCCCCGGTCAACGGTTATGCTGACCGCATCGTTTGCGAGCACCGCCCCGAAGCGCTTGGTGATGCCCCGCATTTCGACGCAGGCCATGCTTTCGGGCCCTGCCACGGCTAATGCTGGGGCAGCATCGATGAAAGATAATTTTGCAAGACGATGTTGAATTTCTCTTCCGGTTTTACTTTGCTGTCTTTCACGGTGCCGGCAATGTACTCCTCGGCCGTGCTGATCGTCCGCTTCCGGGCCTCCGAAATCGAAGTATGCCCTTCGCGGCGGTTTATGCTGTACGGCAGCAGCGCGACATCGTCCATCGTGTCGACGAGCGAGGCGCTCAACTCGATGCGGGCATACACGAAGCCCTGCGCGTTGGGCAGGTCGAGGTTGGATATCGCCGCGTTGACGCGCAGCACATAGCGCGACCTCGCGTTGCCGGTTCTGAAGCCCGCGTCCGTTATCACCTTGCTGAAGGCCGAGGCCAGCCGGCTGCCGCTGGCCTCGTCGATGCCTCTCACCACCACCCCAATGGGGATGTTTTTGCTGATGTCCCGCGCGGCGAGCCGGTAGTCGTTGCCCTTCTTTAAGGAGGCCGCGCTTATGCCGCTCGTGTTGCCTATCACATTAAGCACGTTGACGAAGACCTGGTTCGCGTCCGCAAGGGTTGCGGCCAGCATGACGCGCGCGTAGCCTTCGATGGTGTTTTTTTCCGAGGCCGGCAGCATGGTCAGTGTTTCGATAAACTGAAGATTGTCGCGGATCATGTCGCCGTAGAGGGCGTTCGTCCGCGTTCTTTCCAAAACAGCGATCGCGTAGATGTTTTTCGCCCGCGTGTCGGTCCAGACCTCGCGGATCTCCGCGCCGACCAGCCCGCCCATGCTTGCGGAGCGCTCGATTTCCTGCTGCATGCTGCTATGCTCGCGGTACGATACCGCGCCGTCCTTGACCGCGCTCGTGTAGCCGGAAAGGCTCTGTATCTCGCTTTTGATGTTCTGCCCGAATATGGCGACGAGTTCCGCAAGCGCGTTCGCCTCGGCGTCTTCGCGGGTCTTGGCGCTGCCCACCGCCGCGAGATAATCCCGCTCGTAGTAGACACGGTAAGGCTCGTCCACCCAGGCGGGCTTGCCCCCGCTCGACACCAGCGGCCCGGACGACGCTGCCGTGCTCTGCACGGCCGCCGCGGGCGCTGCCGCCGCGGGCGCCTGGGCTGCCGGCTGCCCCACCGCGGCCGGCGCATTGCCGAGCCGCGCGTCGAGCGCCGCGCTTGCGCCCTGGGCCGCATTCTGCGCCGCCCGCGCCTGCGCGGCTTTGTCCGCCGCGGATGGTCCGCTCGCGGTGGCCGCGCCTGTCGTGCCGCAGCCCGCGAGCCCCGCGAGCAATGCGGCGCAGAGCGTGACGCAAAGCGTGACGCTCTGCGCCGCGCCCTGCGTCAGATGCCTCGCTTTTTCGATAAACCTTGTTTTCATGCTGCCTCCTGGAAACTAAAACCGTACTTTCTGCCGTTCGATGATTTTTTTAATGTCATTATTTTGATCCTCCCAGAGGATGCGGTTGCTTTCGATACTCGTTAATGACGCCTTGACGAAGTAGGCGCGCACCGTTTTCCCCCCGGCCCGATCGACCGCGGAGCCGATAACCCCTTGCAGGATAAGGTCGGCGCCCGTTTCCTCGCCCACCCGCGCGGCCGTGTCCTCGCTCGCGTTCGCCTGCTGGTCGAAGCGCTCGCCGCGTATCTGAGAGCGCGCCGCGCCGCCCTCGACGAAGTTGAGCCGCCCACTGTTGATGATCGCGGCGCGCAGCATCCCCGCGATGATGCCGGTGTCGATGTGCTCGCTCGTCTCGTTGCGGAACGCGCCCACGATGACCGTGGGCGCTTCGCCGCCATGCGTCCCCTCGAACTGGGTGATATAGCGGCTTATGGAGGCGCTCGCGAGCGCGCTCGCAATGAGAGACTCGCTTACGAGGCGGGCGTCGCGGTCGTTCCACTTGCCCGAGAGGTCGATCGCCGTGTCCGCGTCTACGCGCGAGACCCGCGGCCCGGACGCGCAGGAGGCGCCGAAGGCGGCGAAAACGCCCAACAAGGCCCCCGCACGGAGCAGCGCCGTCATTTTTTTCATGTTATTTCCTTGCGACCCCCAAGGTCCACACGGCGCCTGAAGGGTCAGTCCAGAAGTCGAGGACGCAAAAACCGGAGAGCGTATCTTCGCCGGTGACGAAGGTGTGTTCCCTTCGCCGGTCGTCGCTCGATACATTGATACTATCATTTTTTATGCTGGGATTCAACATGGTAACCAGGGTTACCACCGTATTGATAAATGAATCTTTTATGGTTTCGGCATGGTACGTTCTGCGGTTCGCGGTGCCGACGCCGACCGCATAGCCCGGTATGACCGGCTGTTCCGCTATCCACGAAGGGGCGCCGTCTGCCTCCCGCGGCCCCAGGCGGTTAACCACATTGAGGGAAGCGTCCGCATAGTGCGCCCGGACGTAGACCGTATCCCCTACCTCGTATACATCCCGCGCTTCGTCGTAGGTAAGAGAATCGAGGTACCGCTCGTATGCTTCTTTGTTCGATTCGTCCGGTTCGAGTTCGAAGCCCGTTTCCTGCGTAAAATCGAGGAACCTGCCCCCTCCGGTGCTGTTAAAGGCGGCGTATTTTCCCACCACCGTCTGAAAACAGGCCGCTTTATAGGCGGCATAGTTAAGCGCCAGGTTAATGGAGTCGGTTTTGTAGGTTGTTTTGTGCGATACGCCGATAAAAATGAGTTCGCCGCCTTCGGGAAATGAGGTGGAAAAGGCCTGCTCCCCCGCATACTGCGCGGCAACCCGGGGAACCGCCGCCGTGTTCCACATAAAAGACACGCACGAACACAGGAAAGCGCTGAATAGCGCGAGAGGAAGGATTGCTTGACGCATTTAAGCCTCGTTAGAAGTAAAAACGCCTGCCGGCCCCGGCACCTTGCCGGACTCCCGGTGGAAGCCCGGCAAAATGTATGCAAACCGGCAAGTGAGCGCCGCTTATTGGGCAGGCTTTGCGAGTTGAGCATCAAGCAGTTGAAGCGCCTGATCCTTCTTGAACTCGGCATACTGGGCCGCTTCGCTCGTGAAGATGCTCTCAACCGCTTTCTTGGCGTCGGCCTTGGACAGGCTGAGACGGACCCAGAGCGTGTTTCCGACCGTCTTCTGCTTGATCGGCGTCGCCCCGGAGATTTTCTGGTTGGTTACCGTGCGGCTGACGTTCTCTTTGAACAGGATGAAGTTGGGGTTGTCCGCTGTGCCGGCCTGCTGCGCATAGTCGGTGAACATCGCCTGGACGGTCGAGTCGATCTGACGGGCAATCTCGACAAGCGCCGCGTTGTTCGCGTCAGTTCTGGCGAACTGAATATTGTTGTTGCGAATCTGCGCGCTGCCGGTACCCCAAATTTCCGTCTGGGGCGGAAGTTCATCGAACCACTCCGGTGTGGCGAAGTTACCCTGCGCATCAACCTGAGTCGCAGGGGCCGTTGTGCCGCAGCCAGCCGCGGCGAGGGCAACAACCAGGGTTGCCGCAAGAAAAATCCACTTTTTCATGTTTCTCTCCTTAAAATTGGGGCCCTCATACAAGACCCCGTTTTTGATGTTAAAAGTATAGCGCTTTTTATTAAGAATGTCCAGTGTTTTGTAAAAATATTTAAAAATTTTCCACACCCATCGCGGAAGGTCTTGGCCGCCAGTGTTTGTGGGACTGGGGACTTGGGACTTGAGCGCGATGCGAGGGCGAGGGGTGGGTGGGGAGTGGGGGGCGTGATGCGAAGGCGCGGGGTGAGGGGGAGTGAGCGGAGGGTAAGGCGAGGACGGTGGACGGTGGACGGTGAGGCGCGGGCGGTGCGCGGAGCGGCCTGGTTAGGAGGTAACCGCGAATGGAGCGAATGAACGCGAATAATACAAAAGTATTCGTGATAATTCGCGTAATTCGCGTAATTCGCGTAATTCGCGGTTAAATCCTGTCGATCCCGCGTCATTTTCCCCGGCTGCCCTCCCCCCCCTACCGCCGCCAGTAGCCCGGCGTGAAGAGCACGAAGACGGTCCACAGTTCGAGGCGGCCCGCGATCATCACGAGGGCGTAGAGGAGTTTGATGTGCGGGGCAAAGGCGCCGTAGGTCGCGCCCGGGGCTATGCCGCCGAAGCCCACGCCCATGTTGCCGAGCATGGCCACGGCGGCGCTGAACGAGGTGAAGAGGTCGACCCCTGAGAGCGCCGTCACCAATGTCACACAGAGAATCACGAAAAAGTAGAGGAACACGAAGCCGGCCACGCCGTAGATCAGGTCGAGGCGGCCGACTTTCCGGTTCAGTTGTATGCTGAAGATGCCTTGCGGGTAGAGGATGCGGCGGATCTCGTTGCGGGCCTGCTTGAAGAGGACGGCGCAGCGGATCACCTTGAGGCCCCCGGCGGTCGAGCCGGAGCAGCCGCCGACGAACATCAGGCAGAAGAGGACGGCCTGGGCCAGCGGGGGCCAGGCATCGAAGGGGGCGCTGGCGCTGCCGCTGCTCGAGAGGATCGACGCGGTCTGGAAACTGGCGTAGCGGAGCGCGGAGGGGAGCGACCCGTAGAGCGGCAGGACGCTCCAGGTGACGATGACCAGGCTGCCCGCAAAAAGCCCCAGGTACACGCGGAACTCGGTGCTCTGCCACACATCATGCCAGCGGCCCTTCAGCAGGCGGTAGTACAGGTTGAAGTTCAGCGCGGAGAGCAGCATGAAGACGACGGTCGTCCCCTCAATAAAAGCGGACCCGAACGAGGCGATGCCCCCGTTGCGGGTGCTCACCCCGCCCGTGGCCATGGTCGTGAGCCCATGGCAGAACGCGTCAAACCACCCCATGCCGCCTATGCGGTAGAGCCCGATAAGGGTGATCGTCAAACCTGAGTACACGATCCAGATGATCTTCGCGGAGGCGGCGACCCGCGGGGTGATCTTCTCTTTTTCCGGCCCGGGGGTCTCGGCCTTCACCAGTTGAAAGCCGCCGACCCCGAAGAGGGGCATCAGCGCGACCGAGAGGAGCACTATGCCCATGCCCCCGGCCCAGTGGGACACGCTCCGCCAGAGGTGGAGCGAGCGGGGCAGGGCCTCGAGGTCCGCGATGGTGGTGCCGCCGGTGGTGGCGAAGGCCGCGGCGCTCTCGAAGATGCTGTCCGCCGCGCCGATGCCGAGCCCCGAGAGCAGGTAGGGCGCCGCGCCCAGGAGCGTCGCGAAGGCCCAGGTGAGGAACACGACGAGAAAGCCCTCGCGGGGGCTGAGGCGTATGGGGCCGGTGCGCAGGAAGAGCGCCGGGGGGCCCGCGACAAGGAGCACGGCCGCAAGCGGCGCGGCGAAGGGGACCCAGCGCTCGCCCGCGAGGGCCGCAAAGAGGAGCGCGGGGATCAGGAGGAGCGCCGTCATGCAGACGACCAGCGCCATGATGCGGACGAGCGCGGCCGTGTGCCTCATGAGCGCCTCCACTCGTTCGAGAAGAGCGCGAAGACGGTCCACAGTTCGAGCCGCCCCGCGATCATCAGGGCGGAGAGGTACCACTTGGCCCAGGCCGGGAGCGCGGCCGCGGCCCTGCCGTAATCGGCGGCGCCAAGCCCCAGGCCCACATTGCCCAGGCAGCAGAGGCTGAGGTTGAGTGCCTGAAAGATGCCGAGCCCCGCGGCCGCCAGCACCCCCAGCGAGAGGAACGCGACCGCGAGGTAGAGGAACACGAAGCCCGCGGCCCCGTACACGAGGGTATTTTTCGCGGCCTTGCCGTCAATCATGATCGCGAAGACCCCCCGCGGCGCGAGCAGGCGCCGCATCTCGCTGCCCGTCTGCTTCCAGAGGATGAGGTGGCGAATCACCTTGACCCCACCGGCCGTCGAGGACGAGCAGCCTCCGACGAGAAGCAGGATGAAGACGACCCCCTGCGCCGCGGCAGGCCAGGCCGCGAGGTTCACCGTGCCGAAGCCGGTCGTGCTAAGCGTGGACGCCACCTGAAAAAGCGCCTCGCGCAGGCCCCGGACGCTCCCCAGCGCAAGCGCCGCTATCCCTGTCCCCACAATGATGATGATGAAGTAGGCCCGCGCCTCGCTGTTGCCGAGGGCCTCGCGCAGTTTGCCGCGGGCTATGCGGCGCAGTACCGTGAAACTAAAGCCCCCAAGCAGCATAAAGATGATGATCACCCACTCCGCGGCCGGGGAATGGAAGGCCGCGATGCCGGCATTTTTCGTACTGAAGCCCCCGGTGGACACGGTCGCGAGGGCGTGACAGACCGCATCGAACCAGCCCATGCCGCAGAGCCGCAGCAGGATGGCCTGCGCCGCGCTCAGAATGACGTAGATGAGCGCGAGCGCCTTGGCGTCGTTGGCGATGCGGCCGCTTATGCGGTCGGTTTCCGGGCCCGGGCTCTCGGCCGCGAAGAGCCGCGACGCCGCCTCGCCCGCGAAGGGCAGAAACGCCAGGGTGATCACCACGATGCCCAGGCCCCCCAGCCAGTGGGAGAGGGCCCTCCAGAAGAGGAGCGGGGCGCCCGCGGCCTCGACATCGGCGATGACCGTGAGGCCCGTGGTGCTGAAGCCCGACACGCTCTCGAAGACCGCGTCCGGGAACGAGGGCAGCACCCCGGACAGGTAGAAGGGAAGGGCCCCCAGCACCCCCACGGCCACCCACACCAGGGTGACCACCAGAAACGCGGCCTTTGTGCTAAGGTTGAAAGGGCCCTTTCTGGGCGCCGAAAAACTTTTCAATTTCGCTCTCGCTGCCGTTCTTCGCCGCGAGGACTATGCGATCCCCCGCGCGGAACACGTAATCCCCCCTGGGGATGAACGAAGTCTCCTCGAGGCTCCGGGCCGCGGCCGCCTGGGGCCTGGTGGCGAGCATCACGAGCCCGCCGGCGGACAGTTTGAAGTCCGTGATCGGCTTGTCCACGGCCGGCGAGTCCCCGGCGATCTCGATCTCGAGGACCCCCACATCGCCTGAGGCCAGCATGTGTATCCCCTTAATGCCCCCGCCGGACAGTTTCGACACGATCGACTCCACCACCACGTTTTTGAGCGGGATCACCACATCGACCCCCAGTTGCCGCGCAATGGCCGCGTAGCCCTGGCCCGTGACCATCGCGATCGCCCGCCTGACCCCCCTCGACTTGAGGTAGATCGCCGTGATCATGTTCAGTTCCTGGTTCGCGGTCGCGGTGATGATCAGGTCGAGGCTCCCGAGGCGCTCCTCCGCCACGAAACTCTCGTCCGAGATGTCCTCGTTCAGCACGAGGCAGTCCGGGAAACGCGCCGCCAGGTCCTTGCAGACCTGGTAATCCTGTTCGATAAGGGTGATTCGCCGCCCGCCCGCGGGGACTATCGTCTTAAAGAGTGACATGAGGCCCGCCAGGAGGCCCTTCGTGTGCCGCGGCGCCCCCTCCCCCTTGCCGCTAAGCCCCTCCGCGATGAGGCAGCCGAGCCTGCCCCCCCCCACGATGCCGATCCTGCGGAGCGGCCGCTCGCTCTTGCCCGCCTGCGCGAAGATCTGGTCGATGTCCTCGGAGCGCGCGAGGACGTAGAGGCGGTCCCCCGCTTCGAGGGACGCGGCACCGCTGGGGAGGAAACTGATGCCCTTTCGTTCCACAAGGATGACGAGACTCTCCCCTTTCACCAGATTGCGGTACGCGGTCAACTTGAGCCCGTCCATGGGGCTCTTCGCCTCGACGACCGTGGAGCCCAGTTCGTACGGCGTACCCTCGAAGGAGAGCACATTGCCCGCGGCGCCGTGCGCGAAACTGCGGAGCACGGCTTTGGCGGCCTCCTCGGTGGGGTGGATGAAGTAATCGATACCGAGCGCGCGGCCCCCGCCCGGCAGCCGCTCCTCGCCGAGGGCCTGGTTCAGCCGGGCATAGTCTTCGTTCTGCACCCGCGCGATTTTTATCACATTGGGGTAGAGTGATTCCGCAAGCCCGCAGGTGATCATGTTGAGTTCGTCCGACCCGGTGACGCACACGAGCGCGTCCGCCCGCGCCAGCCCCGCCTCCTGCAGCGCCGCGATGCTGTTCCCCTGCTCCTGCAGCACCAGGCAGTCGATACGGTTGCTCGCGTGCCTGGCCCGCTCCTCCGAGCACTCGATCAGGGAGACATCATGTTTTTCCTGCACAAGATGACGGGCCAACTGCGTGCCCACCATGCCCGCGCCTACGATGATGATACGCATACTGGTGACGAGCATAACGGAAGCGCGGCCCCTTGGCAAGGGGGGGATATGCCACTGTCAACAAGTTAAGAAAAGTAACAATCGTCATTCCGCGACTCCATCGCGGAATCTACCACTCACGGGCTTTGAAGCCCTCGGACGGCTCGGCCAGAGAGACCGACTCGCCGTTCAGTTCCAGCACGAAAAAGCCCTGCGCGTGCGCATAGTCCCGCACCTCCGCAGGCACAAAGCCGCCTGCCACCGCACCCACCAGTTTCTTGCCCACCGTCTCGGCAGGCGGATACTTCCTGATAAGTTCCATGCGCTTGAGGTGGTGGTCTATGTCTCGCAGAATCGGCTCCCGTTTGACTTCCACCGCCATGCACAGGTCGCTGTCGGAAAGCAGTATGTCGATCTCCCCGACCTCCCGATTGCCGTCAAAGATTTGCACCCGCCGATACGCCCGTCCAAGGTGGCTATAGGGCGTGTCTTTGAACTTCTCCCAGAGCCTGCCCGCAACGAGGGTCTCGATGAGTTCCCCCACCGAGTTGCTCAAGCCCCCGACGAGTTTTTCGTTTTTCGCCTGAAGCCGCCTGAGTTCGGCGTATTCGCGCTCCGACTTCGCCTCCGACTCGGCCAAATGTTTCTCCCATTCCGCCCGTCTCCGCTCCGCCTCCGCCTCCGACTCGGCCTTCGACTCGGCCAACTGCCGCTCCCAGTTCGCCCGAGACTCGGCCAATTGCCGCTCCCAGTTCGCCCGAGACTCGGCTAACTGCTTCTCCCATTTAGCATCCGACTCTTCCTTCTTTCGTTTCCAGTCCTCCCGTTCCTTGAGGTATGTCCTCCAGAACTCCTCGAAGGTCGGGATGGGGCCCATCAATTCCGCTCTTTC
>JAISTO010000090.1 GCA_031272575.1 Treponema sp. | reverse complement strand
AAGGCCGTCATTGCCGGGCTTGACCCGGCAATCTATTGAAAAAAGGGCCATTTTGGTAGAGATTCCGCGGTCAAGCCGCGGAATGACGATTGTCACTTTTCTTAACTTGTTGACAGTGGGGCAGGGAGGGGTCACGAGAGGCGGCTCACCCTCCCCTCTGGGGAGGGTAGGGAGGGGTCACCAGTGATGCCCCTCGTCATTCCGCGGCCTGGACAGCGTTTTTATTTTCGCCGCCGCCTCTGCCGGCGTTTCAGCAGCAGCACGAGGGCTCCGGCGAAAAGGGCGGCGGCCAGGCCGAGGACGCCGAGCACCCAGGTGAGTTCGCGCACAAAGAGGATGCGGCCGCCGGAGAGGCGCAGCAGCAGGTAGTTCCGCTCCGGGTCCGAGGCGGAAAGGCCCGGAACGCTCCAGAGGGTCTCGAGGAAGCGCGGCAGGGCCTCAGGCAGGGCCGCGATGGCGACGGCGTTGATGTCCATGCCGAAGAAGTAGCCGAGCAGGGGGGCCTCGGGGCTGTCCTCCAAAAACGCGATGGGCTGGTTCAACTGCCGCGCGGCCTCGCGGAGGGCGCTGACTACGCGGTAGGGGGCCTTGCGGCCCTCCGCCTTCCACGCGCAGGAGATGCCGGGGCCCCCCGCGCCGCGCTCCGAAAGGAGGCAGAGCACCCAGGCGGAGGGGTCCTCCGCGTCCTCGGCGAGGTCGCGGAAGCCTATGGGGACCGCCTCGCCGTCATCGGGGCTAAGGGCGCTGTCCGCGAAGGCGGCCCGGAACGCGAAGCCCTTATCCCGCAGGGTCTCGACGCAGACGACCGCGGCCTCGAGCAGGTCCCGCGAAGACGAGAGCGGCAGCGCGAACGCCAGGAAGGGGCCGCCGCGGGTATGCCGCTCCCCATGCGGGAAATCGATCCCCATGTCGATGACGAGCGAGACCCCTTCTTCACCCTTACCTTCGAAAAACGAATGCTCTTCAAAATTGATATTTTTAGCATTCAACTTGTTTTTGACAAATTCGAGAGATGTGCTATTTTCACCCTCCCCCCCCCATTCAGGTTCCAGCGAAAAAACCGCGGGAGGGAGGGGGGGGGAGAGCCGCGCCGCGAGCAGTGCCGCGGGCAATACAAGGCGCCTGAAGATGCCGCTTTTTTTCATTGGGGGAGGGGGGGGGCAAACGCGCCGTCTACCGGAACGCGCACCAGATTGATGAAACCGCCCGGATAGCGGTTTTTGAAATCGCCGAAATAGGTCTCGGCCGCGCTCTCGAAGACCGCGATCTGAAAGTTTCCCCCCTCGTTGAAATAGGGGATAAGCACCGCGGTGTGAAAGTGCTGGCGCGTGGTCAAGGCGCGGTACTTCTTCCGCTCCGGGGGGCCGCTGCGATTGTCATTTATGGACGCGAGATAGATGCAGTCAGGCTCCTCGATTGCGAGGCTGTAGAGGAGCGGCTGCAGCCCCTCGATGCCGAAGCCCGCGTTCATCAAAAAACCCGGATACTGTTCGATGTTCGTTTCATCATCCCTTATGATGATGTTTTGAAAGGGCCAGGCGCGTACCTCGATCGCCTCGAGGCGGTCAGCGTCCGGCGAGAGGAGCCGCCTGCCCGCCTCGCCCGCAAGACGGCGGGTCCAGTCGAGGCCGAAGAAGGGCTCGCGGAGCGCCTCGTAGGGCTCGGTGAAGGAGGAGCCGCGGGGCCGCACCGGCTCTTTGAGGGGCCCGATGGAAAGAAACTCGTTCGTGTGGGGCGCGAGTATGCCGTCAACTACCCACTTGACGAATCCGGAGCAGTTGAGGCCGCCGCGCGCGCCCGTGCCGTTCTGCGGCGTCCCGTCCTTTATGAGGACATAACGCCCCAGTTCGTCGAGGGCGCCGTCGTCAACGTAGGTTAAGCGCGGGAGGCGCTTCTGGATAGCCGCGATGAGGGCGCGCTTGTCGCGGCTGTCGCCGGCCTCTGGTTCGAAGTAGCGCCGGGGGATACCCCGCGCCGAAAGCGCGAGGATGTCAGGCAGCGCGGTTTCGGGCAGGTCTTTGAAGGGGAGCCCGACCGGGAGGGCCTGCGCGAGGTACGCGCCGTACACGACCACATCGAGCGCGCTCTTTTCCTCGGCGTTGGGGAAGGGCCGGAACTGGAGGTACATATTGGGATCGGTGCGGGGGAAGAACCGGACCCGCGTAAGGCGGCCGTCGTCCACGGCGCGGGTGAAGACCCAGGAGCCCTGCGTCCACCCGGGCCACTTCTGGCCGGTGCGGCGCACCACGAGCGCGAGGGTCTCCGGCGGGCCGTTCCACTCGCGGGCCAGGATGACGGAAAAGGTTTTTTCCATGCGGTTGCTCTGCGCCCGCACCTGCACCCGCTTGCCGCTCCGCAAAAGGCGCACTTCCGCCGCGCGGCTCGTAACCTGTGCGGGCTCCGCGACAAGCCACTCGTCGAGGAGCGCGGCGCGCAGCGGGAGATCGTCCTCGATAGCCCGCAGCGCGAGGTCCCGGCGTATATCCGCGCGGGGCTCCGCCGCGCCCAAGCGAAAAAGCGCCGCGAGGCTCAGGCCCACTGCCAGGAGCGCCCGCCCCCGGAGGCAGCTCGCGCGGAGCGCGGCGGCGAAAGGAAAAGGTCCCATACGGATAGTATCGGCATATTCGGAGGGCTTGGTAAGGGGGGGGCAGCGGTTCCTTAGAACGGGGGCGGGTAATTGCCGATGACCGGGTCTATGCGCAGGGCGGTGTTCCAGTCTTCGCGGGCTTTGTCGATGTCACCTTTTTTGGCGTAGGCTTCGCTTCGGTCTTTGTAGACCAGGGCCTGCCGCGGGTCACGGCGCAGCGAGAGGGTGAAATCGGCGATGGCGCGGTCGTAATCCCCCCGGCGCGCGTAGGCCTGGCCCCGCCGGTAATACGCGAGGGGGTCGCTGCCGTCGAGCCGGATGGCCTGGCCGTAATCGAGGATAGCCTGAGCATCCTGGCCGTTTTGCGACAGGGCCCATGCGCGCTGCTTGTACGCGGCCGCGTTTGATGGGGCGAGCCGCACGGCCTCGTCGAAGTCCGCGAGAGCGGCCGCGTAGTTGCCCTGGACCTCGCCGTACGCGGCGCCTCTGGCGAGCAGGGCCTCCGCGTACGCGGGGTTCTTTTGCAGCGCCGCGCTGTAGTCGGCAATGGCCTTGTCGAAAGCCCCCTGTTTTGCGTAGACGAGGCCCCGCTGGTAATACCCCCACGCCGAATCGGATGAGAGGGAGAGCAGGCGGCTGTAGTCGGCTATCGCCTTGTCGTACTCGCCGATCTGGAAAAAAGCCGAGCCGCGCCAGCGGTACGCCAGAGGGGCCTCCGCGTTGAGGCTCAGGGCCTCGTCGAAGTCCGCGATGGCCTTCGCGTAATCCGGCAGCCCCGTGCAGTAGAGGATGCCGCGGTTCGTCAGGGCCTCCGCGGAGCGCGGCCGCAGACGCAGGGCCTCGTTGTAATCGGCCAGGGCCTCCTGATATTTGCGCCTGGCGGTATACGCAATGCCGCGCCAAAAGTAGACGTCAGCGTTATGGGCGTTGAGGCGCAGCGAGGCCGTGAAATCGGCGATCGCTTTGTCGTGCTCGCCCTTCCTGCTGAACGCGAGGCCCCGGTTGTTGTAGCAAAAGGCGTTGTCTGGCGCCAGTTTGACGGCGAGGTTGAAATCGGCGAGCGCCTTGTCCGTCTCGCCTTTCAGCGCGTAGACGCGGCCGCGCATGAGGTAGCCCTGGGCATACCAGGGGTCATCCGTCAGTATCTTCGTATAGTGAATGATGATCTTGTCGTAATCCTGGCCGCTGAGATCGTCTTCGGAGGTTCAGGTGGACGCGCAGGCGTGGAACACGAGCAGGACGCCGCAGGCGGCGATGGCGCGGCAGGCGGCCCTTTGCGCAGGCTGCATGGCGGCGCCTACCATTCCACCGTGAGAAGCAGGCCCTTGCTTGCGCCGGCAAGGCCCTCGAGGGGGGCATTGAAGGACACGGTGCGCCCCTGCCCCACAAGCGCCGCGCCCTCGGGCAGGGCCGCCGCGCCGCCTGAGGCATCGCAAGCGAGCAGTTTCCCCTCGGAAGGCAAATGCAGGGTGAAGCCGAGTGAGTAGCCAGCGGCGGCTTCCGCGAGGAGGGCCCCCAGCGCCGGATCCGGCGCGGGCTGCTCCTCCGCCACGCGGAGGAGCAGCTGGTGGACGCCCCCCGCCTCCGAGTAGACGGCCTTCGTCCCGCCGCTGTCGAGCAACGCGGCCAGGGCCGCCGGCGATTCGAAACGGAGCGTCATATTCACTATGGTATCCCTGTCATCCTGATGGGATGAAAAAGACCGCAGGCTGACGCCCGAAAGCCGCTTGAGGCCGCGCTCGACATCGGCCCTGCCGACAGGCACGGAGAGCCAGCGCTCGTTCCCGTCGAATGCGCCGAGTTCGTCGAGCGCCTTCGCGATGCGGTACTCCAGCGTAACCGTACCGGAACCGTCTTTTTTCAGGGTGACTTCCGCCTGCGCCCCCAAACAACCTGCCAGCAGCGCCGCCGCGCACAAAAGCGCCGGCGCCCGCGTGAGTGTTTTTGTCATCTTTGCCAAGCCCCTTAAAATTCTTCCGAGTGAATGCGCACATCCTGAACGCGGATAGGACTTTCGCTCTCGATCGCCTCAAAGGCCTTTTGCAGCACCGCCTCGCCGAAGGCCGCCGAGTTGGAGACGAGCGCGCCCCCGATCTCGGTGAACGCAAGCGCGTCATGCAAATCGACCTCCGCCGCGCTGATATGAAAACGCCGCCGCATCTTGTCCTTTATTGACAGCACCACCCGCCGCTTCGCCTTCAGACTATCCGCGCCGGGAATTTCCGCTATCAATTTGATCATGGAAACGATCATCGCGGGTAGTATAGCGGAAACGCGCAAAAAGGGGAAGGGGGCGGGGCGCGAAGCCCCTTGACACTTTCCCCCCTATCCCCTATACTCCCCCCAAGGAGAACGCAATGAAACCAGTCATTCGGTATGCGGAGCATCCAGAGGATGCGAAGCACTACACCACCAAAGAGCAGCGGGAGCACTTTCTTTTCGACAAGGTGTTCCAAAAAGACGCGCTGAGCCTCTGCTACACCCACGTCGACCGCGTGGTCTTCGGCGGGGCGTACCCGGTGGGCAAGAGCCTCAAACTCGAAGGGGGCAAGGACTTCGGGAGCGAGGTTTTTCTCGACCGCAGGGAACTGGGGGTCATCTGTATCGCGGGCAAGGGGAAGCTCACCCTTGACGGCGCGGAGTACCCCATGAAGAAAGGGGACGGCATCTATGTGGGCAAGGGCGTCAAGGATGTCGTCTTTTCGGGCGAGGGCCCCGAGGGCGCCAAGTTTTACATGGCGAGCGCCCCCGCGCACACGAGTTACCCCATCACCTTTATCCCCATCGAAAAGGCCAACCCCCGCAAACTGGGGGACCCGGCCAACGTCAACGTGCGGACCATCTACCAGTATGTGCACCCCGCGGTCTGCAAGAGCTGCCAACTCGTCATGGGGATGACGATCCTCGAGGAGGGCTCGGTCTGGAACACGATGCCCTGTCACACCCACGAGCGCCGCATGGAAGTCTACGTCTACTTCGACCTGAAGCCGGGGAGCGTCGTCTTTCACATGCATGGGGCGCCCAACGAGACGCGGCACATAGTGCTGCGCAACGAGCAGGCGGTCATATCGCCGTCCTGGTCGATTCATTCCGGCGTAGGAACCGGCGCATACACCTTCATCTGGGCTATGGCCGGCGAAAACCAAACATTTGACGACATGGACAATGTCGCCATGGAGGATTTAGCATGAGTATTATCGATTCATTTCGGCTTGACGGCAAGGTGGCGCTCGTAACCGGCGCCTCTTACGGCATCGGGTTTGCCATCGCGAGCGCGTTCGCGGACGCGGGGGCAAAAATCGCCTTCAACGACATCAACCAGGAACTGGTAGACAAGGGCATCGCCGCGTACAAAGAAAAAGGCATCGCGGCCAAAGGCTATGTGGCTGATGTCACCAACGAGGAGCAGATCGTCGCCCTCGTCAAAAAGATCGAGGCCGACCTCGGGGTCATCGACATCCTCGTGAACAACGCGGGGATCATCCGGCGCACCCCCATGCTCGAGATGGAGGCCGCCGACTGGCGCAAGGTCATCGACATCGACCTCACCGCGCCCTTCATCGTGTCCAAGGCCGTCATCCCCGGCATGATCAAAAAAGGCGGCGGCAAGATCATCAACATCTGCAGCATGATGAGCGAACTGGGCCGCGAGACCGTCAGCGCCTACGCCGCCGCCAAGGGCGGCCTCAAAATGCTCACCCGCAACATCGCGAGCGAGTACGGCAGCCGCAACATCCAGTGCAACGGCATAGGCCCCGGCTACATCGAGACCCCGCAGACCGCGCCCCTCCGCGAGCGCCAGGCCGACGGCTCCCGCCACCCCTTCGACGCCTTCATCATCGCCAAGACCCCCGCCGAGCGCTGGGGCACCACCGCCGACCTCGTAGGCCCGGCCGTCTTCCTCGCGTCGGAGGCGTCCAGTTTCGTCAACGGCCATGTCCTCTACGTGGACGGCGGCATCCTCGCGTACATCGGGAAGCAGCCTGAATAGGGTATAAAGGGGGGGGCGATTACCGGACCGTTATTTTGGTAGGGACCCTCACCGTCCGCCCCCCCCTCGCGCGCAGGCCCTTGCTACGCAAGGGCTTGTTGCGCGCTACCCCCCCAGGCGCCGCATGGCCATGTCCGCATTGCGCGGCATCATCTTCACGGGCGGCGAGGGGCCCGCGCCGCTCCTCGCCCGTGATCTTATCCCCGAGCGGGCGCTCATCGTCGCGGCGGATAGCGGGCTCCTCGCCGCCGAGGCCGCGGGGGTCTTCCCCCATGCCGTCATTGGCGACATGGACTCCCTCGCGGAGACCCCCGGCGGTCTCGAGCGCCTCGTCCGCTATCCGCCCGGCCGCATCCACCGCCGCCCCCGCGCCAAAGATCAGAGCGACACCGAACTCGCGCTCGACATCCTCCTCGCCCAGGGCTGTTGCGAGGTCTGGATCATCGGCGGGGGCGGCGGTCGCCTCGACCACCTGCTGGCCATCCGCGCCCTCTTCGACCGCCCCGCCCCCCCCAGCCGCTGGCTCACTGCCCGCGAGGACTGCCGCCTCGCCGCGGCCCCCGCGTCATTGGACGCGCACGGCCTCGGTCCCGAGGCCCCTGTGTCCATCTTCCCCGTTGGCGGAGGCCCCTGGCGCGCCCACAGCGAGGGCCTCTTCTGGCCCGTGGATGGCCTCCGCTGGGGCCCTTTCACCTTCAGCCTCAGCAACCGCGCCCCCTCCGGCGCCTTCCGCTTCAGCGCCCTCGAAGGCCGCTTCCTGGTCATCACGCCGCTGGCGGCCGCGGGGCAACCCCTCCCCGCCCCATGAAGCCGTTGTCTGCCCCCGTCATACGGGCCGCTAAGTTCCTATCCCCAGTGCTTCCACTTTTTTCGCGCCGATCTCGCGGAGTATATACTTCTGGATTTTCCCGGAACCGGTGAGGGGAAACGAGTCCACGAAAAAGACGAATTTGGGTATCTTGAAGCGGCTGATCTTGCTGCGGCAAAAATCTTTTACGTCATCCTCGGTGACCTGCGCGTCGGGATGCAGGATGACGAAGGCCCCCACTTCCTCGCCGTACTTTTTGCTGGCTATGCCCACCACCTGCACGTCTTTTACCCCGGGCATCGTGTAGAGGAAGTCCTCGATTTCCTTGGGGTAAATGTTTTCGCCCCCGCGGATGATCATGTCCTTGATGCGGCCGGTGACGCGGAAATACCCCGCGGCGTCTTTTACCCCCAGGTCCCCGGAGTGGAGCCAGCCGTCCTTGTCGATGCACTGCGCGGTTTCTTCCGGCATCTTGTAGTAGCCCTTCATGCTGCTGTAGCCGCGGCTGCAAAATTCACCCTGGACGTCCGGCGGGCACTCCTCGCCCGTCTCGGGGCTGCGGATCGTCACCTCGACCCCGGGGAGCGCCCGCCCCACCGTCGCGACCTTCGCCTCGAGCGGGTCGTCCCAGCGGGTCATCGTCGTGACCGGCGACGCCTCGGTGAGGCCGTAGGGGATCGTGATCTCCGCCATGTGCATCTCGTCGATACAGCGCTTGACAATCTCCACCGGACAGTACGCGCCGGAGATGATCCCCCCGCGGAGGCTCGACAGGTTGAACATCTTGAACATGGGGTGCGCCATCTCGGCGATATACATGGTGGGCACACCGTAGACGTGGGTGCATTTTTCTTTTTGGATAGTCGCGAGCACGAGGAGGGGATCGAACCACTCCACGATGGCCGCGGCCGCGCCGTGGGTAAGGATTGCCATCATCCCAAGCACGAGGCCGAAGCAGTGGAAGAGCGGCACCGGCAGGCAGACGATATCCGCGTTCGTGAAGCGCTGGTTTTCGCCGATGCCGAAGCCGTTGTTCAGTATGTTGCGATGCGTCAGCATGACGCCCTTGGGGAAACCGGTGGTGCCGGAGGTGTACTGCATATTCACCACATCGTCGGGACGGGCCGCGGCCTCGATGCGGAGCATTTCGATTTCGTTCGTGTGCTGCCCCAGGAGCAGGATTTCGTTCATGCTGTACATACCGCGGTGTTTTTGTTGACCGATGTACACGACGTTCTTGAGGCAGGGGAAGCGCTTCGACACGAGGCTGCCGCGGGGGCAGGTTTTCAATTCCGGGACGAGTTCGTAGACCATCGACACGTAATCGGAGTCGCGCCACCCGTCGATTAAAAAGAGACAGTCGAGATCGGACTGCTGCATGAGGTATTCGAGTTCGTGCGTTTTGTACGCGGTGTTGACGGTAACGAGCACCATGCCCGCGCGCGCGGCCGCGAAGAGGAGCGTGTTCCAGTCCGGCACATTGGTGGCCCAAATGCCGATATGCGCGCCCGGCTTTAACCCGACAGCCAAAAGCCCCCGCGCCAGTATGTCGACCCGCTTGTCAAATTCCCCGTAAGTGAAGCGGAGGTCCCGATCCGCATACACGAGGAAGTCATGCTCCGGTTGACTGCGGGCCTTCTCCCGCAGCAACTGACTCAAAGTCGTTTCGAAAAAGTGCATAGCGCGATGATGGTAGCAGGCTTGGGGGGAGCGTGTCAAGGGGGCCTGCCCACTTACAAGTGGGCAGGCCCCCTTGCATACCCCTCCCTCTCCATGCTACCATGCCCCCATGAACACACCCGCTCTCCCCCCCGTCATCCGCGTGGGGGACTTTCGCGCGAACTGCTGGTTTTACCCCATCGAGGGGCCCGAGGCCGAGGGCGGCGCGCGGCCCTGCTGCCTCATCGACCCGGGGGCCGAGCCAGAGCGCATTCTTGAGGAACTGCGCCGCCAAAAGCGCTATGCGGCCTTCATCCTGTTGACCCATGGCCACTTCGACCATCTGGGGGCCCTGCCGCAAGTCCGCGCGAGTGACCGCGTGCTTGCCATCCACCGCCGCGATGCCCCTTACCTGGGCGCCGAATCCCGTTCCGCGCACGCGGAGGCTTTTCATCATCTTGGGCTTGACTTTTTGCTAAATGAAGTTTGGCGCCCCCTCCCCGAGGCGGATCGCCTCCTCGAGGACGGGGAGACGATCGGCCCCTTCACCGTGCTCCACCTGCCAGGGCATAGCCCGGGCAGCGCGGGCTTCTACGACGCGGCGGCGGGCGTCCTCTTTTCCGGGGACACGCTCTTCGCCGGGGGTGGCCGCGGCCGCTGCGACCTCCCCGGGGGGGACGAGGCGGCCCTGCGAAAAAGCCTCGCCCGCCTCATGACGCTGCCGCCGGAAACGCTCGTGTGCCCGGGGCATGGCGGCGTCACCACCATAGGCGCGGAGCGGCCCCGATGGGACTAGGCGCGGCCCCGGGCAGCCTCGCGGTCTACAAGCAGAAGCCCGCGCTCGTGACGGCCCTGGGGTCCAAGGTGACGATCCGCACCGCGCAGGGCGAGACGATCAACGTACGCGAAAAGGATATCATCGTCATTTATCCGGGGCCGGTGAAGGACCTGCGCTTTTTTAATGAAGGGGATGCAGCGGGGGATGCGGCGGGCGCTGTGGCGGGCGCGGCGGCGCTGAAGGAGGCCTGGGCCCTGCTTAAGGATGATGGTACAGCCATCACCCTGAAAGACCTGGCGGAGTTATGTGCTCCCGCATGGACGCCGGCGAGCGCCTGGCAGGCCTGGCAGGCCCTGAGCGAGGGCGTCTACTTTTGCGGAACCCCTGACGCGATCACCTGTAGGCCTGAGGATGAGGTGCTGGCGGCCGAAAAAAGGCGCGCGGAGAAGGCGCGGGAGTCGGGCCAGCGGGAGGCCGCGCTTGCGCTCGCCCGCGGGGGGGGCGTTTTAAGCAAGGATGAAAGCGATACCCTCCGGGGCGCGCTGCAGGACATCGAGGCGCTCGCGCTGGGGGCCTCGGAGAAGAGCCGCAGCCTGCGCGACCTGGGCCATTCGGAAAGTCCCGAGGAGGCGCATCGCGTCCTCCTCTCGCTGGGGCTCTGGGATGCGTTCCGCAACCCGCACCCGTCCCGCTGCGGGGTGTCGCTTGCGATACCCTCCGCGCCCGTCCCCGCGCCCCAGGCGGAGCCGCGCGTGGACCTGCGGCATTTGCCG
This sequence comes from Treponema sp., assembly GCA_031272575.1. Lineage (GTDB taxonomy): Bacteria > Spirochaetota > Spirochaetia > Treponematales > Breznakiellaceae > JAISTO01. The sequence continues at coordinate 1,973 of JAISTO010000090.1, read as the reverse complement.
GCCTTTGCCATCGACAACGCGTGGAGCGGCGACCCGGACGACGCGGTGTCCCTCGAGTGCGGCGCGGAGGGCCGCCTCGTCCTGTGGGTGCACGTGGCGGACCCGGCGCAGGTCATCCTCCCGGACACAGAGGCCTGCGCGGAGGCGCGCGCGCGGGGCACGAGCCTCTACCTGCCCGAGGGAACTATCCCCATGCTCCCGCCTGCCTGCGTCCCGCTCTTCGGCCTGGGCCTTGCCGAGACCTCGCCCGCGCTGTCATTCCGCCTTAGCCTGAACGAGGACGCGACGATCGCGGAGACGGACGTGCTGCTTTCGACCGTGCGGGTGACGCGGCTCGATTACGCCGCGGCGGACGCGCTGATCGCGGGGGGCGAGGGCCCGCTGCCGCGCCTTGCCGCGCTCGCGGCCCGGAACATCGAGCGCCGCCTCGACACGGGCGCCGTGCTGATCGACTTCCCGGACGCGCACATCTTTGTGAAGGAGCGCGCGGTGCACATAGAGCCGATTCCGGCGTACCGCTCCGCCGAGATGGTGCGGGAGTGCATGGTGCTTGCCGGCGAGGGGGCCGCGCAGTGGGCGCTGCGCCGGGGCCTCGCGTTTCCCTTCGCGGGCCAGGAGGCCGGGGAACTGCCCGAGAAGCGCCTTCCCGGGCTGGCCGGCGCCTACCTGATGCGCCGCGCCATGCGGCCGCGGGTCGTGTCCATGCGCCCCGCTGTGCACTGGGGCCTGGGCCTTGACGCGTACAGCCAGGTGACCAGCCCGCTCCGCCGCTACGGCGACCTCTTTTGCCATCAGCAGCTGCGCGCCGTCCTGCGGGGGGGAGAGCCCCTCTCCGAGGAGGCGGCGCTCCCTCTGCTCGCCGCCGCCGATGCCGCCGCGGCCGCGGCCGCCAAAGCCGAGCGCGCCTCGCGGCTCTTCTGGACCTGCGTCTATCTGTCGGATAAAATCGGGACTGCATGGGAGGGGGTCATCCTCGATCGCAAGCCCCGCGGGGAGGCCGCCGTCTGCATCCCCGCGCTCGGCCTCGAGACCCTCGCCGCCGTCCCCGGCGAGCCAAATGAGCCGGTGCGCCTCACGCTGCGGGGGGTGGATATCCCGGGGAGCGGGATTTTGTTCGGGTAGGGGGGGCTAACAGCCCACGACGGTGATCTTTTTCCCCGCGACCGCCTCCTCCCGCGTGTAGATTCTCGTCCCGGGGCTTTTCCGCGCCGCGGTCGAACACGAGGAGCCAGCCCTCGGCGCAGCCAAGTTTGTCCATGTAGGAAGCCGTCTGCTCCAGGCCCTCCGCGATGGTTCTTTCCCCGCGGAATCTACCACTCGCGGGCTTTGAATCCCGCGGGCGGCTCGGCCAGCGAGACCGACTCGCCGTTCAGTTCCAGCACGAAAAAGCCCTGCGCATGCGCATAGTCCCGCACCTCCGCAGGCACAAAACCGCCCGCCACCGCACCCACCAGTTTCTTGCCCACCGTCTCGGCAGGCGGATGCTTCCTGATAAGTGCCATGCGCTTGAGGTGGTGGTCGATGTCCCGCAGAATCGGCTCCCGCTTCACCTCCACCGCCATGCAGAGGTCGCTGTTGGAAAGCAGTATGTCGATCTCTCCGACTTCCCGATTACCGTCAAAGATTTGCACCCGCCGATACGCCCGTCCAAGGCAGCTATAGGGCGTGTCTTTGAACTTCTCCCAGAGCCTGCCCGCAACGAGGGTCTCGATGAGTTCCCCCACCGAGTTGCTCAAGCCCCCGACGAGTTTTTCGTTTCGATCCTGAAGCCGTTCGAGTTTTTCGAACTGCCGATCCGCCTCCGCCCGGGACTCGGCCAACTGCCGCTCCCAGTCCGCCCGAGACTCGGCCAAATGCTTCTCCCATTTAGCATCCGACTCTTCCTTCTTTCGTTTCCAGTCCTCCCGTTCCTTGAGGTATGTCCTCCAGAACTCCTCGAAGGTCGGGATGGGGCCCATCAATTCCGCTCTTTC
>JAISTO010000066.1 GCA_031272575.1 Treponema sp. | reverse complement strand
ACAGATAGCGCAACTTCGTTGCGTCACAGATTGCGCAATCATATTGCGTCACCAATTAAAGACACGATTAGTAATAAGAAATCTGTGTTTATCTGTGTAAATCTGTGGATAAATTCCTACCCCTGACTTTTTGGAGGGGGCTCAGTTTTATTCCTCCGTTCGGCGCGGCCGCTTGACACTTTTCCCCGCATACGGTAAATTGATCTTAAAGGAGTGTGTTATGCACAACAAAAACTACGCGCGGGCCGGAGGGGCGCTCCTTGCGGCCTGCGTTCTGGCGTTTGCCGGCTGCGATGGGGATACGTCGGACAGTTATGGGGACGACGGCGTTTCCAAAAAACTCACCATTACCGGCATACCATCCGATCACAATGGTAACGACATCACGGTGTCGGTAATGGTGGGCATGAGTAGTGTCAAGGCCGGCGGAAAGGGAACGGTCTCCAGTGGCAGCGCCGTCATAGACTTGAAACTACCCTCTGGCGATGTAACCCAGCCCTGGACAGGCACGGGCGGCCCCTACTTCGTGTGGATGGTCGTGGGCGACATCGCCGAGTCACATGATACATGGGCAGACCCATCGGAAAATAACAAACAAGGCAATCCGTCCACGGACGGAATAACCGGTAAGAAGGCGCAGACGGACATCAATGCCGAAACAACAACGGTTAATTTCAGCACCGCTGTTGATTTGGACCCGTCCATTCTGCAACTATTCATCGTCAACTACAGTTCCGAAGGGTATGACGGCTAAGGAGCGGCTATGAAAAAATGCGTGTTGCTGCCGGTGCTGCTTCTGCCGGCTTCTCTGGCCTTCGGGCTTAACCTTACGGGGGGCGGCGGCGTCTCGGCGAGCAGCCTCGCGACCCGCTACTCGCTCGATGTGGACGGGTTTGTGTCTACCGAGATTACGCAGGACCTCGACCAGTTGAACTGCGGCGTCTCCGTTTTTCTTGACGCGATCTTTGCCGAGGCGGCGCTTACGCTGCAGACCGGCTCGAACAAATACCGGGAGCGGCTGTTTGGCGGCAGCATGGAAGAGGCCGGGACGGGCAGGGAGACGGCCCTCTGCGTAAGCCTGCTTGGGAAGCATCCCATCGCGGTGGCAAAGAAAATCACGATCTTCCCGCTCGTGGGCCTGGAGTATCAGATCGTCCTGGGTGAATGGCGCGCGCCTGAAGGCACGTCATCCTACAACCGGACGGACGGGCGCGAGACGGACAAAGACGGGAAGCGGCTGCAACTTTCAGACTGGAACGCGTTCTTTGTCCAGTTGGGCGGCGGCGCCGATTACGCGATGGGCGAGCGCTTTTTCCTGCGCGGGGAGGCGCTTTACGGCATCCGCCTGATGACCGGCTACGAACGCAAAAGCCTCGAACTGACCAAGAAGCAGTTCGGCGACAATGACCCGGACACGGGCGGCCTCAGTTCGGCGCTCCTGCTGCGGATAAGCCTGGGCTATAAGCCGCGGAGGAACGTATGAACGTCCTGCTTATCAACGGGAGCCCCCATGCGGCCGGCTGTACCTTCACGGCCTTAAGCGAGACGGCCAAAGCGCTGAACGAAAACGGCATTGCGACTGACATCGCGCAGGTGGGGCATACGGACGTGCGGGGCTGCACAGGCTGCCGGAAATGCGCGGAGGCGGGGAAGTGCGTCTTTGACGACATAGTGAACGAACTCGCCCCGCGCTTCGCCGCCGCGGATGGGCTTGTCATAGGCTCGCCGGTCTACTATGCGTCGCCGAATGGGACCCTGCTTGCCTTTCTCGACCGCCTGTTCTACAGTTCGCACGTCGACAAAACGATGAAGGTGGGGGCGGCGGTGGTATCGGCGCGGCGGGGCGGCTGTACCGCAGCCTTCGATGTGCTGAACAAGTACTTTAGCATCTCGGGGAGGCCCATTGCTTCCAGTCAGTACTGGAACATGGTGCACGGCAACAGCCCCGCCGAGGCGCGGCAGGACGCGGAAGGCTTGCAGATTATGCGCGCCCTGGGCCGCAATATGGCGTTTTTGATCAAGAGCATCGCCCTCGGCAAAGAGCGCTTCGGCCTCCCGCAAAAAGAGCCCCGCATAGCCACCAATTTTATCAGGGCGTCCACATAAGGAGCGGCGGGGGCGGACGCGAGGGCGGGTCCCTTGACACAGTCCCCCCTATATCCTACACTCCTCCTATGGAAAAAAAATCACCGCTCTACCTTATCGACACCTATGCCCTTATCTATCGCTCGTATTTTGCCTTCTTAAAAAAGCCTCTGCGGAGCAGGTCGGGGAAGAATGTGTCCGCGCTCTTTGGGGTGGCGCGGGCGGTGCTGAGTTTGATTGACGAGGGGGCGCGTATGCTGCTCCCGGCCGAGGAAAAAAGCGAGCGGCCCCGCGAAAAATGGCTCGTGCGGCCCCGCCTCATGGCCGCGGTGTTCGACTCGAAGGGCCCTACCTTCCGGCACGAGCGCTATGCCGCGTACAAGGCCACGCGGCAGAAGGCCCCGGACGACCTGCACTCCCAAACCGCGCTCGTCGAGAGTTTTTTGGAGGAATTGGGCATCCCCATGCTGCGCGCCGAGGGCTTCGAGGCGGACGACATCATGGCGACTCTGGCCCTGCGCTGCAAGGCCGAGGGCCGCGAGTGTTTCATCATATCGGGGGATAAGGACCTGCTGCAACTGGTGGGGGACGGGGTCTGGGAACTGCGCTTTTCCCGAACGGCCCGCGAGGAGACGGCGCGGGGGGGCTTTGCCTGCGAGCGCCTCGGGCCGGATAAAGTAAAAGAGGAATGGGGTATAGGCCCGGATCAGATACTCGACCTCCTCTCGCTCACCGGCGATTCGGCGGACAACATACCGGGTGTCAAGGGCATCGGGGACAAATCCGCCGTCATGCTCCTGCGGCGCTACGGGACTCTCGATGGGGTCTATCAAAACTTGTCGGGGATAGAGGGGGCCGTGGGCCGAAAACTGGCGGCCGGCAAAGAGAGCGCCTATTTTTCACGCGAACTTATCAAACTAAGGAATGATGTACCGCTTTCCGTCAGTTCGCTGGAGGACTTTGCCATCAACAACCTGAATCGCACGGCCGCGGCGCTCAACATACTGCGCAGCGACCTGCGTCAGATCGCGCGCAAACTCGACCCCTCGGCGCTGAGCGCGGCCGCTCAGGAACTCCCCCTGGCCGCGGGCGAGGGGGAGGCAGAGCCCGCGGCCGCGGCGCCCGGGCAGCCGGCCGTCCTCCTGAAAAGCGTCGCCTCCCTTTTGGGCGAGGGCCAGTATAAGGTGATAGTCAACCTTGACGACCTTAAGGCGCTCCTCGCGCGGGCAGCGGCGCAGAAACTGCTCGCGCTCGACTTCGAGACGGACTCGCTCGACGCGTGGAACGCGCGGCCCATCGGCATCAGCATGGCCCTGCGGCCTAAAGAGGCCTTTTACGTGCCGGTGGCAAGTCACGAGGGCGTCTCGCCATTCATCAACCCTGACGAAGTAAAGGCCCTGCTCGCCCCCCTGCTCGCCGATCCCGCTATGACGGTCGCCGCGCACAACGCGAAGTACGACTACAAGGTCTCGCGGGGCTGGGGCATCCCGCGCTGGAAATGCCGCATTTGGGACACCATGGTCGCGGCCTGGCTCTGGGATCCGGAGCGGACGAATTACTCGCTCGACTCGCTGGGGACCCTCTACTTCAATTTCAACCCCCTCGCCTACGGCGACATCGTGCCCAAGGGGAGCAGTTTCGACGCGCTCCCCCTCGAGATCGCGTGCCGCTACTCCGCGGAGGACGCTGACTTTTGCCTGCGGCTGAAGGCGCTCCTCGAGGACCCCCTGCGCGGCACCGGCGGCCTCCGCCTCTTCGAGGAATTGGAGATGCCGCTCCTGCCTATACTGGCGGAGATGGAGGGGGTGGGCATCAAGATAGAGCCCGCGGTGCTGCGGGCCTACGGCGAGGAGATGGGCCGCGAATTGGAGAAAATTGAAAACGCCACTTACCGCATCGTGGGGCATCCCTTCAACCTGGCGTCCACGCGGCAGTTACAGGAGGTGCTCTTTGTCGAGCGCGGGCTAAAGCCGGGCAAGCGTACGAAAACCGGCTACACGACGGACGCGGCTATCCTGGAAGAACTGGCCCGCGTCGACGAGGTGCCGCGCCTTATCCTCCGGCACCGGACCCTCTCGAAACTCAAGAGCACCTATGTGGACAGCCTCTCCGCGCTTGCCGACCGCGAGGGCCGCATTCACACCACCTTCGTGCAGAGCGGCACGGCCACCGGCAGGCTCTCGAGCCGCGAGCCAAACTTGCAGAACATCCCCGTGCGGGACGAAGAGGGCCGCCGCATACGGGAGGCCTTCATCGCGGGGCCCGGCTGCCTTCTCATCTCCGCCGATTACAATCAAATTGAACTGGTCATCCTCGCGCACCTCTCGCGGGACCCGAACCTCGTGGCCGCGTTCGGCGAGGGCAAGGACGTGCACGTCCGCACCGCCGCGCTCATCTTTCATATCCCCGAGGCCGAGGTAAGCGCGGCCCAGCGCCGCATCGCCAAGACGATCAACTTCGGGGTGATGTACGGGATGAGCGCCTTCCGCCTGGCCCGGGAACTGGACATCAGCCGCGCCGAGGCAAGCGCCTTTATCGATGCCTACTTCGCCACCTACGCCGGGGTGCGCGCCTATCTGGACGCGCAGATCAAAAAGACCGAGGCCGACGGCTTTGTCAGCACCCTCTCGGGCAGGCGGCGCGCGATCATCGGGATCAACTCGAGCAACAAGACCGAAAAGGCGGCGGCGGAGCGGGTCGCGATCAACACGCCTATCCAGGGGACGGCCGCCGATATCGTCAAAACCGCGATGCTCAATCTGGACAAGGCCCTGGCCGCCTCGGGGAGCCGGGCGCGCATGCTCTTACAGGTGCACGACGAACTCATCCTCGAATGCCCGCGCGGCGAAGCGGAGGAGGCGGCCGCGCTCGTAAAAGCCTGCATGGAGGGCGCCTGCACACTGTCCGTGCCCCTGCGGGTCAGCGTCGAAACCGGCAGCCGCTGGGGGGAGTTTCATTAGTAAAACGCCGCTTATCCTCATCGTCGACGATGAAGCGAAAATCCGCGACACGATACGGGCCTATCTCGAACGGTCCGGGATCAAGACGATCTGCGCGGCCACCGGCAAGGAGGCGCAGCAAGTGCTGTTTCGTGAGGCCGTGTCCCTCGTGCTCCTCGACCTCATGCTGCCCGACCTGCCGGGGGAGGAACTCTGCAAGCGCATACGGAGCGGGTTCTACGATGCCGTCGCCAGTGACATCCCCATCATCATGATCAGCGCGAAGGTGAACGAGACGAGCATAGTGCAGGGCCTCAGCATGGGCGCGGACGATTATGTCACCAAGCCCTTCAGCCCGCGGGAACTGGCGGCCCGCATTCAGGCGATACTCCGCCGCACGGGCCAGTCGAAGAGCGCCGCGCGGGGCACTGTGTGCGCTGTGGGGGACCTCCTCATCGACCGCGAGAACCGCCGCGTCTTGCGCGCGGGGCTGCCCATCACCCTTACCGCGCGCGAGTACGAGATCCTCGCGCTCCTCGCGTCATGCCCCCACAAGATCTTCACCCGCGATGAAATTATCGACGCGGTGGGGGGAAACGACTTCGACGGCTTCGACCGCGCGGTAGACAGTCATATAAAAAACCTGCGGCAGAAGTTGGGGGACAAGCCGCGGAACCCGCGCTATATCGAAACGGTTTACGGCATGGGTTATCGAATTGCGGTCAAAAAATCGACCGGTGGTCCGGCCGGAGGGGCGGCCGGAGGTCCGGCATGAAATTCAAAACCAAACTCGCGGCGCTGTACAGCGTCGTCGGGTGCCTCACCGTGCCGGTGGTGGTCTACGCGCTCTCCTGTCACATCATGTGGGTCTGCGTGTACGCGCTCGTGATCCTCTGCGTGACGGTCTTCCTGTCCGCGCTCGTGATCCGGGAACTGCACCGCCGGCAGCGGCAACTGAGCGCGGATGTGGCGCACGAACTCCGCACGCCGCTCTCCTGCCTGCAAGGTACCCTCGAGGCTATGCTCGACGGGGTCTGGCCCGCGGACAAGGCGCGCCTCGAAAGTTGCCGCGAGGAAACGCTGCGCCTCGCGCGCCTCGTATCTGACCTGTCCCTGCTGGCGGACCTCGAGTGGGAGCATATCACCCTGAACAAAACCGACTTCGACCTTTCAAAGTTGATAGAAACGACCGCGGGCTATTTTCAACCTGAAGCGGAGCGCAAGGGGATAGCGCTCGCGCTCGAAACGGAAAGCCAGATCGTGCACGCGGATTACAACCGGGCCGCGCAGGTGCTTATCAACATTACCGCGAACGCGCTCAAGTATACGGACCAGGGCACGATTACCCTGGGGAACCGGGGGAAGGAGGTTTTCGTGGCGGACACCGGCGCGGGGATAGAGCGGGCGGCCCTGCCCCACATCTTCGAGCGCTTCTACCGCACGGACGCGTCCCGCAGCCGCGGCACCGGCGGCTCCGGCGTGGGGCTTGCGATAGCGGCCGCCCTCATGAAGGCGCAGGGCGGGGGCATCCGCGTGACAAGCGAGCCCGGCAAGGGCAGCGTGTTTCGGATAGGGTTTTAGGGGGGATGGGGAGTGGAATGCGGCCTGTTGACCTTAGCGCCCCGACATGGTATACTAAGCGACTGTATGGAGGATGCAAAGATGACGCATAGACTTATGTCAGATGACGAAAAATTTGCTGTATGGCAGCAGGCCACGGCCTTACGCGATGCCGGGAAGGAAGACGAGGCGATGACTCTGGACAAGACCGTCCCCATGCCGCCCTGGTTGGCAAAGTTCTTCAAGGAGCGCGGGCTGACGGATTATTTGATTAAGAGCGGCTGGAACATGGCAGAGGTGGAGGCGGAGTATGGACCGGGTTGGCTTACTCGATAATATAGGCACAAGCGTTACCCGTGTTTATCAGGGGCGTGCATGGCTCGACACTGAAGGACGCGAAGGGGACGGCAGGGTTAGCTACAACAAGGGCCTCTCCCTTGCGCTTGCCTCTTTCCAAACCGTCCAGGCGAATGCCGCTTGCGATTTGGAAGCGGTGGTTTTACTGGAACAAGCCTATCTCGCACAGGAACTGGCGTTTTGTACCCCTGTCGACAAAAAGGCCGCAAACAGCCTCTCCAATGGCATCAAAAGTTTTGACGAGGGCTTGTTGGCTTTAAAAGAGGTGGAAGCAGGCGCTTCGTATAGTGTCGCTGACCGTATACTACCGCACCGAAAAGAAACCCGTTGTAACGGAATGCCGAAGGACGCGTTTCATTACGCCTGTGCCGGACATTTGGAACGGCTCGACGGCATCTTGCATACTCCTGGAATCAACATGACTGAAAAAGCGGTTCTGGAACAGCGCCTTGCAAACATAGAAACCGCGCAATCAGTGTATGTTGAAAAGCAAAAGAAGGCGTTGGGAGGAGTGAATGCAGCGCCTTAACCGCTTGGTTTTGCCCAATTCCCTTTAAAAAAACGCTTTTTTTCGCAAAATTTTCGCTTTTTCACTTGACAAAACAGAATCGTTATGGTAGTATCTTTACCTGGAAGGAGATATTCGCTATGCGTCCACTGTTCATTACCCACACCGCGCCCGCGCCGTTCTCTGGCGCGCTGGCTGGCCTGATAGCCTGCGTATACGGCCAGAATCTCCACTCCAGGGCGTACGAGTCAGTCTCTGCCCCCCCCCCC
>JAISTO010000050.1 GCA_031272575.1 Treponema sp. | reverse complement strand
GAATATTACTCTTAATAAAATTCGCGTTCATTAGCATAATTCGCGGTTAAATTCTTAAAATCCTGTTTCTTCAGAGTGGGCTAAAGATATGGGACAAGTTTAGGCTTTAAGCGCGGAGTGACGGGGCGGGCGCAAAGACGGAGTGACGGGGTGGCGCAAAGACGGAGTGACGGGGGCGGGCGCCCCTCCCTACTCCACTGTCAACAAGTTAAGAAAAGTGACAATCGTCATTCCGTGGCTTGGAAACGGGACCGAGCGGCGCAAGCGCCGAACCGTTCGTAGAACGGCGAGCGCGTTCAACGCGCCCCCCTCTCCATCGCGGAATCTCTACCAAAATGGCCCTTTTGGGGGGATTCGGCGGCAACATAGTTGCCCACCATTCGCGTTTAAGTTTTCCTAAAAAATCTGTGTCTATCTGTGTAAATCTGTGGATAATTTTTTAATCCAAGATGTGGGACAAGTTTAGTCCATGCGCCCCGTTAGCCCCGCCGGTATCTGGTCCATAGCGGCGCGAAGCCTTCGCGGGCGAGGACGCGGGCGAAGAACTCGAGGTCGCCCGGCAGGTTGATCGCGGCGGCGGCTTTTTTGCAGAGGGGCTTTTCGAGCAGTTTCGAGAGGAGCGCCTCGCCGACCCCCAGGCCGCGGTATTCGGGTTTGACGGCGAGGGCCTTTATGTCGCAGAGCGCGTCCTCTGAAAAGGCCGCCGCGCAGAAGCCCGCGAAGATACCCTTGCCGGTTTCGGCGACGACCGCCGGGCCCCGCGCGAGCGCCTCGCGGGAGAGGCAGGGGGAAAAGGCCTCGGGGGAGGGGCTAAGCGCCCTGCACGCGAGGTAGAGCGCGTTTGCCGCGTCGAAGTCGGCCGGCGTGTAGTTGCGAAAGATGAAGTCCTCGAGGACGAGGTCTTCGGTCTCTTCAGGCTCCTCGCCTATGCGCTCGAGGCCCCACTCCTCGCGCAGGCCGTTGTACCAATCGCGCAGCGCCTTTTTCATTTCTTTTTCTTTGAAGGCATACCACGCTTTTTCCATTTCCGGGTACGCCTCCAGCACGTCCTTGAAGGCCCGGAACACGCCGCGGCCCCGCTCGAGCGCCGCGCGCAGGGCCTTGCGAATCGGCGCGCTCTTGCACTTCGCGGTGAAGCGTTCCATCACCTGAAAGCCGTCGGAGGAATCCCATACAGGCAGCGCGTAGTAACGCCCGCCCCCCGCGTTCTCGTCCGCGTCGATCTCGTCCCCGTCCTCGTCCCTGGCCGCGAGGCTGCCCTCCCGCGCGTCCACCATGAAGCGGCGCTCCTGATCTTCCATCGCGAAGAGGATGGCGGCACTCAGTTCCGGGCTTAGCGAAAACCGCATCGGTTAAAACTCCACATCGCGCAGGGGGGCGCCCGATGACTCGCTTTGCACGCGCTCCGGAACCCCCTTCTTTAAAAGCGGGTTGTTGGCGAGCGCGGTGAGCACATCCTCGACGCTGGCGAGGGTAGTGCGCAGGTCCTGCAGCAGGCCCCCTACCTGCGGCAGTTGCCCGGGCACGAACGAGATCGTCTTGTCCAGGCTCTTCAGCATATTGGAAAGTGAACTGAGCGAGTTCACCAGGTTTTGATAGACCGGCGCGTTCGTGTCGAGCACCGTGTACACGAGGCCGCTGGGGTCGTTCAACTTGGCAGTGAGCGTCTTGACATCCGCGAGCACCGGCTGCACGGCCGCGATAGTCCCCGCGACGCTTTCGAGGATCAGGTTGACATCGGCGAGCGTCGTGTTCACGGTGGAGGGCAGCCCCTTCGCGCCCGAGAGCGTGGTCTCGAGGCTGCCGACTATGCGGCCGAGGCTCGTCGTGTCAGTCCCCTTGAAGGCGTTGTCCACATCGATGAGCGTACGGTTGGCAATATCGAGTACGCTGCTTACGCGGTTGAGGAGCAGCGAGATGCTGTCGTCCCGCTGGGGCGCGTCCGCAAGCCCCGCCTCGATGAGCGCCTGCGCTTCGGGCGTTCCGATCGAGGGGATGAACGCGTCCTCTTCGAGCGGTTCGCCCCGGCCCGGATGAAAGAGGAACTGGTTCCCCAGGCCTATTGGGCTTACCATCAACTCGACCAGCGAGCCGTTTTTGACGCGATCCAGATAATTTTCATATATGATGAATTTGGCTTCGACCGTGTTGTCGTCAGTCAATATGAATGACTTTAAACTCCCGATAGCAAAGCCGCGGAACTGGACGGCCATGTTGTTGCTGAGCCCGGCCGCGGACGCGAAACTGGTCGTGTAGGCGCGGTCCTTCGCGAACCAGCGCTGCGAGCGCCCCAGCATGATGATCACGAAGACGAGCGCCGCCAGCCCCAGGATGACGATGAGACCGACAATCTGATCCGCGAAGCGTATTCTGAATTTCATGCCGTCTCCTCCAGATACTCCGCCAGTTCCGCATCCGAGCGCAATTCCTCGCGGCGCAAGACGCGGCAGCATTTCCCGCCCCGCAGCACGACGATGCAGTCCGCGAGATCGCGCACCACAGTGACCTCGTGGCTTATAAAGATGATCGTATGCCCCGCCTGCTGGTGTTCCTTTACCAGGCTGATAAGCCGGCGCTCCGCCGCGTCGTCCAGCGACTCGATCCACTCGTCCAGAAAGAGGAGCCGCGGCTCCGTGATGATAGCGCGCGCGAAGGCGATGAGTTTCTGCTCGCCCATCGAGAGGGCCGAGGGCCGGACATCAAGGCCGCGGCGGTAACCCACATCCCGCGCGGCCTTTTGGACGCGCTCTTCCCGCTCCCGCGCGCTGAGGGCCGGGAAGTGCAGGCTGAGCGGCAATTCGAGGATCTGGCGCAGGCTTTGGTTCGCCCAGAGCGCCGAGTCCTGAAACACCAGGGACCCGAAGCGGTGAAACGCGAGGTTCTCCTGCCGTGTCATAGCGGCGAGATCGCGCCCCTGAAAGAGGACGCGCCCCCCGGCCGGCACCAGCACCCCGGCCGCCAGTTTCAGCACCGTGCTCTTGCCGCAGCCCGAGGGCCCCACAAGCGCGGTCGTCCTGCCTTCGGCAAAGGCGTACGAGAAGCCGTCCACAATCGCCCGCCCCTGCGCCAGGAACGAGACCCCCTCCAGTTCGAGAAACGAATGCATAGTGTCACCAGCGCCATGGTAGCGGATAGGCGGGGCTTTTGACAAGGGGGGCGGGCGGCCTCCGGCCGCTTGGGGAGTAGGGGGCGCGGAGCGCTTAGGGAGTGGGGGAGTGATGCCCCGTCCCCTCCTCTGGGGGGGATGGGGGGCACGGGAGATGCACAAAGCACACAAAGAACACGAAAACAGTCCACAGATACACACAGTAGCCCCGTCACTGTCAACAAGTTAAGGAAAGAGCCAATCGTCATTCCGCGACTTGATCGCGGAATCTCTACCAAAATGGCCCTTTTGAGGAGTAGATTGCGTAGTTCGGTTAAAACCGAACTATGTCAAGCCCGGCAATGACGGTCTTGTTTTTCTTAACTTGTTGAC
>JAISTO010000037.1 GCA_031272575.1 Treponema sp. | reverse complement strand
AGGTTCTCTTCCGCCTGAACCGCCTGAATCGCTGCCTGAGCCTCTTTCAGTTCCTTGAGCCCCTGGGCGACCTCCTGGAGTATCTTCCAGACTGATTCGGGGCCGGGAATTTTTAATGCCGCTTTCATTGAACACTCCTTAAAACGTATCTTTTCGATAGTATCAATGTTAAAGATACTGATTCCCCTGGAAAAAGTCAAGGGGACAAGGGCAATGCGCATGACGTTGGGGCAGGTAATGTCTGGGGGCAGATTCCGCTTGAGACCGCTTGCATAAAAAACTATACTTTTGTATAGTAATTGTATGTCAAGTATAACGGACTTCGGGGCCTTGCAGGAAAAAATTGCGGTCCTCGCGGGTGCGGCAAAGTACGATGCCTCCTGCGCCACCTCGGGAAGCGGCGGGCGGGGGGGCGGCCGCTTCGGGCAATGCCTCCCGGCCGGCGTGTGCCACAGTTGGACCGAGGACGGGCGCTGCGTCAGCCTGCTCAAGGTGCTCTTTTCCAATGTGTGCCGCTTCGACTGTGCGTACTGCGTCAACCGCGCCTCCGCGGACACGCGCCGCCTGTCCTTCAGCGTGGAGGAACTGGTCGAACTCACCGTGCAGTTCTATCGACGCAACTACATCGAGGGCCTCTTTCTGTCGTCCGGCATCTTTGCGGATCCGGATATCGTCATGGAAAAGTTGATAGCGACCGCCCGCGCGCTCCGCCGCGAGGCCGGCTTCGCGGGCTACATTCATTTAAAGATTATTCCCGGCACCGGCGAAAAACTGATACGGGAGGCCGGGCTCTGGGCAGACCGCCTCAGCGCGAACATAGAACTGCCCACCGAAAAAAGCCTCGCGGCCCTGGCCCCGCAGAAGTCCGGCAAGGTCATCTTTTCGGCCATGCGGGATGTCCGCGACACGAGCGCGGAAAACGCCGAAGACCGCAAGCGGCTGCGGAGTGCGCCGGTCTTCGCGCCGGCCGGGCAGAGCACCCAACTCATCGTGGGGGCCTCCTCCGAAGACGACCGCCGCATCCTCAGCCTCTCCGGCGCGCTCTACCGCCGTTTCGGGATGCGGCGGGTCTACTACTCGGCCTTTATCCCCGTGGGCGTAAACGGCCGGGGTCTCCCCGACCCGCGGCTCCCGGACCTGCCGGGCCCGCCCCTTGTGCGCGAGCACCGGCTCTACCAGGCGGACTGGCTCCTGCGCTTCTATCACTTCAGCCCCGAAGAGGTGCTGGACGAATCGAGCCCCTTCCTCGACCCGCACCTCGACCCGAAGACGGCCTGGGCGCTCAAGCACCTGGACTTCTTCCCCATCGACATCAACCGCGCCCCTTACGAGACCCTGCTCCGCGCCCCGGGCATAGGCGCGAAAACCGCGCGCCGCATCATCGAGACCCGCCGCCGCCGCGCCCTCAGCTTCGACACGCTCCGCCGCATGGGGGCCGTCCTGAAACGAGCGCGCTACTTCGTCACCTGCTCCGGCGCGCGCCTCGACCACCCCGACGACGCCGCCCGCATCCGCCGCCTCCTTTCCGACAGCGACGGCGCCGGCCTCCAGTTACCGCTGTTCGATTTTTAGGGGGTCTGGGGACTTGGGCGTGATGCGGGGGGGCCGTCTCCCTGAGTCCGTATACGATTGCGAAGTACGAGACCACGGTAAAATGAGAATTGCTGCCTGCCTGCCCCCTTGCTTTTTTTCGGAAACATGATATACTGGTACCACTGCATAAGGAAACACTATGACCATCATACTGATTACCGCGGCGTTTGCCCTGCTGCTTGCCTTTGCGCTGGGGCTGGCGCTCGGGTTTTTTAAGCGGGTTTTCGCGGTAAAAGAAAATCCGCTCGCGGCGAGTCTGCGGGCGCTCCTCCCGGGCGCGAACTGCGGGGCCTGCGGCTTTCCCGGCTGCGACGGCTACGCGGCCGCGCTCGCGGCAGGCAGCGCGGAGGCGAACAAGTGCTCGGTGGGGGGCCAGGCGGTCGCGGAGCAACTGGGCGCGCTCCTCGGCGTGGACGCGGCCGTCATTCCCATGGTGTCGCTCGTCGCGTGCCGCGGCTTTCGGGACAAGGCGCTCCCCCGGGGCGAGTACACCGGCGTACGCTCATGCCGGGCCGCGAAAATCTCCTGCGGGGGGACAAAACTCTGCTCCTGGGGCTGCGCCGGCTTCGGGGACTGCATCAAGGTCTGCCCCTTCGACGCTATCGCGATGGGGCCCGAGGGCGTCCCGGTCATCGATCCGGCAAAGTGCACGGGCTGCAAGAAATGCGCCTCCGAGTGCCCGCAGTTCCTTATCCGCACTATCTCCCGTGGGCAAAAGATCGCGATGCCCCTCTGCTCGAACCGCAACCCGGTGCGGGCGCAGGTGGCGCGCTACTGCAAGTCCGGGTGCATTAAGTGCGAAATGTGCGTGAAGAACTGCCCGCAAAAATGCATCACGATGCAGAACGGCATCCCCGCGATCGACCCGAAGGGCTGCACCGCCTGCGGCGTTTGCGTGGGCAAGTGCCCCACGAAGGTGCTGGCCCTTACCGGCGCCTGAGCGGCTTTGCCGTATCCGTCATTCCGTGGTTTAACCCGCGAAATCTCTCCGCAGGGAGACTCCGCGCTCGAGGCGCGGAGTGACGGTTCACTTCCCCCCGCCCCCTTGACACTTTTTTTTACGCGGTCTATACTGTCATAAAGAAAGAGAGACTAGCTCATTTGGATAGAGCGTCAGCCTCCGGAGCTGAAGGCGGCGGGTTCGAATCCCGCGTCTCTCATAGGGTAGATCCGCGGTTAAAAAATCCCCCCAAACTGCCGATACTATTCATATATGATCAAAAAACGATTGCTCTGCGCCGCGCTTCTTGCCGCGGCGCTCTGCGGGCCTGTGTTTGCGGGGAACGTCTCGCTCTACCTGCGCTTCTACGACAAGCGGATGTACTTTCTCGATTCCGGCCCCATACTCGTACAAGTGACGATCAGCAACAACGGCATGGATACGTACCGCTTCAAACTTGCGGATGATAAAATCTTTTCGCTCGATATTAACGCGCGCACCGCGGCGAATCGTCCGGTGCCGCAGGCGGACTCTCTTATCCGCAAGCGGGTAACCGGCGGGAACATCTACTTCCGCGAGGTCGCTATCGAGGGGGGCGAATCGTTCTCGTTCAACGAGGATCTGCGGAACTACGCGGAATTCAAAACACCGGGCTCGTATATCGTCAGCGCGGCGCTGTACCCGGACCTGTACAGCACGGCGAAAAAACCGGCCGCGGCGCTGCGGCAGGAAGCAGCCGTAAAGGGCCCCGCGGCGCTCGAGTCGAACGTCCTGAGTCTCGTGATACGGCCGCCCAAACTCCCGGACGCGGAGGGCGGCATAGAGCAGACGCTCGACGAGGAGACAGCCGAAATCCTCATCCGCGCGAAACTCCCTCCGGACGAGGTAGTTTCCTACACGATCACCGCGCGGCAGCGTTCCCAGTGGCCGAAATTTTTCCTCTACCTCGATCTCGAGGCCCTGCTTTCACGCGATCCGGTACGGCAGCGGCAATGGCGCGCCGAGTCCGAGGAAGGCCGCGCCCGCATGCTCGCGCGCTTCCGCGAAGAACTGCAAAAACCCCGCATCGACAACGACATTGCGGCCGCGCCGAACGAATTCAAAATTCTGCGCACCGAGTACAACGACACGGAAGGTACCGTGGCGGTCGAGGAGCGGTTTCACTATTCAAATTACACCGAGGTGAAAGAGTACCTCTACATTCTCGCGCGCAAAGACACCGTCTGGACTATCGTCGACTACCAGGTGACCGGCAGGAGAACCGAATAAATGAAATTGATGCTCCTCGCCTGTTCAGAAGGCACCTCCGTCACCGTAGGCCGCTGCGCGAAGGCCGCGGGTTTCGACGTCATCCGCTACAGCCATCCGCTTAAATTGATGGACAACATTGACGAGGTTGACCCCGATGTCATCCTGGTGAGCGGAAGGGATTTTCCGAAGCAGTGGCAGACGGTACTGCAATTCGTGCGGGCCGAACGTCCCAAAGAAGCCTGTCCATTAATTATATTGACGGGAAAGTCTTTTTCCGGCAGCGACGCGGAAAACGGCCGCAAGATGGGTCTCAGCGGCGTCATCCGGGAAGAGCCGGAAACCGAAGTCTCGCAGCTCCCCGAGGCCCTCTCGCGCGTCGCGGCTCTGCACACGGGGCGCGCCGCTTTCGCTTTTGTCCACCCCGAAAGCAGGGCGCTCGTCACCGGCGAGGTCCGCGGCCTTTCCGAGCAGGGCCTCTCCCTGCTTCCCGATTACCCTTCCCTTACCGAGGGAATCACCCCGGGTACGGAACTCGCCGAGTGCTCCCTCCGCGCCCCCTCGGACGACCGCATCCTCTCGCCGGTCTGTACCGTCGAGGGCAGCGGCGCGCTGTTGAACGTACGCTTCAAGACTCCGCCCTCAGATACCCGCGGGTAGGGGGCCGTCATTTCAACATGTATACTCTGCGCGGACATAGGGAGTACGTCCCTTAAGGCCGCGCTGATAGACGACCGGGGCCGCATGAGGGCCTACGCCCGCTCCGTGTACCCCCGGCGGCGGGCACGGGCGCGCCGCCTTGCGGACTGGGAACGGGCCTTCGCTTTCTGCGCCGAGGCCCTGGCGGCGCAGGCAGCGGGGCTGAGGCCGGACTGCGTCTGCGTCTCCGGAAACGGCCCGAGCCTCGCGGCGCTCGACCATGCGGGCAGGGCTGTCACCCTGATCCCCTGGGACGGCCCCGCTGTCCGGCCCGCGGGCGCGGAGCGGGCCCCCTCGCTCTTCCTCCCGCTCCTCCGCGCCTTCGCGGACGCGCAGCCCGGGGCCCTTGCCCGGACGGCCCGCCTCCTCTCGAGCCACGAGTGGCTCTGCTTCCGTCTCGGCGCGGCCCCCGTTACCAGCCTGCCGCGGCCCGCGTTCGGGCCCTTTTACTGGGACGAGACCCAATGCCGCGCGTTCGGGCTGGACAGCGGGAAATTCGCCCCCTTTGTTTCGATGGCCTCCTTGATCGGGACGGTCTCCGCCGAGGGGGCGCGGCGCTGCGGGGGGGGGCTCCTCACGCAGGGGGTTCCCATCGCGGCAGGGGCCAGCGACTTTGCCGCCGCGCTTATCGGCACGGGCTGCCTCGAGCCGGGGCTCGTCTGCGACCGGGCCGGCAGTTCCGAGGGGATCAACAGGTGCGGCACGGGGCCGGCCCTACAGCCGGCCATACGGCCCGGCATCCGCTGCCTGCCCCATCCGCTGGAAGGACTCTTCAACGCGGGGGTACTGATTCCGCGGTCGGGGGCCCTTTTCGAGGCCTACCGCCGCGCGGAAGGCCGCATGCGGGACTACGAGACGCTCCTTGCCGAGTTGATTCCCCCCCTCCGGCAGACTGCCGGCAGCGCGCCGCCCGCGGGGGACACGCGCCTCGCGCGGGGCAGAGCCGTCCTCGAGCGCATGGCCGACGCGGTGCGGGAGGCCGCTGAGCATCTCGGGGCCGCGGGTATGCCGGTCACCGAGATGCGGGTGTCGGGCGGCCAGGGGAAGAGCCGCCTTTGGAACGCTTTCAAGGCCGAACGCACCGGCATACGCCTCGCGCTGCCGGAACTGCGTGACGGCGAGTTGGCCGGTGACGCGGTCCTTGCGCTCTGCGCCCTCTCCGGCGAGGGCCCCGCCGGCATCCGCGGATGCGCCGCGCGTCTAATCCGTATAGAAGAAGTGTACGCGCCCGGTAATTATCAGTTTTGAACTAAAACACGACGATTTCATCCGCCGAAACTCAGCCAGCGGGCGAGCGCCAGGGCGCAGTTCAAAACCCCCGCGGCATTCAGCGCGGCGAGCGTGAGGCAGAGGACGGCGACTGCAAGCGCCGCTATGCGGGGCCTCTTTTTCCGTATGAGGGCGGCTGCCAACGGCGCGAGGCCCAGGCCGAGCAGGAGCGCGGCCGGCGCGAGACGCACCGCGAGGGCGCCAGAAGCGGCCCAGTCTTCGAGCGCGAACCCCATCCGAAAGAAGAGGGCGTTGAAGGCAGCGAGCCGGCCTGCCGTCATCAATATACCTATACAAATGATAAGTATTCCGCTCGCGATGTGGAGCGCGGGCATAAGGCGCTTCATCTTTGCGAGTACGCTGAGGAATGCCCCCCAGAAGACCGCCGCCAGCAGAAAGGGAAGCGCGAGCCCGAGCGAGTAGGCCGCGAGGTAGAGCACCGCGAGCGCAAGGCTCCCGCTCTGCCCCGCCAGCATCAGTATGCCGCCGAGCACGGGGCCCACGCAGGGAGTCCAGCCCGCGCCGAAGGCCAGCCCTGCCGCGAAGGCCCCCAGCGGGCCGCCCGCCGCCCGCGCGAGCGGGAGCCTCTTTTCGTAATTGAGGAAAGGTATGCAGTTAAAGATGATCTGTACCCCAAGCAGGATAACGACGCTTCCCGACACTATGCTGATGACGCGGCCGGCCGCGCCCCCGACCACGACCATCAAGCCGTACACGATCACGCTCATAACGATGAAGACGAGGGTGAAGCCCGCGGCGAAAAAGAGCGTCGACCGGACAATGCGGGCGCGGGGCAGCGCGGCACCCTCTTCAGAGCGCGCGCCGCTTATCAACAGGAGGCAACTGGAAACGAGCGGCAGTATGCAGGGGGATAAAAATGAAAGCAGGCCTGCCGCAAAGGCCGCGAGGACGGAGAGGCCGCCGCTATCCATCGCTGCCGAGCAGGGTCTCGAAGGCCGCCAGCACTGCCGGCGCGCTCCAGTCGAGACTCCCGGTGACGCGGGCGATTATGCGGCCCTCCTTGTTCAGGATGAAAGTAGCCGGAATGGCCTTGATTGCGTATGCCTCGCTTATGCTGCCTGAAAGGTCAAGCCCTATGGGGAAACTGAATTGATAGCGGGAGGCGAAGCGCGCCGCCGCCTCCCTGTTTTCCTGAATGTCGACCGCGAGAAAGCGCAGCCCCCGCACTTTGAAACGCTTGTAGAGCGCCTCCATTGAGGGCATCTCGGAGCGGCAGGGCGGACACCAGGTCGCCCAAAAGTTCAGAAAGACATACGAGCCCGCCAGCGAACTGAGGCGGACTTTTTCGCCCGAGAGCGTCGTTACTTCAAAGTCCGCCGGACTGAGCGCGGTTTCGAGCAGAGGTATACCCGCTTTTGCAAACGCGGCCCTTAAGCCGGGGCGCGCGGTTTCGGCCCCTGCCTGCGCAAAAAGGCACAGGCTCTGCGCGAGCAGGGCGAACGCGCAGAGGTATCGCTTTGGTATGTTCATATTGATAGTATATGCATAATGCCCGCGCGATGCAAGGGGGGACGGCCGGGAAAAATGACGCTGCTACAGCCGCCCCGCCAGTTTCACTTTGAGGTAACGGTCGAGGAGCGCGCCGGCCAGCGCCTCCTGCGAGGCTTCCAGCGTGAGGAGGCCGGCCTTTTCCCAGCGCAAAAAGAGTTCCCGGCGGCGGGCGCGGCAGGCGAAGGCCGCGGCCGCCTCCAGCGCCGCCTCCCGCTTCCTTGCGCCCTGCCCTCCGGGGCCGGACGACGCGAGGGCCTCCATTTCGTGTTCGAGCATACTCACCGCGAGGAGGAGGTGCCTGCGGCCCGCGGCCCGCATCAGGGGGGACAGTGAGGGCCCGTCCTCCTCGTTGAACGCGCTTATCAGGATGATGAAGGTGCGGCGGCGGAGGCGGGCGAGCGCGTCCTCGAGCCCTCGAAAGGGTGACGAAGGGACCGGCGCGCTGTGCAGGTCGTAGAGGCCGTTCATGAGCGCGCGGAATGCGGACGCGCCTTTCACCGGCGCTACCCAGCGGCGCTCCGCGCCGAACGAGAGCGCCGCGACCGAGTCCCCATGCTTCAGACTGACCCAGGCCAGGAGGAGCGCGGCCTCGAGGGCGCTGTCAAACTGGAGGCGGAGCGCGGCGCCGCTCCGTTCGAGGCGGTGGAGGCGGTAGCCCGAATCGAGCAGGAGCAGCACCTGCTGGTCCTGCTCCTCGCGGTACTCCCTCACGATGACGCGCCGCCGGTTCCCCTGCGACACGCTGCGGCTCGTGGCCCGCCAGTCGATCGCGCGGATAGAATCACCCTCCTTGAAATTGCCGAGGCTCTCGAACTCGAGCCCCTGCCCCCGGCGGCGCAGCGGCTTCAGGCCCGTCCGCTCGAGGAGGACCCGCAGTTCCCTGCCGGCCGCGGCCTGGATTTTTTTGAAGTCGGGGTACGTTTTCCCCCTGCTCGCCGCGGCCAGGATCACCTTGCGCCGCCAGAGCCGCAGCGGCGAAGCGAGGAGCGCCTCCGCGTGCGTGAAGGCCCAGTTCCCCCGCTCCTCCGGGATGACCTCGTACTCGAAGACCAGCCCCCCCCGCCGCAGGAGCGCGCCATCCAGGGCCGCGGGGAAGGCGGCCGACCGCATCGCGAGGGGGTGCATATCCCAGAGGAGCACCTTTTTGGCAAGATAGCCCCGCCCCCCCGCGCTCAGAACGAGGCGCACACGGGCGCGCTCCCCCTGCGCGAGCGACTGCGGCATTTCGCGCTTTAGGGTGAGGGGGCGGGAGAGGCAGAGGAGGACCAGCGCGTCCGCGGCAAGGAGGGGCAGCAGGGCCAGCCCCGTAAGCAGCCAGAGGAGCGCCGCGGTTTCGGAAAAAAAGCCCGCGCAGCCCAGCGCGAGGAACATGAGCGCAAGGCAGAAAAGGGGCGCGCCCGGCTTCATGCCCGGGGGGCCTCGACCCGCGCGAGCACACGCGCTATGGCCTGGCGCGCGTCCAGCCCCTCCAGTTCGCTCTCGGCCGGCAGCGTGACGCGGTGGGCGAGCGCGGGGACGGCCAGGGCCTTTATGTCATCCGGGATGACGAAGTCGCGCCCCTCGCTGAGGGCCCTGGCCCGGGCGCAGCGGACCAGCGCGAGGCTCCCGCGCGGGCCCGCGCCGGTCTCGAAGAGCGCCCGGTCGCGGGTCGCCGCCGTGAGCCGCGCCGCGTAATCGAGGATGACCGGATCGACCCGCACCCGCGCGGCCAGGTCCCGCAGGGCCAGCACCTCCCGCGGGCTGAGCACCTGCCCCACGGCCTCGAGGTCGAGGGACGCGCCGCTCTTCCCGTCCAGCACCCGCGCAAGAAGCGCCGTTTCCTCCGCGAGGGTGGGGTATCCCACCTGCAGTTTCAGCAGGAAGCGGTCCTTCTGCGCGTCCGGAAGGGGATAGGTACCCTCATGCTCGCAGGGGTTTTCGGTCGCCATGACCATGAAGGGGGACGGGAGGGCGTGGCTTACCCCATCGAGACTCACCTGAAACTCCTGCATGGCCTCGAAGAGGGCGGCCTGCGTCTTGGCCGGCGCGCGGTTGATTTCGTCCGCCACCAGGACGTTGCAGAAGACCGGCCCCTTGCGGGTAACGAAGGCGCCGGTGGCGAGGTCGAGCACGATGTTGCCGGTAATGTCCCCGGGCATGAGGTCCGGGGTGAATTGAATGCGCCGCGCCTCGCCCCCTATGGCCCGCGCGAGGCAGCGCACGAGCAGCGTCTTGCCCAGCCCCGGTGCCCCCTCGACGAGAATGTGCCCCCCGGCCAGGAGCGCGATGACGCAATGCGCGACCAGTTCCTCCTGCCCGACAAAGGCCCTGGCCGTTTCCGCCTTAAGCCGCTCGATAGCCGCGGCCGCGGATTCGCGGTTTGCTTGCATGGTTCCATGTTGCCGCATGGGGGGGAGGGCATGACAAGGGGGGGAGGGTCACTCCCCGAAGAGAATGATGATAGCATACTTTATCGCGATGCGCAATGGGGATAGGGCTGCTCGACACTTTCCTCTCCCTCTGTTATACTTCTTGCTATGAGTATCACCTTAACCGATGAAGAAAAAAAACTCCTCCTGGCGGAGGCGCGGGAAATTATTGCCGCGCGCCTCGAGAAGCGGGAGCCGGTTCTGGGGCCCCTTGCCGGCGAGGGGACGCTCGCCGAGCATCTTGGCGCGTTTGTCACTCTGCACCTGAAGCCGGCTCCGGGGGGCAAGCCGATACTGCGCGGCTGTATAGGCCGCATCCTCGCCGCAGGCCCGCTGCGCGAATGTGTGCGGGAAATGGCGCCGGAAGCGGCTTTCGGGGATCCCCGCTTCTATCCCCTTACCCTTTCCGAACTCCCCCAATGCCGCATCGAGATTTCGGTGCTGTCGAAAATCGAACCCTGCCCGGACCCTGAGACGGTGCGGGTAGGGGTGCATGGGCTTTTCCTCCTTTCGGAGGAGGGCATAGGCGTACTGCTGCCGCAGGTACCGGTCGAGCAGGGCTGGGATCGCCGGCAGTTTCTCGATCACCTCTGCCTCAAGGCCGGGGCGCCTTTGGGAACCTTCAAGAAAAAAAACGCGGAACTGTTTACCTTTACCGCGGAGGTCTTCGGCGAGGAAGAGGCAGGCCATGTACCAGTTACGGGTAGAGGCTGATTTTTCCGCCGCGCATTTCCTCAGCGCGTACAACGGCAAATGCGAACGCCTGCACGGGCACAATTATCGTGTGCGCCTCTGGATCGAGTCCGAGACTCTGAACGAGGGGGGCATGGCCGCGGATTTCGCCCTGCTCAAGATGCTGTTGAAAGAGACGCTTGCGCCGCTCGATCATAGCAGCCTGAACGAATTAAGTGAATTTGACGGCAATCCCAGCGCGGAGCGTATCGCCCGCTGGATTTACGAAGCGCTTGCCGCGCGCTTTGCCGCGCAGGGCCTGGCCCCCGCGCTTATCGCGGCGGTGGACGTTTTTGAGAGCCCCTCGTCCATGGCGCGTTACCTCCCCCCCGAGAGGCGGTAGCCCGGCCGTACCAGGGCCTCCCACTCCGATGGCTCGGCGCCGTCTTTGTCTATGCGGTAGTAAAACTGCGGCTCGTAGTCGAGCAGGGGGTGCAGGGCGTTCTGCACGTTGAGGTACGCGGGGTTGACCCCCGGGCCGGACTGGCCGGGGAGAGAACCGAGGCGCTCCATGCTTTGCTGGTCGCGGGTCAGCCGGTCCCAGGCGCGGGCCGAGTCCGCGTAGAGCCCCATGGCGCGGGAGCGGTACTTGTTGTCCCCGGTGGCGCGGGTAAGGGCCTCGAGCGTTACCGCCAGATTGTTCTGTACGGTCATAAGGCGCTCCGCGAGTTCCTCCTCTACCCGCGTCTCGTTCGGCATGACGAGCCGGAAGCGGTTGAAGTCATTCTGGAGCAGATCGAGGAGCCGGTTGTAGTAGGTCTCCGCGGCAAAATAGTCGCCCCGCTGGTACGCGGTGTTGCCGAGCGCGTAGAGTACGCGGCGGTTCAGCGGCATATCGCGGGACGCGGAGAAAATATACTCGAATGCCGGCCCCCAGTTTTTAAGATGATAGTGGGCCGCGCCCATGCGGTAGCGCAGTTCCGGCGTGTCATAGCCCGCGCTTTCGGCCTGGCCGTAATAGCGGAGCGCGCCTTCCATGTCATCATCCTGCGTAAAGTAAGCGAGGTCGCCCAGGTCCGCGTAGAGCCTGCCGAATTCGGCGCGCCGTCCAAGCACCCGCCGCTCGAGCCCCTCCTCGTAAAGGCGCACCCCCTCGCGGAGGCGATCCCCTGCCGTAAAAAACTCGCGCGCGCGTATCAGGGCCTCGCCGAGCATGCGGTGCGTGTCGATCCGCATGGCGAGGCGCTTCACCGGCTCCTCCTCCGCGGCGGCAAAGACCTTCACCGCGCGTTCGAGGGTCAGGCGCTCGTCGTCCATGTCGGGGCTGCCGAAATGGTGATAGTAGCGCGCAAGGTGATAGTAGCCCTCCGGCAGATTCGGCGCTTCCTCGTGCACCCGCAGCAGGATTTCGCGTATCCCGCCTATGCTGTCGAGATACTCGTTGGGGACCCCATCCACCTTTGCGAAGCGCTTGTCCAAAAGGTAGCCCCCCAGTTCCGCGAGCGTCTCGGGCGCGATGTTATTTTTCCCGCCCATAAAGTAGTGCTGGAGGGGGAGCGTCTCTTTTAAGTTGTCGGTACGGATGAAAAACTTCAGCATGCGTTCAAGTACCGGCGCGGTCTGGCCGAAGAGTTCCATCACCTTTGCAAACATTTCGCGGGCGCTTTCGTAGTACCGGGAATCGAGCGCGGCCCATTCGAGAAAATTGTCCCCGCGCGCGAGGAGTATGTCCTTGTCCGCGTCGTAATCGAAATCGAGCATATTTTGAAAAAGCAGGCGTTCCGCTTTCTCGTAATTTTTCAGGTCGAAGGTTTCCATGTGCGCGTAGTCAAGGATGCCCTTTTTGTCCCCCGGCCAGTTCCCCGGCGCGAGCAGTTCGTCATATTTGCCTTCCGCCAGTTGGTACTGCTTTTTTTCGCGGAACGCGTCCGCGTAGCGGTAGAACCATTTCTTCACTTTTTTGAGACGGAACGCTTCGAGGAAGCGTTCGTTGGCGCGGGTATACTCGTTGGCGTTGATGCGCTCAAGCCCCGCCTTATAAAGGGAATCTGCCTTCAGGGGAATGACGATGAACCAGTAGATCAAAAGCCCGATGGAAATGAGGCCGGCCGCGGCAAGGAATACGAGACGGAGCACCGGCAAAAACTTATGCCGGAATATGTAGCCGAAACTCGATTCTTCGGCGTCCAGTTCCGCGCCGCTTTTCCGTTCGAAGCCTTTGGGAATGGAGATGATCCGGTTTTGAATCCGGCCCGCGATGGCCGCCGCCTCCCGCGCGGGCGCTCCCGCGCAGAGCGCGCGGATAAGTTCCGCCATCTTCTCCGGCTCGACCGCCTCTTCGACGATCAGTTCCTCGCAGGCGATGCGGAGATTCAGGGGATAGGACTCGAGCGTTTTGAGGAGCGCCTTCGTCTGCCCCTCGCTGAGGAGGATTTCTTCGACCTCATCCTCCGCGGGCGCAGCCGCCGCCGCGCCGGAACCCGCCGGCGCCGCTCCGAGCTCCATGCCGCCCAGATCGCCGAATTCCCCGGAAGGCGGCGCTTCCGGCTCCGCCGCCGGCTCTGCCGCCGGTTCAGTTTCCGTCCCCTGGTCAACTTCCTGACCGGTGGTTTCGTCCGCCGGGGGCCCCGCCGCATCGGGGCTTTCCGCCGCCGCTTCCGGCTCCGCAGCCGGCTCTGCCGCCGGTTCAGTTTCCGTCCCCTGGTCAACTTCCTGACCGGTAGTTTCGTCCGCCTCAGGCACCGGCGCTGCCGCCGCTTCGGGTGCCGGCTCCGCCGCCGGTTCTTCCGGCGGTAGATTTTCTGTCTCTGAGTCAGGTTCCTGAACCGGAGTCTCATCCACGGGGGGGACGTCCAGGGGGGGAGCGTCTACGGGCGGCTCCTCCGCGAGAGCCGATTCATCAACATAGTTTTGCAGGAGTTCGTCCGGCAGACTGAAATCGTCAGCGCCGTCACCCGCCGCCGCCCCCGGCGCCGGTTCTATGGTATCGGGAATGTCGTCGAGCACCTCGCGGACGTTTTCGTCCGCGACGTTCTCTTCCGTGGCGGTTTCGTCGGGGAGCGCCGGTTCCGGGACCTCTTCCGCGGCGGAAGTGCCGCCCAACAGATCGCTGAAGCCGGCCGGATCGAGGAAGCCGCCGGAACCGCCGGCGTCATCAGCGCTCTCAAACCCGTCAAGGCCAGCGCCGGAGCCGCCGGCGCCGTCATCAAAACCCTCTTCCCCTGTATCATCCCGCGCCGAGGGCAGGTCGATAAGCGAGTCTGGCTCCGAGTCAGGGAGCGGGTACGGTTCCGGGTCCCTCCCCTCGCGGGCGAGTTTGTCAGCCTCCCCCCCCACGCTCAGGAACGAGGATTTGAAGGCTTCGAGGTCTTGCAGCGATGGCATCTTATCAATAATGACCGATCTGCCGATAATTGTAAAGACGGTGATGAAAAAGCGAACACGACCGGCGCTCTATGCTCTGCTCCTTACGTTAAGTATCGGCAGAATCAGCGCCGCGGACAGGGAAATTGCGCCCTATATCATCGACGTACTGCGGACCTACACCGAAGCCCGCGCGCCGGAAATCCTCGAAGACGCGGTGATTTTTTCCGCATCCGCGAAGGAGCACCAGCGGGTAGGCATTGCCTTCGCGCACGAGCACTACGCGGCGGTCCATTGGTTTCATAAGTTGATGGAGCCGCGGGACCCGATGGAACTCGCGGAAGCAAAAGCGGCGAAAAAAAATCTCAGCGCAACGGTGGATACCGGCCTGCTCTTTCATGTCGCGCCCCTCCCCCGCGGCGTTTCCGCGCTCGAGTACCGCATAATAACCGGCGGGCTCTGGACCCGCGACCCCCTCAACCCCGACTACCGCAGCGACGCGTCCGGAACCATCTATTCTCTGCTGCGCCTCCCCCCCCCTGCCGAAGATTTTTCCGTCATCAAACCGGAGAAACCCGGGGTGCTCGACCTTGCCTTCCACGGGGCGCCCGGGGAGACGGTCACCGTGGCCGGCTCTTTCAACTCGTGGGATCCGTATATGTATGAACTGGCGGAAGTGCGCCCCGGCGAATACCGCCTCGGCCTCCCGCTCCCCCCCGGCCTCTACCGCTACGTGTTCTTTTACCGCGGCGAGCGCGTCGTCGACGACCACAACCCCCGCAAGGCCTACACGCCGGACGGAAAGACGGTCTCCGAAGTGGAAGTGCGGTAGGGATTTGCGCATTTTTTACACTAAAATGAAGCCTCCCTCCCCCCGATTCCCACTTGGCACGATTCTTGCTAGAGTATTGTTGGGGAAATCATGAAAAAACGAATGCTGTGCGCGGCCGCGCTTTGCGTCCTGGCCTGCGCCGCTTTTGCCGAAGAACCGCTCAGCCTCGAGGCCGCGCGGGAACGGGCGCTCGCGCACTCGCGGAGCCTGGCGCGTTACGCGCTCACGGCCCAGAGCGAGGCGCTGGACGCGAAGACGCAGCTGCAAAGCATGCTGCCCTCCTTTTCGCTCGGGGCCTCCGCAAGAATCACCCTGTGGGATATCGACGGAAACACTGATCTGAAAAGCAGTTTTTCCGCGGGGCTCAACGCGGGCGTTTCGCAGACCGTGTACGACGGCGGCAAGTACGCGATTCAAAAAGCGATAAACGCGATCTCGGCCGAGTCGACGCGGCAGGAGGCGCTCGCCGAGTACTACGCGGTGCTCGAGGCGGCGGACAGCGCCTACTACGCGGTGCTGGAAGCGGCCGCGAGCCTCGAGAGCGCGGAGGGGGCGCTGGAAACCGCAAGCCTCGCGCTCTCGATAGCGGAGGTGCGCAGGCAAAGCAAAATGCTGAGTGACGCGGACTACCTCCAGGCGCTCGCGGAAAAAGAAAGCAAAGAAAACGCGCGGAATCAGGCGCGCCGCGATCTGCGCCTGTCAACCCTGAAACTGGCGGCGCTGACCGGTTTTTCGGAAGGGGAGGACCTGCCGGCGCCGGACGCGGCGAGCGTGGAGGGTGAAGACACCGCCGCGCTGATAGACGCGGCCGCCGCGCTGGATGACGCCGCGCTCGAAAAACTTTTCCTGCTCTTGTGGGAACGGGCGCTGGCGAAGAACCCGGCTCTGGCCCGCTCGCGCCTCAGCACGCAGTCCGCGCAAAAGGCCGCGGCCCTGGCGCGGCGGGATTATGTCCCCTCGCTCAGCGCCTCCCTGTCCCTGGGGAGCCTCGGCTACACGCCGTCCGATGGCTTCAGCGCCGCCTCCAGCGGCAGTTTCAGCCTGGGCGGGAGCATTCCGCTCGACTTCTGCGTGACCGCGGCAGCGGTCAAAAAAAGGGACATCGCGCTCGCGCAGGCCGGCCTGGACGCCGCGGGCACGGAGGAAACGCTCGCGCTCACGCTCCGCGCCGCGGTGCTGAGCCTCGCCTCGGAAGCCGGCGCCTTCCTGTCGGCCCGCCGCTCCTGCGACTACGCGCAGCGGCACTTCGACTATGTGCTGGAACTGTACCGCCTCTCGCGGAACTCGCAGTCGGAACTGTCGGACGCGGCCGCGCTGCTGCAGACGAACAAGCGCCAGTTGATCCAGACCCGCTTCAGTTTTCTGCGGACGTTCTCGAGCCTGCGGAGCATAGGGGTCTTCGAGGATGAAGCCGAACTTGCCGCGGCAATTCGCGGTTAAAACGGCTTGCTTACCCCTTGACTTTTTCCTCAAAAATCACGATAATGTTATAAAGATTAATATGATTGCATACTATCCTTTGAAGGGGAGGGCTTTTTACCGCGCGGTGCTTGCCGCGGCGGCGGGGGCGGCGGCCCTGTTCTGTGCTTGCAAGTTCAACATCGACACCAGTCAGGAGCGGGCGCTTTCGGCACTTTCAGCGCTTTCGGTGAGCGACTACGAGGATACCGCGACCGGCGAGACCGCCGTGCTCAACTTCACCTCAAGCGATGCGGGGATATACTTTGCGGTAATCCGTCCGTCCGCAATAGACGCTCCGAAGAGCGGCTACGACCTCGAAAAACTCTCTCATAGTACGGCAATCATATCGCTGACAGGCACGGCAAATGCCGGCGTCAACACCGTGTCCATCGCCGGTTTAAGTTCGGAACTGGCCTACCGCATCCATCTTACGGTAAGATACGCGTCGGGGGACTATTCCGCGGTCTTGTCTTCAAAGGCGTTTATGCCCAGCCGGGAGGACCACGCGCCGGAACTTTCGGCGCAGTCGGTCAGCGCCTACCTGGCCGCCGATTCCAACACGGACGCCGAACTCGACGTCACTTTCATTTCCAGCGAGGCGGGGACCTACTTTGCGGTGGTTTCTCCGTCCAACGAAAGTTCATTCCCGGTGTCGAGCGGCGCCGCTTTGGAGGCCGCTTACAACAGCGCCGCTATCAAGAGCAGCGGCGCGGCAGTTGCCGGCATTAACGCGGTGCACATTGACGGCTTCGCGGCGGGAACGGCGTACCGGGTTCACGTAACGGTAAAGGACAAAGCGGGGAATTACTCCACGGTCTGGACGTCGGACAGTTTCATGCCCCAGTGGGACGTGCCGGTGCTTTCGGCGCAGACGATAACCCTTATCCCTGAAACTATCCCTGGAATATCGGGAACGATCACGCTGCTCCAGTTCACTTCCAACAAGGCGGGAACCTATTACGCGGCGGTCTTTCCGGCTGCCTCCACGCCGCCGGCGCTGTCCGGGGCGTCCTTTTTACTCTTATACAATGTTGCCGCGCAGAAGGCCCAGGGCAGGGCAATCGCGGGCAACACCCAGGTGACTTTTATCGGACTCGCGACGGGAACGGAGCACCAGATTTTCTTAACGGTGAGGGACGACGAGGGGAACTACTCCCCGGTCTGGACCTCGGACAGTTTTGTACTGACGCAGGCCGGCGCGCCGCTGCTTTCGGCGCAGTCGGTAACCTTCGGTTTTACGGACACCGGTATGATCGCCGTGCTCAACTTTGTTTCCAACGAGGCGGGCACCTACTTTGCGGTGGTTTCTCCGTCCAACGAAAGTTCATTTCCGGTGTCGAGCGGCGCCGCTTTGGAGGCCGCTTACAACATCGCCGCTATCAAGAGCAGCGGCGCGGCAAACGCGGGCATCAACACGGT
Source organism: Treponema sp. (assembly GCA_031272575.1). GTDB lineage: Bacteria > Spirochaetota > Spirochaetia > Treponematales > Breznakiellaceae > JAISTO01. The sequence continues at coordinate 13,658 of JAISTO010000037.1, read as the reverse complement.
GAACATCTCCGGCATGAGCGCCGGCGCGATATACCGGATACACTTAACGGTGAAAGGCGCCGGCGGGCAGTACTCACAGGTATGGTCTTCGCCCTATGCCTACCGAGTGACCTACGAAACGGACTCGTCAGGGGAGGCGGTAACGCCCTCGCCGATTACGGTAATCACCGGCGGTTTCTACAACCTGGCGGTTTCCGCGAGGACGGGTTATACCTTCGGCGGCTGGTGGACCGGGGCCGCGGGGACGGGCACTCAACTGACGGACGCAAGCGGCGCGAGTCTTGCCCCCTGGACGAGGAGCTCGGACACTACAGTTCACGCGCAGTGGACGGCTAATACCTACACGCTCAGCTACGGCGCGGAATCGCTGGAATATCTGAATCCGGCAAACTCTGCCCCGGTTACGGTGACCTATGGCCTTTCTTACCACCTGGCGGTACCCACGAAGGCCGGCTACACCTTCGGCGGCTGGTACACCGAGGCAAACGGAACGGGCACACAACTGACGGACATGAACGGCGCGAGCCTTGCCGCCTGGGCGATAGCCTCGGACACGACGGTCTACGCCCGATGGCTGCGTCAGTACACGGTAACCTGCAACGCGGGAGGGGGCACGGTGAACCCCTCGGAAGCCGTGGTAACCTTCAGTCTTCCGTACACTCTGGCGGTGCCCGTAAGGACGGGCTATACCTTCGAGGGCTGGTGGACCGGGGGCAATGGATCCGGCATCCGGCTGACGGACGCAAGCGGCGCCAGCATTAACGCCTGGACGGGAACCTCAGACCTCACGGCCTACGCGCAGTGGACGGCAAACACCTACACGGTGATCTACAACGCGGGAGGGGGCACGGTGAGCCCCGCGCAAGAAGCGGTAACCTACGGCCTTTCCTACAAGTTTGCGGTGCCCGTAAGGACAGGCTACACCTTCGGCGGCTGGTGGACAGGTGAAGGCGGAACGAACACGCAGCTTACCAGCGCAAGCGGCCAAAGCCTTGCCGAATGGACGAGAATCTCGAACAGCACGGTTTACGCCCGGTGGACGGCCAATACCTACGCGCTCACCTACGACGCGGGAGGGGGCACAGTGAACCCCGCGCAGACCCAGGTGACCTACGGCCTTTCCTACAACCTCGCGGTGCCCTCGAAGGACGAACATACCTTCGGCGGCTGGTACACCGGGGCAAACGGAACGGGTACGCAACTGACGGACGCAAGCGGAGCGAGCCTTGCCCTCTGGACGGGAACCTCAGGCATCATGGTTTACGCGAAGTGGACGCCGTTCACGGTGGTGAATCTCCTCGCTCTTGACGGCCTCGTAAATGCGCCGGTGAGCAACACGGCGCCGGTAACCACGGCGATTAACACGGCCCAGTACACAGGAACGGTGGAGTGGCTGACAGAGGCGGGCACGCCCTTCACCGGGAGCACCTTCGCGAACGCCACGATCTACAAGGCCGCTGTCACCCTCGAGGCGAAGACCGCTTACACCTTCACGGGGGTGACGGCGAACGCTTTCACCTGCGCAGGCGCGGTATCGGTAATCAGCGGCGCGGGCGGCGGGACGCAGATGGTGGTGACCATCACCTTCCCGGCGACGTATCAGGCAACGGTGGTGACTCTCTTCTCCCTGTACGGCCTCGTAACCGCGCCCGCAAGAGGCGCGGCGCCGGTAATCACGGCGATTAACACGGCCCAGTACACGGGAACGGTGGCGTGGCAGATAGAGACGGGCGCGCCCTTCATCGGGAGCACCTTCGCGGCCTCCACAGTCTACAGGGCATATATTATCCTCACGGCGAAGACCGGCTATACCTTCACGGGGGTGGCGGCGAACACCTTCACCTGCACCGGCGCGGTGTCGGTGACCAACGCGCAGAACAGCGGCATCGTAACCATCAGCTTCCCGGCAACAGCGGCGGCGCCGGTAAGCCTCTTCTCCCTGAGCGACTTCGTAAGCGCGCCGGTACTGGGCGCGGCGCCTGGTACCGCGGCGATTGATACCGCCCAGTACACGGGAACCGTGGCGTGGCAGACCGCCTCGGGCGCGTCCTTCACCGGGAGCGCCTTCGCGGCCTCCACGGTCTACAAGGCCATTGTCACCCTGACGGCGAAGACCGGCTTCACCTTCACGGGGGTGCCGGCAAACGCCTTCACCTGCGCGGGCGCGGCATCGGTAACCAACAGCGCGAACAGCGGGACCGTTACCATCACCTTCCCGGTCACGGCGGTGAGGGTAAGCCTCTTCTCGCTGAACGGCTTCGTAACCGCGCCCGTAAGAGGCGCGGCGCCGGATACCACGGCGATTACCACCACCCAGTACACGGGAACGGTGGCGTGGCAGACCGCTTCGGGCGCGGCCTTCATCGGGAACACTTTCGCGGCCTCCACGGTCTACAAGGCCGTTGTCACCCTGCAGGCGGTAAGCGGCTATTCCTTCATGGGGGTGGCTGAAAACGCCTTCACCTGCGCCGGTACAACGATGGTGACCAACAGCGCGGACAGCGGCGTAGTCACTCTTACTTTCCCGGCAACAACGGCGGCGCCGGTAAGCCTCTTCTCCCTGAACGGCCTCCTAACCGCGCCGGTGAAAGGCGCGGCGCCGGATACCTCGGCGATTAACACGGCCCAGTACACGGGAACCGTAGAGTGGAAGACCGCCTCGGGCGCGTCCTTTAGCGGGAGCGTCTTCGCGGCCGCCACGATCTACAAGGCTGTTGTCACCTTGACGGCGAAGACCGGCTATACCTTCACGGGGGTGGCGGCGAACGCCTTCACCTATACCGGCGCGGAAGTAACCAACAGCGCGAACAGCGGGATCGTATCCATCACCTTCCCGGTAACAGAGGCGCCCCCGCCGGTGACCCTCCTGTCCCTGGACGGCCTCGTAACCCCGCCGGTAAAAGACGCGGCGCCGGATACCACGGCGATTAACACGGCCCAGTACACGGGAACGGTGGCGTGGCAGACCGCCTCGGGCGCGGCTTTCACCGGGAGCGTCTTCGCCGGCTACACGGTCTACAAGGCCGTTGTCACCCTGCAGGCGAAGACCGGCTATTCCTTCATAGGAGTGGGGGCAAATACCTTCACCTGCTCGAGCGCGGCATCGATAACCAACGCGGAAAACAGCGGGACGGTCACCATTACCTTCCCGGTAACGGCATCGGTGCAGATAAACCTTTTGTCCCTGAACGGCCTCGTAACCGCGCCGGTAAGAGGCGCTGCCCCGGACACTACGCTGATTAACACCGCCCAGTACACGGGGACGGTGGCCTGGCTGACCGAGAACGGCGCGCCCTTCACCGGGATCGTTTTCGCGCCGCTCTCGGTGTACAAGGCCGTTGTCACCCTGCAGGCGAAGGCCGGCTACACCTTCACCGGCGTGGCGGCAAATGCCTTCACCTGCTCAAGCGCGGTCTCGGTCACCAACGCGGAAAACAGCGGGAATGTGACCCTCACATTCCCGGCTACGGCTGTCCCGTTGGTGAGCCTCCTTGCCCTGGACGAACTCGTAAGCGCTCCGGCGAGTTTCCGGCTGCCGGATACCACGCCGATTAACACCACCCAGTACACGGGAGCGGTGGCATGGCAGACCGCCTCGGGCGCGTCCTACACCAGCGCCTTCGCGAGGAACACGGTCTACAAGGCCGTTGTTACCCTGGAGGTGAAGGCCGGCTACACCTTCACGGACCTGCCGGCGAACGCTTTCACCTACACGGGCGCGTCATCGGTTACCAACAGCGCGAACAGCGGGATTGTCACCATTACCTTCCCGCCCACGCCGGTGTATACCTACACGGTAACCTACAATGCGGAAGGGGGCACGGTGAGCCCCGCCGCCGCCACGGTAGAATACGGCAATTCCTACACCCTGGCGGTACCCGCGAAGACCGGCTATACCTTCGAAGGCTGGTGGACAGGTGAAGGCGGAACGGGTACGCAACTGACGAACGGAAGCGGCACAAGCATCGCCACCTGGGAACTGGCCTCGGACACCACGGTGTATGCCAAGTGGACGGGAAACACCTACACGGTGGCCTTCAATGCGGGATCAGGCGGCTCGCCGGTCTACGACGTCACGGTAACCTTCGGCGGGTCCTACAACTTCGAGGTGCCCTATAGGACCAACTTTAACTTCGGGGGCTGGTGGACCGAGGCGGACGGAACCGGCACGCAACTGACGGACGGAACCGGCGCAAGCCTTGCTCCCTGGTCGATACCCTATAACACCACGGTGTACGCCCGGTGGATAGGGACCGCCTGTACGGTGACCTACGACGCGGCAGGGGGCACGGTGAGCCCCGCCACCGATACGGTACACTACGGCGGCGCCTACACCCTGGCGGTGCCCACGAAGACGGGCTATGTCTTCGACGGCTGGTGGACCGAGGCCGATGGAGGCGGCACACAACTGACCGGCCCGGACGGCAAGAGCCTCGGCATCTGGGAGACATTAGCGGACGCCACGGTTTACGCCAGGTGGAGCCTCGACATCCGGGATATGGCGCCTATAGAGGCGGTGACCATAACGGGGAGCAACTCCTGGGCCGTCGTCGGGTATGAATCCAATGACTGGGCGAGAGGCGCGTTCCCCTCGTACAGAACCGTCACTCTGAGCCCCTACCGGATCGCCAGGTGCGAGACAACCTACAGGTTGTGGTACGAGGTGAAGGTCTGGGGGCAGAGTCACGACTACGTCTTTGCCAACCTTGGCCGCGAGGGCCATGACGGCATTATAGGCGCCTCGCCCACCAGCACCGCGGATATGGAGCCGGTGACGGGCGTATCCTGGCGGGACGCTGTCGTGTGGTGCAACGCCTTCAGCGAGATGGACGGGAAGACGCCGGTGTATACGTACAGCGGCGGGGTCATAAGGAACTCGAATAATGTCACCGCCTGCGACAACGCGGTGATGAACCGGTCGAATAACGGCTACCGGCTGCCCACCGAGGCGGAGTGGGAGGCGGCGGCCCGGGGGGGCGACCCGTCGGAGACGGCGTGGTCGTACCAATACTCAGGGAGCGATACGATAGACGATGTGGCGTGGTATAGCGGCAACTCCGGCGACGCGACGCGTCCTGGAGGCAGGAAGGCCGCGAACAGTGCGGGCATCTACGACATGAGCGGCAATGCGTGGGAATGGTGCTGGGACTGGTACGCCTCCAGCGTGCTGTCCTTGACCGGCGGGCAGTCGGAGCTGAACCCCACCGGCCCCTCTTCGGGGACGAGCCGCGTACTGAGGGGCGGCGGCTTCAACGGGGACGCGGTAATGGCCGAGCCGGCCTGGCGCTTCAATTCCCCGCCGTCCGCCACAACCACGTTCTACGGCTTCCGGGTGGCGGCTCCCTATACAGGGGACTCTTACACAGTGACCTATGACGCGCAGGGGGGCACCGTAAGCCCCGCGTCAACCACGGTAACCTACGGCGCATCCTACACCCTGGCGGTGCCCACGAGGGTCGGCTACACCTTCGAGGGCTGGTGGACAGGGCCCAATGGAACCGGCACGCAACTGACGGGCCTAGACGGCCAAAGCATTAGAGACTGGATGATACTCTCGGACACCACGGTGTACGCCTCGTGGCTGGGGACCCGCTATACGGTGACCTACGACCCGGGGGAGGGCACGGTGATCCCCGAAACCGCTACGGTAACCTACGGCGCATCCTACACCCTGGCGATGCCCACGAGGGCCGGCTACACCTTCGCGGGCTGGTGGACAGGGGAAGGCGGTACCGGTACGCAACTGACGGACGAAAACGGCCAAAGCCTTGCCGTCTGGTCGACCCTCTCGGGCCGCACGGTATACGCCAGGTGGACGCCGGCCGTGTACCCCATTATCTACTACCTGAACGGCGGGAGCGGCGCGACCAGCGGTACTTACACGAGTGAGCAATTACCCTTTACGCTGCCAACACCCACCAGCATCAACGGCACATTCGCCGGCTGGTACAACAACAGCGACCTGAGCGGGAGCGCGGTAACGCAGATACCGGTGGGGAGCACGGGGGGCAGGACCTTCTGGGCGAAGTGGAGCCTGATCACGTATACCATCATGTATAACGGGAACAGCGCCGACAGCGGTGTGCCGCCCATTCCGCAGACCAAGACCTGCGGGACGAGTTTGCTTTTGCGAGACAACGTCGGCCAGTATGCGCTTGCGCGGTCAGGCTACACCTTTGAAGGCTGGAACACGAACGCTGAGGGCACGGGAACGACCTACGGGGGGGCTACGTATTTGGTCGGCGACTTGAGTTATAGCCAGGGGGCGACGGTAACGCTGTACGCGAAGTGGGAACCGGCCTCGGGCTCGTCCTACACCTTCAGCACCCCCGCGCAGTACCGGAACATGACGACCATCCCCGCGATGACGGTGTCCGGGAGCGGGACGCGCGGCGCGTTCATCAGCGGCAGGACGGTCATGTTGAGCGCCTACATGATAGCCCGGTACGAGACGACCTACGAGTTGTGGTACGAGGTGAGGACCTGGGCGGCGAGCAACGGTTACATCTTTGCCAACGCGGGAAGAGAGGGCTCCTCAGGCTTGGAGGGAACGGCGCCGACGACGACGGGAAAAACCCAGCCGGTAACGTGGATGAACTGGTATGACACGATAGTATGGTGCAACGCCTACAGCGAGTTGGCCGGGAAGACGCCGGTGTACACGTACAACGGCGCGGTCATCAAAAACGCCTCAGACAGCGCCGCCTGCGAAAACGCGGTGATGAACAAGGTGAATAACGGCTACCGGCTGCCCACCGAGGCGGAGTGGGAGGCGGCGGCCCGGGGCGGGAACCTGACGAACACGACGGCCTGGGGCTATACCTACGCGGGGAGCGACACGGCAGGTGATGCGGCATGGTACTCGGGGAATGCGGGAGGCGATACGCATACTACAGCCGGAAAGGCGATGAACGGGGCCGGGCTCTACGACATAAGCGGAAACGCGGGCGAGTGGTGCTGGGACCGGTACGGAACTATCTCCACAGGGTCTGTAACGGACCCCGCGGGCGCCTCTTCGGGGTCTCAGCGCATCATGCGGGGCGGCAGTTATAACGACGGCGCGGCCTCATGCGAAGTCACCGCCCGCAGTCAAAATGTCCCCTCCTCCTCCTACGCCAACACCGGCTTCCGGGTGGCCTGCAATAACGCGGATACGCAGGTCACCTGCACGATAACTTACAACGCCACAGGGGGCACGGTAAGCCCCGCCACCGCTACGGTAGTTTACGGTAGTCTCTACACCCTGGCGATACCCACGAGGTCAGGCTATACCTTTGCCGGCTGGTGGACAGACGCGGGCGGAACCGGCACGCAACTGACGGACGGAAACGGCGCAAGCCTTGCCACCTGGACGGGAAGCACGAATGCCACGGTGCACGCTAAGTGGACGCCAATCACGTACACCATTACCTACGTCCTGAACGGCGGGAGCGGCGTGTCCAACAGCACCTACACGATTAATAGCAGCGCCATAACGCTGCCCATACCCTCAAAGAGCGGCAGTATCTTCCAGGGTTGGTTTGAGAACAGCGACCTGACGGGGACCGCGGTAACCACGATTCCCCTGGGCAGCACCGGGAACAAGACCTTCTATGCCAAATGGGGAGACTTCAGCACCCCCGCACAGTACCGGGGCATGACGGTCATACCCGCATTGACGGCGCCCGGGAGCGGGGCGAACGGCGTATTCATCGACGGCAGAACGGTCACGTTGAGCACGTACGCGATAGCAGTGTACGAGACCACCTACGAGTTGTGGTACGAGGTGAAGACCTGGGCGCTGAACAACGGCTACACCTTTGCCAACGCGGGAAGGGAAGGCTACGACGGGACGGATGGGGCTGCGCCGACGAGCGGGGCGAAAACCGAGCCGGTAACGTATATTTCCTGGCGGGACGCGATGGTATGGTGCAACGCTTACAGCGAGATGACCGGGAAGACGCCGGTGTATATGATGCCGATTACGGGCAGTTATGTAGCCATCAGAAACTCGTCCAACGGCACCGTCTGCGACAGCGCGGTGATGAACGCGGCGAATAACGGCTACCGGCTGCCCACCGAGGCGGAGTGGGAGGCGGCGGCCCGGGGCGGGAGTCCGGCGGACACGACGGCCTGGGGCTATACCTACGCGGGGAGCAACACGGTAGGCGATGTGGCGTGGTACTCGGGGAACGCGGGCGGCGATACGCATACGGTAGGCGGAAAGGCGGCGAATGGGGCCGCTCTGTACGACCTGAGCGGTAACGTGTGGGAATGGTGCTGGGACTGGTACGGAACGGTCACCACGGGGTCTGTAACGGATCCCACGGGCGCCTCTTCGGGGTCTCAGCGCATCATGCGGGGCGGCAGTGTGTCCTACGACGCGTCCTTCGGCACAACCACCTTGCGCAGCATCGGCGGCCCCAGCGCCTACTTCTACGACTGCGGATTCCGGGTGGTCTGCAATAACTAAAACTAATTCGAGCCCACTCCGAAAACAAGGAATTTTAAGAAAGTAAACGCGAATTTGCGGCAATAAGTTGCCGACGCTAATTTACACGAATTTACGCGAATATTACTCTTATAAAATTCGCGTTCATTCGTGTAATTCGCGGTTAAATTCTTGAATTCTTGACTTTTTGGAGTGGGCTCTAATTTTCCGCAAAAACTGCAAAAAGCGAGACTCCGCGGTCAAGCCGCGGAGTGACAGAATCATTTCAATCTGCGGAGTGACGAACGGTTCAAGCCCAAGTCCCAATTCCCAACAGGCGCCACTCCCTGCCCAGGCCCTCGTTCAAAGCTCTCGCATCACTCCCCCCCCACTCCCTACTCCCTACCTGCGCGCAAGCAGCATAAGCACAGCGACATCGCTCTGGCGGAGGCCGGGGATGCGGGCGGCCTGGCCAGCGGTGAGGGGTCGAACGGCGGTCAGTTTTTCGACCGCCTCGGCGGAGAGGCCGGGGACGGTGCTGTAGTCACGGTCGGGGGGGAGGCGGATCGCGTCCAGTTTGGCTTTCTGCGCGGCGGCGCGGCGCTCCCGCTCAATGTAGCCCGCGTAGCGGATGTCGAGCGCCGCGCTCTCGGCCCACTCGTCAGGCCAGGCCCGCGGCAGGGGAATAAGCCGCGCGGCCTCCTCGCAGGAAACCAGCGACTCAAGAAGCCCCCGTTCGACGGTCTTCTCCCCGTCGGCCATTTTTTGCGTACGGAGCAGGGTCTTGATCGACTCAATCGCTTCGGTCTTTTTTTGAAACTCTTCCCAGCGCGCGCCGCCGGCAAGGCCGAGGCCGCGGGCTTTGGGGGTGAGCCGCGTGTCCGCGCTGTCGTGGCGGAGCGCGAGGCGATGCTCCGCGCGGCTCGTGAACATACGGTACGGCTCGCGGGTGCCGAGCGTCGTCAGGTCGTCGATCAGCACGCCGATGTAGGCCTCGTCGCGGCGGAGCACGAGCGGCGGGCCGCCCCCCATTTTTTGCGCGGCGTTTATCCCCGCGACTATGCCCTGCGCGGCGGCCTCCTCGTAGCCGGAACTGCCGTTGGTCTGCCCCGCGGAAAAAAGGCCGCCTATGCGCTTCGACTCGAGCGTGGGAAACAGATCGAGCGGGTAGAGGTAATCGTACTCGACCGCATAGGCGGGCCGCACGATGCGCGCCTCCTCGAGCCCCGGTATCGTGCGGATGAAATCGCGCTGCACGTCCTCGGGCAGCGAACTCGAGAGCCCGTTCAGGTAGACCTCGTTCGTGTAGAGGCCCTCCGGCTCCACAAAGACATGATGCCGCTCCCGCTCGGGGAAGCGCATCACCTTGTCCTCAATCGAGGGACAGTAGCGCGGGCCTATGCCGGTAATTTTCCCGGAGTAGAGGGGCGAGCGCGTGATGTTCGCGCGGATGATCTCGTGGGTGCGGGGAGTGGTGTAGGTAAGGAAGCAGGGCCGCGGCTCGCAGAGGCGCGGGACGTCTTCCGGATCAAACGAAAACGAGCGAAACGCTTCGCTGTCCTGCTGCTCCATTTTTGAAAAGTTGACGGTATCCCCCGCGAGCCGCGCCGGGGTGCCCGTTTTCAGACGGCCCAGGGGGAAGCCCCGCCGGCGGAGCGCCTGCCCCAGCCCGAGCGCGGCCTCCTCGCCGAGCCTGCCCTGCGGGGCGTCGTACTCACCGATGAAGACGCGCCCCTCCATGAAGGTGCCGGCCGCGAGGATAACCGTGCGGCTTGTGATACGGTGCCCCCGCGCGGTGACTATGCCGCTTACGCGAAGGGGGGGCGTTGCGGGGGGCTCTCCCCCCGCTGGGGGGGGTGGGGCGTAACAAGCCCTTGCGCAGCAAGGGCCTGCGCCCCAGGGGGGGGACTCCCCCCCATCAATGAGCAGGTCAACCACCGTGTCCATAAAGATGTCGAGATTTTTTTGCGCTTCCAGTGCCGCGCGGGCCGCGGCCTGATAGACGGCCTTGTCGCACTGGGCGCGGGGGGCCTGGACCGCCGGGCCGCGGGAACGGTTCAGCACGCGGTACTGGATCATCGCGCGGTCGGCAAGGCGCGCCATCTCGCCGCCGAGCGCGTCCACCTCGCGGACCAGGTTCCCTTTGGCGAGCCCGCCTATCGCGGGGTTGCAGGACATCGCGCCTATGCGGTCGGGGTTCTGCGTTACGAGGAGGCAGCGGAACCCGAGCCGCGAGACCGCGAGGGATGCCTCAATACCCGCGTGCCCGCCGCCTATGACGATGCAGTCGTAATCCATCGAAAACCGTTACCGCCGGTCGAAAAATTTACTCGCGGTTAAGATACTCGCGGTACTTTGAGGGGTCGCTCTTGAACGCGATGATCCGTGAGACCGGATCGGCGAGGGCCTTGTCGAGCGCGGCCTGCGACTCGAGCATGAGCCGTTCCGCGTTGACGAGGCGGCTGTTGCGGGAACTAAGCCCCGCGTACAGGTCCGCGCCTTCCTCGATGGTGTCCAGCAGTCGGGTTTTCGTCCGACGGTAGAAAGCATCCGCCCGCGCCATGCCCTCTTCCAGGGCCGTGTTCGGCAGAATGATCGCGAGCGAATAACCGCCGCGTTCAAAGACCCGTTTCGCGCCGCCGAAAAACGCGGCCGCATCGGAAATGAACGCGCGGGAGAGGCCGGCGTCGGGGGCTGCCTTCAACTCGAAGATGATGAAACTGAGGTCCTGCTCGAGAGCGGCGCAGCGGTGCAGTTCCTCGTTCAGGCGGGTGCGGATGTCAGTTTCATGCCGCGTCTCGAGGTCAGGATCAGGGGGGGGGGGCATTTCAGCAGTGATGCCGCCTTCTTCGTCACCCTGGTCAAGCTCGCTGTCATCATTGGTGACTTCGTCACCAGTGACTTTGTCATCAGTGACTTCGTCACCGGGAACCGCATCATTGGTGACGTCAGCATTGCTGACTTCGTCATCGGCGCCTGCTTCTGTTTCGGGTTTTGACGCGCCCGCCGCATCCGCGCCGACATCGAAGAGATCGCCGTCATCAAGGGGGGCCGGCGTGTCCGCTTCCATCCCGGCCCGCGGCGCGGCGTTCTTTTTGACGAGGGACTCGATTATCAACGTGAGGAAGCCAAGCGAGAGGCCCCCCAGCACGATGACCAGCACTATGCGGAGGGTCTGGGTAAGATACTCGTAATCGACACTGTTATATACCGACTGAATGCGGATGTTTCTGCGGCCTTCGATGTTGAGCGATCTGACGAAGGGGGCGCGCGGATATCCGAGCACGTTCTTGAAACGGGGAATGCCATCCTCCACCTCGATTACCGCGCCGGGGCTGCGCTCGAAGAGGCGATCCCCGTCGGGATCGTTGATGATCACGGCGTCGATGGTCCGCGAGGATAGCAGGGCCTCGTAGAGCGCTTCATTGTACGCGTCACTTGAGTAACCGAGCGTGCCTGCCGCGCTGTTCGCGTCATTACAAAACGCTTCGAATTCCTGAACCGCGATGGCCTGCCGCTCGCGTATCGAGCGGTACATTTGCACAAGCCCGTACGCGAGCGCGCTGAGATAAATCAAAATGCACACCGCGGCCGCGATTGAAGAAACTATGCTCTTCCCGCCGCGTTTTTTGACGCGGGCCCGCGGAGGCTTTTTTGAGACGCGCGTTTTCTTTTTCCCTTTTTCAGAAACACTTTCTGACATATTTTTCCCTCTCTCTTATATTTACGGAATAAATATGATATAACTTAAGAATGAATATACGGCCGATCGGTCTGCCCCCGGGCTGGTACCCGGACGCGGCGCGCATAAAACGCTTCCTGTCCCCCTTCGGCGCGGGCCGCGCGGGAAACGCCCCCGCCGCGCTCAGCCCCCACGCGGGCTGGTACTACGCGGGCGAAATCGAAGCCCGCGCGGCGGCCTCTCTCGACCGCGATGCCGTCACCGTGGCCGTGCTCGGGGGGCACCTGCCCGCCGGCTGCCCCGCGCTCTTTGCCGAGGAGGACGCGGTCGAAACGCCCCTCGGAACCATCAGCATTGACGCTGAACTGCGGGCCGCGCTGCGGGAGCGCGTTCCCCACCAGAGCGATATCTTCCCGGACAACACGGTTGAAGTGCTCCTCCCCATGGTAAAGTGGTTTTTCCCGGATGCGCGGCTCCTGTGGGTGCGGCTTCCCGCAAGCGCCGCCTCGTTCGCCGCGGGGAAGGCGCTCGCCGAATGCGCCGCCGCCCTGGGGCGCAGGACCGCGGTGCTGGGCTCGACCGACCTGACGCACTACGGCGCGGCGTACGGCTTCAGCCCCGCGGGGAGCGGCGCCCGCGCCCTTGCCTGGGCGCGCGAAAACGACCGGGCCTTTCTGGACGCGGTGCGCGCCGAGGATGCCGCGGCCGTGCTCCGCCTCGCGGCCGAAAAGCAGGCGGCCTGCTCGCCGGGAGCCGTGCTCGGCACACTCGGCTTTGTGCAGGGCCTGCGGGAGGCGGGCACGGGGGGCCTGCGGGTAACGCGCACCGAGTACGGCTCGAGCGCGGACCGGAGCGAAGAAGGCGCGCCTGAAAGTTTCGTCGGCTACGGGGGCGCCGTCTGGACAAAAACGCAACGATGACCACCCCCCCCCCTTGCGCAAAGCCCCGTGTTGTGCTACTATCCCCCTAAGGAGTATACATGGGCAATTTTTCACAAAAAATCACTTTGAAGAATCAGGCTGACCTGGCAATGTTTAGGCACGGCTTTATTAAAGAAGCGGAGGTCCGGGAAGTAACGATTGAAGCCCTGGTGGATACCGGCGCCTCTATCCTGTTCATCACCGAGGAGGTCCGGCAGAAACTGGGGCTTACCGTTGAACAGAAGAGTTACGCAACCATAGCCAACGGCATGCGGCAGCCCTGCCAAAGGACTGAGCCGGTGGCTATCTACTGGAAGAACCGCTCCACCGTCTGTCCCGCTATGGTGATTCCCGGCGCGGACACGAACCTGCTGGGTGCCATTCCCCTGGAGGGTATGGACCTCAAGGTGAACCCCGTCGCGATGTGCCTTGAAGGGGTCAACGGCGAATATCCGCTCTACCTGGCGCTGTGATTTTCCCCCCGCCTCCCGCGCTGCCCGGTCCCCATGCGCTTCATTGACCCGCTCGCCGCGCTCGGCGGGGCGCTGCTCTCGGTAGAAAAGCCCGGCCGCTACACCGGCGGCGATTACGGCACTCTCAGCAGCCGGGCGGCCATGGAGCGGGGCGCCTGCCTGCGCGCCCTCAT
>JAISTO010000223.1 GCA_031272575.1 Treponema sp. | reverse complement strand
AAAGGAAATCGAGTTTCAAATGCCTGACGAAATGATAGCTCAGTTGACCGGGGACAAAAAGCGGATTACCCGGCAGATAAGCGTACTCGCGGTTGACGACGCGGTTTTTAACCTGTCGGCACTGCGCCGCATTTTAAAACAAGGCGGGTACACGGTGTATCTCGCCTCATCGGGGTTCGACGCGCTGGATGCGTTTTCCCGAACGCTGATTGACGTGGCAGTCCTCGACATCGAGATGCCTGATATGTCCGGGATAGAACTCTACGCAAAAATGCTCGAAGACCCGGTAACGCGCTCTATTCCGGTCGTCTTTGTTACCGGCGACAACGACCCGCCTACGGTAAAGAAGGCGCTGGGCATGGGCGCTTCGGGCTATGTCGTCAAGCCCTACAGCGACGCCCTTCTGCTGAGCAAGGTAACGACCGCGGCGGAATCGGGAAAGGTCGATCAGGGGCTGCTCTTTCTGCTCAGGAACATCCGCGCGATCCAGAACCTTATGGAGACGGGGCGCTTGTTTGACGCGGTCGAACTGTTTAACGAAATACCGGTGGATCTCTTCAAAGCGCCGCTTGTGGTCATGCTGAACCGCCTGCAGGTGTATCTGTCGGGCAAGGATATGCCGAACGCCGTCAAAGTGAGCAGCGCCATTATTCAGGAGTTGGAATCTTCCTCTAATACCTAAGGAGTGGAGGAACTATGTTGAAATCGATAACGGTTTTTACCGAAGAATTGGACGACCCGCAGGCCGCGGCGCGGGAGCTGCGCGAAAAACTCGAAGGCTTTGCGCTGCTGCCGCACAGCGCGGGCGTCATCTTTTGTACGCCCGACTTTGTCAGCGAGGGCGTCTACGAGGCGGTGGCAAAGAGCCTGCCCTTTCCGGTGGTGGGCGCGACCACGCTGAGTCAGTCCACCAACTCAGGCTTCGGCGAGTTCATGCTCACGCTGACGGTGTTGACCGGCGACGATGTGGTGTTCGGCGCGGGGCAGTCCGGCGCGATTCCCGCGCCGGGGGGCGCCGAAGAGACGCTGCGGCCGGCGGTGGAACAGGCGAAGGCGCAACTTGGCGGAGCCGCTCCAAAGATGGCGCTGACGTTTTGCCCGACCAGTCCGGCCGGTTCTCCCAACGACCGCTATGTTGACGCGCTGACGAAACTGACCGGGGGCATTCCTGTCTTCGGCGGCATAAGCCTCGATTACAGCGTGGCGGTCACCGAAGACGCGTACTGTTTTTACAACGACCATGCGGCCAAAGACCGCGCGGTCGTCCTGCTTATCGGCGGGGCCCTTAAGCCGCGCTTCTTTTTCGCCACCCTGCTCGACGACACGCGCCTGCCCTACGCCGGCGAGATCACCGGCGCGCGGGACGCGAACGTGTGCAGCATCAACGGCGAAAGCGCCATCACCTACTTCGAGCGCGCCGGCTTTGCCGCAAACGGCAGCCTCGCCGAAGGGTTCCGCTTCATGCCCGCGCTCCTTGACGTGTCAAAGGTTCCGGGCTTCGAGGGCGTCCCCCCGTTCTTCCGCAATTTCCAGGCGGCGAATCCGGACGGCAGCGTGTACTGCATGGGCCTGGTTCCCCAGGGGAGCACCTTCACCCTTTCGCGGCTGGACGCGGAATCCTGCGAACGGGCGGACGCGGAGCTCATCGAGCGCGTCAAGAAAGCGGCGCCTGACGCGCGGGCCGTCTTCGTCATAAGCTGCGACGGGCGCAGGCTGGCGCTCATGCTGGACAAGACGCGGGGCATACGCTTTTTTCACGAGCGCCTCAAAGACTACGCGCCCTTTGTCTCCGCCTACAGCGCCGGTGAAATCTGCCCCCTCCTGCACGACGAAACCCGCACGGTCAACCGCCTGCAGATGTTCACCACCGCGATCTGTGTTTTGTAAAAGGGCATTATGGACGAACAGGAACACGCCGACACCGTAGAAAGCCTCCGCGCCGCGCTGGACGAGGCCCGGCGCGAGATTAAGCGCGGGGAGTTAACCATCAAAAAACTCCAACGGGCGATGCGGATCAAAGAAAAGGATATGGGCCTTGTTATCTCCAACATCGCCACCTGGCAGGGGATGTATAACAGCCTGCGGGACGAAATCAATACCAGAATGCTCTATATTAATGTGCTGCTGCGGTTCTGTCCCGACATCATTTTCCTCCTCGATTCTGAAAAACGCTTCGTGCTGGCAACGCAGGCTTTCCTTAATCTCGCGGGTGTGAAAGACATGGAGATCATCAAGGGCAGAACATTCCTGTCTTTTGCGGAAACAGTCCTGCCCCCCGACGTGCGGGAGCATCTGTCCCTGGCTATCGACAAGGCGAAGCCGGCCAATGATACTGATTCATTTAATGTTACGATTGCCGGCAAACATTATGCGGTCAATGTGGTAGCCTTCGGCAGGGGCGTGAAGGTTTCAGGCGTTCTGGTACTTATGCACGACATCACTCTCCCAATCACGAAAAAGGGCGGCGCATTTACCGACTACATCAATCTGGAGTTTTTTCAGAAATTCCAGGACAGTTTTTCTTTGGCAACCGGCGTCGCCAGCATTACCGTTGACCAGAAAGGCCCGGTGACCCACCCGAGCAACTTCACCGATTTCTGTAACAAATACACGAGAGGAACCGCGGAGGGTCTCAAGCGCTGCAATGCATGCGACCTGCAAGGCGGGCAGGAGTCGGCGCGGACAGGCCGTCCCGCGGTGTATTTCTGCCACGCGGGGCTTATGGATTTTGCGGCGCCTATCATCGTCAACGGAACCCAAATTGGGGCGGTGCTGTGCGGGCAAGTGCTCCCCGAAAAACCAGACGAGGCAAAGTTCAGAAAAATTGCCCTTGAGATTGGCGTAGACCCGGACGAGTATATCGAAGCGCTCCGCAAGATTCGCATAGTGCCGGAAAAAACCATACGCGCCGCCGGTGAACTCCTGTTTCTTATTGCCAACAGCATCGTGCAGGCTCAACTCAACATCTACAGTCTCGAAGAGCAGGTGCGCCTGCGCACCCAGGCGCTCGAGGAACAAACGCGGGTGGCGGAGGAGGCGCTGCTCGCGGCGGATCAGGCGAACAAGGCGAAGTCGCAATTCCTGGCAACGATGAGCCACGAGATTCGCACGCCGATGAACGCCATCATCGGCATGAGCGATCTTATGCCGCAGGGCAATTTCACCGAATTGCAGCGGCGCTATTTTGAAGACACCCGCAAAATGGCCCACGCGCTTTTGGGAATCATCAACGACATACTCGATTTTTCAAAAATTGAAGAAGGCAAACTGGAACTCGTGCCGGTGCATTACAATATTCACGCGCTCTTCGACAACATCGCGTCCATGAACAAATTCATCGCCGCGTCAAAGTCCCTGCGCTTCACGGCCGCGTTCGAGCCGGGCGCCCTCGAGGTGCTTTACGGCGACGAACTGCGGGTGCGTCAGATTCTCACGAACATCATCGGGAACGCGATAAAGTACACGCAGTCGGGCTCGGTGTCATTCACCCTGCGAAGCGAAAACAGAAGCGGTACGCCTTTCATCGTTGTCAAGGTGAAGGACACAGGCAGCGGCATAAAAAAAGAGGACCTTCCGAAACTCTTCGGGATGTTCCAGCAGTTGGACACCACGAAGAACCGCGCCGTCACCGGCACGGGGCTGGGGCTTGCCATCACCAAACGGCTGCTGGACCTGATGGGCGGCTCGGTCGAGGTCGAGAGCGTGTACGGCGCGGGCTCTACCTTTACCATCACCTTTCCCGCGGTACCGGGCGATCCCGCGCTGGTGGAGCGCTCGGCGGGCGCGGCCGATTTTGTCAGGGCGAAACCCGGCGCGGACATCAACGTGCTCGTGGTGGATGACGCGACCATCAACCTTACCGTGGCGCTGGGCTTCTTGTCGAAGCACAACATTACCGCGGAGTCGGCGGCAAGCGGCGCGGAGGCAATCGCCAAGGTCAAGGCGAAGGCGCAAAGGGGCCAGGGCTACGATATCATCTTTATGGATCATATGATGCCGGAGATGGATGGGGTCGAGGCCACGCAGCGGATACGGGCTTTCGAGGCGGGGAGGGGCTCTGAGCGTTCGCGCACCCCCATCGTCGCGCTCACGGCGAACGCGGTGCACGGCATGAGGGAATACTTCCTCTCGCAGGGCATGGACGATTTTATCGCCAAGCCGATAGAGGCTGCTGAACTGAACCGCGCGCTTGCCCAGTGGATGTCCGCCGAGAAGATGGAACTCGCCTCGGCCGCGGCAGCGGCGTCAGTTGCGGCGTCGGCCGTTGGCGCGGACGCATCCGCGCCGCAAGAGGCGCCCCTCTACCGCGCCCTGCAGGAGGCAGGCTGCGCGGTGGAGGCGGCGCTGTCCCATACGGGCGGCGATATGGCGTTCCTTGCGGATTGCGTGCGGCGTTTCAACAAGGACATTGCGGGCTACACGGAGCGTATGCGGGCGGCGCTTGCTTCCGGCCGCCTTGACGCCTACCGCATCGAGATTCACACGGTGAAGGGGATACTGGCGACGCTGGGGGTAAACGAACTCGCGCTGCGGGCGCGTATGCTCGAGGACGCCGCCAAAGCCGGCAACGCGATGATGTGCGCGGAAGGCAGCGAAACGGCGATAGCGGCCTTCCTCGCGCTGCGGGACCGGCTCGAGGCGGCGCTGCGGACGCGGCAGGCGGAAGACGCCGGCCCCGCCGCCGCCGCGCTGAAGAGCCGCGCTTTCGTGGTGGAGCAACTGGGCGCCCTGCGCGGCGCGGCGCGGAACCGCAGGCTCGACGACGCGGAGTCTCTTGCCGCCGCGCTGGACGGCGCCGGCATCGAGGGCGCCGCCGGGGAAGAAGCGGCGCTGTGGCAGGCCGGCTGGTTAAAGGTGAAGGACGCGCTCGAGCGCTTCGCGTTCAGCGAGGTGGTGCGCGAGGCGGACGCGCTCCTCGCGGCGCTGGCCTAAGAGGGCGGGGGAGGGGAGTGCTCCCCACCCACCCCCCTTTACATTAACGCCGCGCTATGCTAGTATCTCCCCGAAGCCGCCGGAGCAAAACAATATTCATTTTCGGCGGCACAGGAGAAGTATATGAAAAAGATGATGGCGGCGCGGGTCTGTGCCGCGCTTTGCGCCGGCCTTGCCCTGGCGGGCTGCGCGAAGAAAAAAGCGCCCCCGGCCGCAGACGAGTCCCTGCTGAAAGTGCAGGAAAAGGGCTCCCTGGTGCTCGGGCTCGACGATTCGTTCCCGCCCATGGGGTTCCGCGACGAGAACAACGAGATCGTGGGCTACGACATCGATCTGGCGCGCGAGGTCTGCGCGCGGCTCGGGCTCTCGCTCGTTACCCAGCCCATCAACTGGGACGCGAAGGAGCAGGAACTCGCCACCGGCGAGATCGACTGCATCTGGAACGGCTTCACGATCACCGAGGAGCGCAGGAACGCGGTGCTCTACACCCCGCCCTACCTCAGGAACGCGCAGGTGGTCGTGGTCAAGGCGGACTCGCCCGTGCAGACCCTGGCGGACCTGGCCGGCAAGAAGGTGGGCACCCAGCAGGGCTCGTCCTCGATAGAGGCAATCGACGGCGCGCCGGACTTCAAGGCGAGCCTGACCGAGGTGGTGGAGTTTAAGGACTTCCTCACCGCGCTTATGGACCTCGACACCGGCGGCATCGACGCGGTGGTGATCGATCTGGTCGTGGCAAACGACAACATCAACCGCTCGCAAAAGCCCTTCCGCATCCTGGACGAAAACCTTGGCGAGGAGGAATTCGGCATAGGCTTCCGCAAGACCGACCAGGCCCTGGCAGACAAAGTGTGGGAGACCCTGCTGGCCATGGCCGCTGACGGCAAAGTCGCCGAAATCGCCACAAAGTGGCTCGGGGCGGATATTTCCATCATTGGGAAGTAGGGAGTGGGGAATAGGGAGTAGGGAGTAGGGTGCGCGGCGTTTGCAGGTTGCGCGTACTACCGGCAAACTGTCCGGTAGTACGCGCAATCTACGGGCTAAGCGCAAGCCACTCCCCACTCCCTATTCCCCACTCCCCGATTAATCCGTGGTTCCATAGGATACTACTGTTTTGAATCAGGTTGACGCGGCAGACCGCATGGGAACAGAGCCGGTCGGCAGGCTTCTGGTCAGGTTCTCCCTCCCCGCGATCACCGGCATGGTGGTCAACGCGCTCTACAATGTGGTCGACCGGCTCTTTGTCGGCCGCGGGGTGGGAGACATCGCGCTGGGAGGGCTCTCGCTCTGCCTCCCCCTTATGACGATAGGCATGGCTTTCGCCATGCTCTTCGGCGTGGGGGCCGCGAACCTCATCTCGATGCGCCTGGGCCAGGGCCGCAGGGAGGAGGCCGAGAGCGCCCTGAATCACTGCCTCATCCTCTTGATCCTCGCCGGCGTCATATTGACAACGCTCGGGCTCCTCTTCATGGAGCCGCTACTGGGTATGCTCGGCGCGCAGGAGGGGAGCGAGGCCCTGGGTTTCGCCCGCGAGTACCTCCGCATCATCCTGTACGGCATCGTGTTTTCGCTCGTGGGCTTCGGCTTTTCCCACTGCACCCGCGCCCAGGGTTTCCCCACCATCACCATGATCAGCATGCTCATAGGCGCGGGCCTCAACACGGTGCTGGACCCGCTCTTCATCTTCGCGTTCGGCTGGGGGGTGGAGGGCGCGGCCTGGGCCACTATCATCTCGCAGTTGGCTTCCTGCATCTGGATACTCTCGTTCAACTTCGGGAAGAAGGCGGTTATCCGGCTGCGGCTCTCGTCTTTTCGGCCGCGGCTGGGCATCATCTTCAATATCCTCGCGTTCGGGTCCGCGCAGTTTCTGCTTCAGTTCATCATGTCCGCGGTGCAGTTGATCAACAACACGGCGATGGGCTGGTACGGGGCCGCGGCGCTCGGGGTGGCAAACGGCGGGGACATCGCGCTCTCCGGCATGAACATCTGCGGGTCCCTTGTCATGCTTATTATGATGCCGGTCTTCGGCATAAACCAGGGGGCGCAGCCCATACTCGGCTACAACTACGGGGCGAAAAAGTACCACCGCGTCTTCCGCGCGTACCTCGGCGCCGTGGGGGGGGCCACCGCGATCTGCTGCGTGGGCTTCATCCTGGGACACCTCTTCGCGGACGGCCTCGTGCGCCTCTTCGCGCCCCGGGGCAGCGAGGCGCTCTTCCGCTTCGCCCCCTGGTGCCTTAAGGTGATGACCATGCTTATGCCCCTGGCCGGCTTCCAGATCGTCTCGTCAAACTTCTATGTGGTCACCGGAAGGCCAAAAACCTCCATTTTCCTCACCTCGCTCCGGCAGTGCCTCGCGCTGCTCCCCTGCATCCTCATCTTCGGCAGGGTCTGGGGCCTCTGGGGGGTCGTGGCCGCGACGCCGGTGGCGGACGGTTTTTCGTTCCTCCTCACCGGTACCATGATCCTCTTCGAACTGCGGAAACTGCGCCGCATGGAATAAGCGTGAGCGGCCGCTTGGCACGGTTCTTGCTGGTTATTTGCAGAGGAAACTATGACTATCACCTTTATAAAAAAACGCGCGCTTGCTGGGCAAATTTTACCGCTTGCGCTTCTTGCGGCCGCCTGCGCGGGCAAGGCCGACGCGCCGGTCTACGAATTCACCGCGATTACGCGGGGGACGATTGAAAAGACCGTCTCCTCGACCGGGACGATCAACCCGGTGGCCACGGTGAAGGTCTTGCCCCGCATGAGCGGCAAGGTGGAAAAAATCAACGTCGATTACAACGACACGATACAGCGCGGCCAGGTGCTGGCGGAACTGAACACAGACGTGCTCCGCCTCCAGCGGGAGCAGCAAATGGCCTCCGTGGTGAAGGCGCGGGCGAACTACGAACTGCAGCGCCTTAACTACGAGTATCAGGTGGAACTGGCCGCCAAAAATCTGATCTCCGACTACGAATTGAAAAATGCGCGCACCACATTCAACATTCAGAAGGCGGAACTTTCCGCGGCCGAGGCGAATCTGAAGTCCATCGAAACCGAAATCAACCAGTACGCGTTCATTACGAGCCCGATCGACGGCATCGTGCTCGAGCGGAACATCAACGAGGGGGATACGGTGGTGGACAGTTCGAGCAGCAACTCGAGCAGCATTTTCACCCTCGCCGAAAACCTCAAGGAGATGCAGATTGAATCCTGGGTCGGCGAACTGGACATTGCCGCGATCGCCGAGGGGCAGGACGTCCGTTTCACGCTGGAGAGCCTGCCGGGGCGTACCTTTTCCGGGGTGGTGCAGAGCAAGCGCCTTATGCCCTCGGTGCAGGATAACGTCGTCTCTTACGACGTGATCATCAGTGTGGACAATACGGACGGCTCGCTCCTCCCGGGCATGACATGCACGGTCGAGTTTATTCAGGAGCGGAGTGAAAACGTGCTGCTGGTGCCGAATGCCGCGCTCCGCTACAAGCCGACCACGCTGACGGACGAGGCGATTGCCGAAAAGGTCTTCGAGGCGGGCCTCGCGGGGCTGAGCGCGGAGGAGCAGGCCAAGGCGCGGGAGCGCCGCGCCGCGCAGAGCTCTGCTCCAAACACCTCCGCCGCGGACGGGGCGGCCCCTGCCCGCGGCGGCTCAGGGCTCAGCGGCATGCTCAGCGGCGGCGGCATGGGGGGCGGCATGGGGAGGATGGGCCCCCCCGGGGGCCGGGGCGCGCCAGGGCAGGACAATGCCGCGGCCGGCAGAAACAGCCGGCGCGGCGCGGCATCCCAGGCAGCGCCCCCCAAGCCCCTCTGGTACCTTGACGAGGGGGGTACGCTGCAGGCCGTGCTCGTACGCGCCGGCGTAAGCGACGGGGTGCACACCGAGGTTACCCCCCTTACACGGGGCGCGCGGGGGTCCCGGCCGCGGCCGGAAAAGGCCGCCGCGGGCGCTGACGCCGCCGCTGCCGCCCTGCCGCCCGTCGCGGCGCCCCCTGCCGCCGCGGGCGCTGACGCCGCCGCTGCCGCCCTGCCGCCCGTCGCGGCGCAGGGCGCGGATGCCGCCGCCGCCCTGCCGCCCGCCGCATCGCCCCCTGCCGCCGGCGCTGACGCCCTGCCGCCCGTTGCGGCGCCCCCTGCCGCCGGCGCTGACGCCCTGCCGCCCGTTGCGGCGCAGGGCGCGGGCATTCGCGAGGGCATGCAGGTGATCCTGCGGGAAAAGGTACAGTAGTGAAACATGCCGCTCCGGCCTATGCCCCGCTTGCGGAAGGATTGGCGGCGCTCTGCCGGACGGAACCGCAGGCGGCGCGGCTTCTTGGTCCCCGCAAAGAGGAAGTACTCCGCCTGCTCGAAGAATACATGGACGAGATAGAACGCTTCAATCCCATATACGGCCTGGTCAACGTAAAGACGCGGAACGAACTGGCCGTAAAACACATTCTCGACTCGCTCGCGCCCCTGCCGGCGCTCGCCGCGCTCCTCGCCCCCTTCGACGAGTCCCCCCGCATAGCGGACGCGGGCTCCGGCGCGGGGCTCCCCGGCATACCGCTGGCCATCGCGCTGCCCGCCGCGCGCGTCACCCTTGTCGAGCGTATGGAGCGGCGAGCGGGCTTCCTCCGGGACGCGGCGGCGCTTCTCTGTCTCTCAAATATCTCCATTGCGGCCTGCCAGGCAGCGGACTGCCCCCCCGGCAGTTTCGATGCGGTAGTTATGCGGGCATACAAGCCAATGGAGCACGGCATGGTAAAAGACCTGCTGCGGCTGCTCGCTCCCCGGTCCGCGGCTCCCGGCGCGCCGCGCCCGTTTCTCGCGGCATACAAGGGCCGCGCCGGAAAGGCCGAAGCCGAACTGGCAGGCGCGGGCCTGCCGCCGGGCCTGCGCGCGCAGGTGCTTCCCCTGCACGTGCCCTTCCTTTCCGAGGAACGCTGCCTTGCGGTTATTTCCTGACAAGTGACTTACCGCGGGCCGGTACCAGCCGCCCCTTCCACAGCCAGTTCTTGCATAGTTTGATTTTCCCGGCCTGCATGAGGCGGAAGATCGCCTCGCGGGCGTCTTCGCTCTGCCAGCGGAGGCTTTGTACGCGGCCCAACTCGGACGCGGCCTCTATCGGAGTGAAGGCGCGCTTGTTCGCGGCAAAGAAGCGGAGGAGCGCGGCCTCCTCACGGGGGGCCGCCTCCGAGGCGCCCTCGCAGACGTCGCAGCAGGGGTACTCGGGCGCGCCCCCGGCCGGGGTCTCGCCCGCCTGCCCCTCGTAGTTGAGGAGCCGCCGCAGCGCGGCCCGGCGGCATTCGCTAACGTTGCGCCCGAACGCGAGCAATTGCGCGAGGCGCTCGCGGTCGCGCTCCTCCTTCGCGAGCGCGAGGCGGCTCTCGTCCTCCGGCCCCCACAGGAGGATCGCGAGGGACTGGGCGCCGTCCCGGCCGGCCCTGCCTGACTCCTGCAGATACGCCTCGACCGAGGGCGGGCAGTCGCGGTGAATCACGGTGCGTATGTCCGACTTGTCTACCCCCATGCCGTACGCGCAGGTAGCGGCGAGTATGCCCTGCCTGCTTTTGAAGAACCACTCCTCGACCGCGGTTTTTTCCTCGCGGGAGAGGCCGGCGTGGTAAAAGCGCACCTCCGTTTCCGGGAGGCCCCGCAGCGCGGGGAGTTCGCGGCGCAGATAGGCCGCTATGCGCTCCGTGCCCTTGCGGGACGAGCAGAACACGATGCCCGGCAGGTCAGCCGCTGCCAGCAGGTCCCGCACCGCGAGGTTTTTGACGAGGGCGCCCCGCGCCGTGTAGGTGATGTTGCTCCGGTCCGGATTGCCGATGATGCGCCGCGCGCCCCGGCCCCCGAAGACATAGCGCTCTATGCGCTCGAGCACGGGCGCCGAAGCGGTCGCGGTAAACGCCGTTACCAGGGGGGCGCGCTCCCCCTCCGAGAGGGCCTCGAGTATCTCGGATATGCGGAGGTACGAGGGGCGGAAACTTTCACCCCACTCGCTCACGCAGTGCGCCTCGTCGATCACGAGGTGCGCGGGGCGCATAGCTCCCAGTTCCCGCAGCACCTCTTTGGTCAGCAGCACCTCCGGGTTGGCGATGATGAAGCGGCTCGCGCCGGAGCGGAGTTTCCCCCAGACCGCCTCCCGCTCCTCCCGGCTCTGCTGCCCCCGCAGGAGCACCGGCTCGAGGCCCCGCTCGCTGAGCCGGCGCTCCTGATCCGCCATAAGCGAGAGGATCGGGTAGATGACGAGCGTCGGCCCCGGCAGGAGCATGGCCGGCAGTTGAAAGCAGAGTGACTTCCCGGCCCCGGTCGGCAGGATGACGATCTGCCGCCCCAGATCCGCCCGGTCCTCCGCCGCGCCGCCGCCGTCTTCGATACCGCCGTCTTCAGCGCCGCCGCCGTCCGACGCGGCAAGCACCCCGGCCGCCTCGAGGATGTTCGCGATCACGAGGCGCTGGTACGGAAAGAGATAGTTGAGCCCGAAGAGATCATGCACCGCCTGGCTGAGCGGGTCGGGGGCGGCGCAGGCACGGGCCTCGGATTTTTCGTCGTAGTTAATATTCATACCGTATGTACGGCTCCCGCGTACGGTTTAACGTCACTTTTGCGCATTTTTTTCGATTTTTTATAACAGATGCGGGATGACGGCATAGCGGTAAGCATCCCCCCTCTGGGGGGGTAGGGGGGGTCACGAATGATGCCATCCTCCCCGCAGGGGAGGATGCGGCGAGCATCCCCCTTACCCCATAGCCCCCACGTAGCCCTCCAGCCGCGCGGCCCGGCCCCGTGCGGCGGCCAGTTTCTCCTGCTCGGCGGCCACGAGCGCGGCCGGGGCCTTGGCCAGGAACGCCGCGTTCGCCAGTTTCGCCTCCAGGCCCGCCGCGTAGGCGCTGTCCTTGTCGATCTCCCTGCGGAACTTCGCCTTGAGCGCGGGGATATCCACCGCGTCCCCCACATAGAGATACGCCTCGAAGCCCTTCCCCGTAAGGCCTATGCCGCCGGCCCCGCCCGCGTCCCCGGCCTCGACGCCGGCCAGGGCGCTCAGGAGCGGGGCCTGTGCCGCAAGGAAGGCATCGCGCGGCGCGTCGAGGGCGCGCACAAAGCAGCGGAGGCGTTTTTCGGGGGCTATGCCGCACTCCGCGCGCAGGGCGCGGACACCCCGCACCAGTTCCTGCAAGAGCGCGAAGTCCTCCTCGGCATCCTCGCAGACCCGCTCCTCTCTGAAGCGCGGGTAGGGCGCGGTGATCAAAAGCCCCTCCCCGCCGCGCGCCTCGGCAGGCAGTTTCGCGTAGATCTCCTCGGTCACCATGGGCAGGAGCGGGTGCAGCAGGCGCAGCGCCTCCTCGAGCAGGCGCAGGAGCACGGACACCGCGCGGTCGCGCTCCTCCCCCCCCGCCCGAATGGAGATTTTTGCCGCCTCCACGTACCAGTCGCAGAAGTCATTCCAAAAGAACTCGTAGACCGCCTGCGCCGCCTCGTTGTAGCGGTAGCCCTCGAGCGCCTCGGAAGTCACCCGCGCGGCGCGGTTGAGGCGGCTGTAAATCCAGCGGTCGGCCCCGTTCAGGCCCGCGCCGCTCACAAACGTGCAGCCCGCGAGGTTCATCAGGATATAGCGGCTCGCGTTCCACACCTTGTTCGCGAAGCGCGACCCCACCCGAAAACTTTCGCGGTCAACAAGCAGGTCCTGCCCCTGCGCGCAGAGGAACGCAAGCGTAAACTTCATCGCGTCCGAGCCGAACTCGTCCACCAGTTCGAGCGGGTCGAGCCCGTTCCCCAGGCTCTTGCT
>JAISTO010000200.1 GCA_031272575.1 Treponema sp. | reverse complement strand
TAACCCCATTCGGGCGCCCTCCTTGTGGCACCCTTAATTATAATTTGGGTAACATTTTTAATTTGAGGCACTGGCCCTTTTCGGTAACATTTTTCTTGAGGCATCGCGCCCCCTTGACTTTCTTCCCTGCTTTCATTATACTTTCCGCTATGTGGAAAACAATCATACATCCCCGCTTTGGGGACACTGACGCGCTGCGGCACATCAACAATGTGCCTCTTGCGCGGTGGTTTGAAGAGGCCCGCAATGTCATCTTCGAGATGGCGGATGTGGGCGCTGAAATAAATCCCGAAACCTTCCCCCTGATCATGGCGCACACGGATTACGACTTTGTCAGCGAGATGCTCTTCGGGCACGAAATCGAGGTGCGCAGCGGTATAAGCCGCATTGGGACGAAATCCTTCACCGTGTATCAGGAGGCCTGGCAGCGCGGGGCGCTCCGCGCGAAGGGGCACGCGATTATCGTGCATTACGATTTTAAGCGGCGGGAGTCTACGCCGCTTAGCGGCAGCCTGCGCGAAAAACTTTCCGCCCACCTGGTGACGGAAAACGCCGCCTCCTAAGGGCGGCGCCCTGCCCTCTATGCCGCCTGCCCGCTTTCTCGTCGTGCCCTGCCTCGAGCCGGGGCGGGGCGGCGGCCATCTCAGCAGGTGCCTCGCGCTCGTCAGCGCGCTCAGGCGGCAGGGGCGCGAGGCCATGCTCTGCGCCCCTGCCCCCCTCGCCGCGGGGCTTTCGGCCCGCATAGCGGCCCTCGATGACGGCTTCGACCCCATGTGGATACTCAACTACGAGGGGTGCGCCCCCCGGCCTGCCCCCTCCGCGGCTCCGGCGGGGGTCCTCGTCATCCTCGACCGCTTCGCGACGCCCCCCCGCGAGTTCCGCGCATGGGCTGCCCTGGGGCCGGTCGCGGGCATCGACGAGGGGGGGCCCTGCCGCGCGGCCTTCGACTTCCTCATCGACCTCTTGCCCGCGCTTCCCGGCAGGCGCCCGGCCAACCTTAGCGCCCCCCGGCTCCTCCCCCTCCCCATGCGGCGGAGGGCATCGTTCGCTGAGCGGGCCTCCCCCGGGGGGCCGCTTCGGGTGCTGCTGAGTTTCGGCGCGGAGGACGCGGCCGGCATGGGGGCCGCCGTTATGGAGGCGCTCGCCCCGCTTGCGGGGACTCGTGTCATCCTGGAGCAGGCGCGTGGGGTGCCGCGCCTCAAGGAGCGCCTCGCCGATTACGATCTGCTGATAACGCACTTCGGGCTAAGCGCGTTCGAGGCGCTCTACGCGCGGGTACCGGTGCTGCTCCTCTCGCCCACCCGGTACCACGAGGCCCTCTCCCGCGCCGCGGGCTTCATTTCCGCGGGGCGCGGCCCCCATGCGGCGCTCCGTCTGCGCGCGCTCATCTCCGATGATGCCGTTGCGGAGCGATGCGCCGCCCTGGCAGCCCGCTGGCATCTCGAAGACGAGGCCCCGCGGGACGGGCTTGCGGCCCTCTTCTTGCAGGCGGAGGCCCCGCGGGCCCCCCGCGCCTGCCCCTGCTGCGGCGCGGTCTGGGGCTCAAAGGTGCGGCCGGGGCGCGTGTACCATGTCCATGACCGCGGGTACCGGCGCTGCCCCGTCTGCGGGACCTTCGCCATGCTGCGGCTGGACCGCGCGCCGGTCACCTATGACAAAGAGTACTTCTTCGGGCGCTACCAGGCCCAATACGGCAAGACTTACCTCGAGGATTTCCCCGCGCTGCGGGCCGCGGCCCGGCGGAGGATAGCGGTACTGTCCACCCTGACGGGGGGGAGTCTGCGGGGGAGGCGCGTTCTCGATATCGGCTGCGCGTATGGGGCCTTCCTGGCCGAAGCGAAGGACGCGGGCGCGCTCTGCGAGGGGCTCGAGCCCATAGGGGACGCGGCCGCGTATGTCAGGAAGACCCTGGGTATCCCCTGCGCGGAGGGCTTTTTCCCCCCAAGCCCCCCCCTCGCACCGGCGTCCTTTGATGTCGTCACCCTCTGGTATGTTATCGAGCACTTTGAGGACCCGGCCGCGGTTCTCCGCGAGGCCCGCCGCCTCCTGAAGCCGGGGGGCATCCTCGCGTTCGCGACCCCCTCGGCGAGCGGCATCTCGGCGCGCGCCTCGCTAATCGCGTTCCTCGAAAAAAGCCCCCCGGACCACTGGACGATCTGGCGCCCGGCAAGATGCCGCGCGCTCCTTAAGCGGCATGGCTTTCGCCTAAAACGGGTGGTGATAACCGGCCACCACCCGGAGCGCTTCCCCCTGGCCGGGAAGCGTGACGGGCCTTGGCGCCGGCTTCTCGGCCTCGCAAGCCGCCTCTTCCGCCTCGGCGACACCTTCGAGGTATACGCGGTTACCACTGTCAACGAATTAAAGAAAAGTGGGGGCGGGCCCTGAAGTGACGGACGAAAGACTACTCCAGCGAGGCGAAGTCTATCGACGGCGGGCTGTGGTTCGCGCTGCGGGTGAAGTAGGTGTTAGGAGTTGTGTAGGTGTTGAAAAAGCCGCCGTTTTGCAAAAAGAAGACGCCGCTTTCCAGGCCGCCGCGGTAATCGAGACGGTGCCCGCCGCGTCCGGTTGCGTCCACCGTGAACTGTGCCCTCGTTATTTCGTGCCAGGCGCCGTTGTAGGCCCATTGGCTGAGGAACCGCGCTTTTCGCGTTAGGTTGCCGTAGTCGGGACCGAAGTTTTCGACAAACGAGTAGGGGCCGCTGTAGTAAGTGCTTGTTTTGGGACGACGGAACCGCGCGATAAGCCGCCATTGGGGCGACTGCGGGTCGTAAAACCAGGCGCTGTACTCGGTGTAGTTGCCGCTCGAAGGGCGCACCCGTTTGAGGAAACGGTAGGTGACTTCGGTCTTCCAGGGGTATATGAGGTAACTCTGGCCGCCTGAGCCTTCGTTGCCGAACTCGCCGACCTGAACACCTTCACCTTTTTTATCCAGGATGATTTTTTCGTCCTCAGGAATAGATGAGGGATCGTCGGTTACGTAGGTTGACCATATTGAAAAGAGGACGCGCCGCTCGGTCGTTGAGTTGACCTGTATGCCGAAGTAGCCCTGCCCTGAGCCGCAGACCATGAAGTAACTGCCGACAGGGTCAAAGCCCGCGGGAACCCTCACCTCGTTGTAGAAGTATTCGACATTTGCGGCGCCCGAAAAGTCGTAGCCGAGGTGCACCGAGGGCCCGCGCCGCCCCCAGTAGTACATAGCGCCTTCGTTGGTGGCCACACAGACCAGCCCCGCCGACGCGGCGCCATCCGCGAGCAGGGCGATGGGCGTTGCGTAAGCCGCGCCGCCTGTGTCGGTTACCCCGCGGAAATCCACGCGGATATAGCCGGCCCCGGCTATGGTGATGCTTCCCAGGTGCTCCGTGGCAATGCCGCCCGCCGCGTTGCCGCTAAGCATGACGAGCGAGTCGGCGCCAAGGGGCGTGTCCGTTTCAAGGTCCGTGAAAGAGACCCGTATCTGGCTTGCGGTAATCGGCCTGTATTGGAGAAAGAGGCGCAGGCTGCCGGCGCTCTGGGGACGGAAATAGACGCTGAACGCGTCGGCCGTGTTTTTCCAGTTGCCAAGCCCCGCGTCGTTGCTAACGACCGCATCCTGGGTGGAGTCGCTGGGGACAGTAATGTTGCCCCCCGCGCTTCGCCATGTGTTCCCATCCAGCGGCACAGTGATTGCGTTCGCGGCAGGTTCCTCCTTGCCCGGCGTTTGCGGGACCGGCGGCGTTTCGGGGGTGACGGGCGTTTCCGGCTCTTCGGTTCGCGGCGTTTCTTCCGGCGTGTAGCCCACACCGCCGCAGGAGACTGCCGCCAAAGCCAGCGCCGCCGCAAATGCCGGCGCCCATCTGAATCGTGTCATAGCCATAGTTTGCTCCATAATCAATCTTTTATTAATAATATACACTGGTTTCGGCCAAAACGCAATAAAAAATTTCGCAATTTCATGCACATTTTTTGAAAAAGGGCGAGATTCCGCGATCAAGCCGCGGAATGACGGCAGCGCCCTCCCTATTCCCCCCCCGAGATGCATCATTTCAAAATGTTACCGGGATGACCCTTGCATAAAACCCGCCGCCTGGTCTATACTGTCCCAGGCAGGCAAAGCGCATGGGAGAGAAAGAAAAGGCTATCTACGCGCCCGGGGAACTGGCGCGGGTACGGAACAAACTGGGGGTGAGCGACCCCGACGAAGCGCGCCGCATGGCCGCGTTGCTCGGCGGCGAGGTGGGGCGGGAGCGCGATTCGGACGAGGAGCGGGCGCGTACGCGGGCGCGGCGGGACGACGGGGATGCGTCCGGCAGGCGGGACAGCGACGCGGCGGCCGCGTCCGGCAGGAGGTCCGCGGGCACAGGCGCGGCGGACAGCGGGCGCGGCGCCCGGAAGCGCCGCCTCCAGACCCTCGATCCAAAGCGCGGCGAGGACGAGGAGGAGGCCGCGCGGGACGCGCGCAAGGAGAAACTCCCCCCGGAGGACGACCCCGAGCTTCCCGTGCGGGCCGGCTACCTCGAGCGCTTCCGTATGGACCGCTTCGCCGCGCAGAGCGAGTTCGACATAAAGACCGCGGGGCAGGTCCTCGCCGCCTTCTTTAACTTTGCCGGCAAAGCCGCCGATTACGTAAGCCCGGCCTTCGTCAAACGGCGCATGAACGACTACTACCGCCAGATAGAGACACTCGTGGTGTCGACCCGCAGCCTCCTCCCCCGCAACAACCTGAAGCGCGGCGAGCAATTGCGCAAAACATCCCCCTTCGCGTACCAGATTCTCGACACGATACGCTGCGAAAACATTGAAAAAATCTCGAACGACCTTGCAAAAATCCAGGGACACCCGCGGCAGGCCCGTGTAGAAGACTTTGCCGACATCCTGCGCGCGATCTACCGGCCCCTCTTCATCCTTGAGCGCCTCGATTTCGACAGTCACATTCGGGGCGCGTACAAGATTCTCTACAAAAAACTCTACCTCGAGCATCCCCTGGACGCGGAGGAAAAATATCAAAACCTCATCCGCATGGCGCTCGCGGCCTTCCGCGAGGTCCGCCGCGGCCTTCACTATTCCCTGTACCCCCTGCTTATGAAACTCCTCTCCGACCGCTGGCTCCCCTACGAGACCTTTTTTGAAGAGCGCAAAAACCGCTTCCTGGCCTTTATCGGCGCGGGGGCGGGGGATCAGATAGTGCCGGGGGTCGTCACGGCAGCTGAGGAGCGCGCGGAGGCGGAAGCGGGCGCGGATACCGGCGAGGCGCAGTCCGCGGAGCGGGGCGAAGCGCCGGGGGGGGCGCAGGACGCGGCGCAGCCCTCAGGAGCGGCTGGAGCGGCCGCGGGGAGTGATGCCGCTTCCCCCAAAGGCAACGCCCCGCGCGCCCCGCGGTCATCTGCGCCCGCGCCGAAAGCGGCCTCTGCCCCGCGGCCTGATTCGGAAGCCGATGACGCGGAACTCGCGGCCGAAAAGCGCGCGGTGAACAAGGGTCTCGAAACGCTCGAGACCCTCTTTCCCCGGGCAGGCTGGCAGAACAGCGCCTCGTTCCCGGATTTCTACCCCTACTTTGCCGATATGTTCAGCCTCGGCGAAAAGGGCGCGGTTCTTATCGCGCCGTCCGACCCGCTCCAGCAGGTTATGGTGCTTATGCGTGTACTCGAGGAACTCTTTTTCGCGCTCCGTTACGTCTCGTTCGGGACGGTCATTAAGCCTGACGGGGCGCCCGAGCGCCTCGACGAGAGCCTCGAGCCGCTCATGAACGACTGGCGCTACCACTACGAGCAGGGGTTCGAAAAAGAGTACCTCCCGCGGCTCAACGAGTATGTCCGCCTGCTCGAAGGCTCCTCCGAAGAGCGCAATTCCCGGTACTGCAAGAAAATTTTAACCGAGATGCACGCGCTCAAGCGCCTCATCTTCCTGCCCTTCTACAAGTTTGAAATGCTTGTCCCTGTGTCCATCCAAAAAAAGGACGTATATCCGGTCTATCCGAAGGTGCGCCAACTCCGCCGGGGCCTCACCGCGGCCGCGGCCGGCATAGAAAAGGGCCTCAAGGAAGGCGGCGCCGCGCGGCGCGCGGTCTGCGAGGGCGTCCAGAACCCCTGGGCCCCCTACGAGTTCCAGGTGCCCAACCCGGTCTCCCGCCGCCTCAACGCGCTCCTGTCCCCCCAAAACCGCACGAACGCGTCACTCATCTTCTGCGCGCTTGCGGTAACGGCCGTGCTCGACTTCCTCGTGAACAACGAGCATAGTTGGGCCTACACGAGCCCGCCGGGCGCCCCCTTCCGCAGCAAGAACAACGAAGGGATATTCCCCCAGGCCGGGGTAGACGGCCGCATAGACGCGGACGCCATTTTCAGGCAGACGATGAAGAAGCGGTAACCGCGTCCAGCAGGTTCCGTATGCCGGCGCGGCGTACCTTTTCAGCATAGAGCGGATTCACGAAGACCCGCACTATGCGGAGCGAGCGCTCAAAGCCGTCGATTACCGTGCCCTTGAATGCGGTGGAACTTTCGGTGAAGGCGCGGTGTTCGTCCCGGACGAAGAGGCCGGTCTCGAACGAGAAGGGCTCGGGGATATCGATGATGACATCGCCGGGGCCAATGGGCGCTGCCGTCTCCGCGCTGAGGCGGCCGGCCAGGGCCTCCTCGAAGGCGGAACGGCCGGCGCCCTGCCCCATGACCGGGAGCAGCGCCCCATGCGCGGCCTCCTCGTAGGGGAACTCCGCGGCCGCGGCGTAGAGCGCCCCGTCCCGCGCCAGGCCCGCGAGCGCGGCGCTGTCCCCCCCGCGCGCGGCGAGGAGCGCGAAGAGCCCCTGGTCGTCGAGGCCGTATAACTCATCGGGGCTAATCGCGCCGCGGGCGAGGCACTCTACGAGCGCCTTCTTGACCATGGCGGTGGCGGCTCGCACCGACCTGTGCCAGTACACGTTCCGGTACATCAAATATTTTGAAAACAACAGGGCCTCGACGCTTGGGATTCCCCTGCTGTCGATATCCGCGCCCCGCGCCTCGTGCGGATAGAGCCGCGACAGGATGAAATCGACGTCCTGCGCCCCGTAGGGCACCCCGCAGCAGAGCGCGTCGCGGTTGAGGTAGTCAAGTTTATCCGGATCGAGGGCCCCGGAAAGGAGCCTGCGGTAGAAGCCGCACTCGGTATCCGAGCCGCCCGCCGCAGCCGCGGCCCCGGCCGCCTCGTCGACGATCGCGGCGGCGAGGTCGGGGTCGGCGCCGGCGCGGCCCACCAGACTCCGCAGGGGCTCCGCGCGTATCGCCCTGGCGGTGAGGGCCTCGTGAGACGCGAGGGGCAGTTCCTTCAGCGAGTGCGCGTAGGGAAAGTGCCCCAGGTCGTGCAAAAGCCCCGCGCAGAGGAAACTCCGCGCCCCCTCGCCGCTGAGCCAGGGCGCCCCCTCCTCCGCGAAGCGCAGCAGCAGCCTACGGCAGAGGTGGTAGACCCCCAGCGAATGCGCGGCCCGCGTGTGGGTGGCCCCCGGGTACACGCAGTGCACCGGCCCCAACTGCAGGATACGGTGGAGTCGAAAAAAAGCCGGCGCCCGCTCCAGCGCGGCCAGCCCCTCGCTCAGGTAGATATGCCCCCAGAGCATATCCCGCACCGGATCGTTATACCCCTCGCAGAGGGCCGCGTACAGATCATGCCGCATGGTGTTAGTGTAGCCGGATAGGGGGTAGGAAGGGAAGGGGGGGGGGAGGGGGCGTCGGGGGAGGGGGAGCAAGCGGAGGGCGGGGAGGGGACGGTGGACGGTGGACGTCGTTGTTCGACAGTCTTTCGTACTACCGGCATGCTGATAGTACCACGAAAGACTTACGAACCGCATCCTCCACCGTCCACCGTCCATTTCCCCCCCCGAGCGTTTCCTACTCCCCACCGGGCCCCGTGACGCTGTCCGAAGGGGGGCGGCCGTAGAAGGACTTGTAGGCGCGGAAGAAGGTGGTGTAATCGTGAAAGCCCGCGTCGTAGGCCGCGTCTGACACATGGACTCCGTCCGCGATGGCATGGCGCGCGCAATCGAGGCGCTTGCCGGCAAGGTATTTCATTATCGTGGTGCCGACCTCATTGTTGAAAAGCGTATTCAGATGATTCTTTGATATATTGAATTTTGCCGCGATACCGTCCAGGGAAATATCCTCGCGAAAGTTCTTGCCGATAAAATCGACAATCGCCTGAATGCGTTTATCCACAACAAGCGGCTGCGCGGCGGAAGTCTGATTCATAAAGTACAACTGCGAGAGCAGCGCGGACAGGCGGTGCTTTGCGGCAATATACTTGAGGGGCTCCGGCATATTTAAACAGTCGACGACCGCCTGAAAAAAGAACGAAAGGTTGTTTTGTGAGCGGCCCCGAAAATGCATGGGCCGGGAAAGAAGCCCGCCGAAGAAATCCTGTTCGGCGCCGTCGAGCAGTTCCATCAGAAAGTGTACGCTTATGCGGTGACTGATCTCATCGGCGGAGAAGTGCCAATGGTGGAGACAGTCCGGGGGAATGAGCAGCATACTATCCGAATTAAGCAAAAACTGCTTCCCCTCGATTTTGAATTCCGCCTCGCCGTCTATCATATACAGAATCTCGCACTCCTTGTGGCAGTGCGAAATTCGGCCCTCAAAGGCTTCGGCGTCACTGTGCACCTCCCAGAGGTAGAGCGAGTCCGCTTTAAACGTTTTATACTTGTACATAATATCAGTATATCAGGACAGTGAAATTGAGTCTACTCTGAAAAGTCAGGAATTCAAGAATTTGCCGCATAAATGCGGTCCGCGAATTACACGAAAAATAGTCCACGGATTACGCACTTGCAAAAGCAAGTGTGATTTTCACGGATTTTTTGTTATACTCCCTGTTTTAATCCGTGTTAATCGCACTTGCATTAGGCAAGTGCCTTGCCTTTGGGCAAGTGCGTAATCCGCGGATACTTTTTAAAGTTTCTCGCATTAATCAGCGCGTGTTGCCTTAAAATCTGTGACGCAACGAAGTTGCGCTATCTGTGTCCATCTGTGGATACATTCCTAATCCTGACTTTTTGGAGTGCTCTCAATTTTGAATTCCTGGCCAAGACGCTCCGCCAATTCCGCATCCTGGAGCGCGCGGCGTTTGCTGGAAAGGAGCAGCACCTTTCTTTCCGTTGCCGGGCACAGGTAGTCTCGTTCCCAGGCGTGGAAGTCCGGGCCGTCACCTATCACGCGGAGGTAAGAGACGAGCGCGTCGAGGCAGGACACGCTGAGGCGCAGGTCCGTGAGGCAGTCGCCCTGGTAGTAGCCGCGCCACTCACCCTCCTCCGCGGCCTCGAGCGCGGCGGCGCTCTCCGCGTAGGCCTGCCGCGCGCGGTACGCAAGCGCGAAAGAGCGCGCCGTGTCGCGGGCCGCGAACGCGCGGACACTCTCGCAGAAGCGGAGCGCCCCCCGCGCGCCCGTCAGTTGCAGCCGGCCTGCCAGGCCCAGCGTCGTGGCGAGCAAGCGCCGCGGGTGCGGGGGAAGACGGGCGCAGGCAGCTTCGCAGTCCGCGCAAAAACGCTCCCAGGCGGGAAGCGCGGCGCGGCAGATTGTTTCAAGCGCGGCAGCCTGGGAGGGAAGCGGCGTCTCCCCCGCAAGCCAGATGAGGGACTCGACCGGCTCGGCAAACTTCCCTTGCATCCACGCGCAGAGCAATTCCCGCACCGGATGGTGCCACAACTGCTCGCCCGCTTTTTCATCCTCGTTGGGGCCGTAGGCCGCGGTACTCCGCGCGTAGGCCTTAAAGAGCGCGGCAATCGCGGGGGCGTGTTCGGCGCCGTAGTAGGTCTCGGCGTAGCGCAGGCGCCACGCGTCCACATCCACTTCGCCGCGCTGCCAGATTTCCCGCACAAGGTCGAGCAGGTGGGTGTGCGGCTTCAGGCTCCCGCAGTTGATGATCCAGTACTCGTCCGCGCCCGCGTCGAGCACACGGCGCAGTTCTGAGGCGAGGAACTCCGCGGAGTTGGGTGACATCGTGAGGTGATTCGAGGCCTGGAGGTCGTGGAACGAGACGTGCCAGTAGATGCCGTGCGGCCCCTCATCCGCGTCCGTGGGGAGGGCGCTCACGCGGGGGTTGCTGTTTCCCTGACGGCGCGAGACCATGCGGCCGAAGCCATTGTCCGCCCAAATTTTGATTACCCCCTCCGGGATGCGCAGGAAGCCCTTTTTGTACAAAGCGGTATACTCGCCGTATACATTGATGCAGCAGACCGGATCCGCAATGTGCTGTTTGATGATCTCGTACTGGCGCCGCAGTACGCGGCTTATGAGAGCGCCCCGCTCCTCATCGCTTTTCGCGCAGGGGTCGTTTACCCAAAAGGGATAGTCCCCCTGGCCGCGGAAGCCCAGGCCCCAGAGTACAGAAGAATCCTCTTGCGCCTCCACCGCCTCGTCCCAGATTTTTTCGAAGAGCGCCGCGTTTTGCGTATACGAGGCGGCCTTGTCAGGGTATACCCGCGAGAACATGCGCGCGCCCAGGGGCTCCGAGTGATGATGGGTAATGCGCAGCCCCATGTCGGAGGCCATGCGGCGGAAGGCGGGGTCCGCGACGTCGGTGCGGGGGATAGCCATGTTGCAGCCGCAGCGGAGGAGCGTTTCGTAGACGAGGGCCCAGTGCGCAAAGTTTTCCGGATATGGCGCCCAGTTGTCAATGAGCACCTCATCGTTCACCATCCAGCCGCGATGCTTCACCGCGTAAGGGGGCGACTCGTAGGTCCCGCACGGAATGGAGAGCGCCGGCTTTTTTTCGAAGCGCTGCTCGTTCCAGTACCAGAAAGGGGTGACCCCCAGAAACGCCGCGCTGATAAAGAGCAGGGCGTAGACCGCGCCGAGCGCATCGGCAGCGCGGATAGTGACGCCGCTTTCCGTCACTTCGAGCACCCAGCGCTCTGCGCCGCGCTCTGCGCCGCGCTCCGCGCCGAGCGCGGCATCAGGCCGCAGTACGCGGATCTCGCCGGCCCGCACGGCCGCAGCCGCGGGCTCCAGTGTGGACGCAAGCGTCTTGTCGATATCGCGGCGCAGGATAGCGAGCGCGTTGACTATCGGTCTACTTTCTGACGCGCAGTTTACCAATTTGACCGCGCGTAACAAAACAAACGCTGTTTTCATTTTGTATCCTGTCATCCGAGCCTGTTCAAAAACTATATCGACTGTGCGCGAGGCAACAAGTTGCCGAGGCAACTACGTTGCCTTTAGCGCACGGTTTTTGAACAGGCTCTTGCAGTTTTTCGCGCCAAAGGCGCGAAAAACTGCGTTTTTTAAGGTAGAAGTTCAAAAACTGAAGTTTTTGAACTTCCTTTTTTTCATCCTTTCAGGCCGGAGGTCACCATGCCCTGTACGATATACTTTTGAAACACGATGAAGACCAGGAAGACCGGTACGAGGGACAAGGTGCCCATCGCGAAGATCGCGCCCCAGTCGGTCGAGGTCGTCGGATCGCTGAACATACGCAGCGCAAGAGACACGGTGAAATTGCGCGGCCGGTTGAGGTACAAGAGGGGGCCCAGAAAATCATCCCAGCGCCAATAAAAACTGAAGATCGTCGAGGTAATTAACGCGGGTTTTATGAGCGGGAAGATGATCCGCGTGAAGATGCCGAACTTGCTGCACCCGTCGATCATCGCGGCCTGATCCAACTCGGCCGGTATGCCCCGGATAAACTGCACCATCAAAAAAATGAAAAACGCCTGGCCCCCGAACTGCGGCACGATGAGCGGCAGCATCGTGTTGACCCAGCCGAGGCGGTAAAAGATGATAAACTGCGGCACCATGATCACCTGATAGGGGAGCATGAGGGTGAGGAACATGATGCCGTAGAGTACCTTGCTGCCCCGGAAGCGTATCCGCGCGAAGCCGAAGGCCACGAGCGCGGAGGAGAGCACGGCCCCGATGGTGGAGACTATCGTGTAGAAAAACGAGTTGCCGAAAAAGGTAGTAAAGGTGAGGGACTTGTTGTACTCCCAGCCGCGGATGTAATTGTCAATATTGAACGATCGGGGGATTAACGAAAAACTATTAAAGATTTCGCGATTCCCTTTGAACGAGTTCGAGATCATCCAGAGGATGGGATAGAGCATCATGAAACCGATGCAGATAACGACGAGGTGAAAAATGAGCGCGCCGGCTCTGCGCCGTAGATGGCGTTTTTGCATGAGTGTCATAGCATCCTCCTATGATTCGTAGTACACCCATTTGTCGGATGTCTTGAATACGACCGCGGTGAAGACCCCGATGATCAGCACGAGCACCCAGGCCATCGCGGAACTGTACCCCATGTTGAAAAACTTGAACGCCCGTTGATACAAATAGAGCGCGTACACGAGCGTCGCGTTTTGCGGATCGCCGTTGCCGCCGGAGACGACGAAGGCCTGCGTGAACACGGTGAAGCCGTTTATCAACTGCATGATCAAATTGAAAAAGATGACCGGCGTCATCTGCGGCAGGGTGACATTGAGGAATTGCCGGAACGGGCTTGCCCCGTCCACGCGCGCGGCCTCGTAGTAGGTCACCGGGATCTGGCGGAGCCCCGCCAGGAATATCAGCATGGAGGAGCCGAACTGCCAGACCGCGAGGAGGATGAGGGTCCACATGGCGGTGGCGGGCTCGCCTATCCAACTGACCGTGCTGGGGATGCCGATGAAGCGGAGTATCGCGTTGATCGCGCCGTCCGCCATGAAGAGCCTGCGCCACATGACGGCGACCGCGATGCTCCCGCCGACTATCGAGGGGAGGTAGTAGAGCGCCTGGTAGACCTTGACGACGCGGGAGGAGCGCCGGAAGAGCATCGCGACGAAGAAGGCGAAGACGAGACGGAGCGGCACCGAGACGAACGCGTAGTAAAAGGTGACGCCCAGGGATTTCCAGAAGAGGTCGTCTCTTGCCATGCGGCGGAAGTTGCGCAGCCCGTTCCAGAGCGGCTCGGCGAGGATGTCGTACTCGGTGAACGAGTAGTAGAGCGAGAAGAGTACCGGGAGCGCGGTGAAGGCAAGGAAGCCCAGAAGCCAGGGGCTTATGAAGGCAAAGCCCGCCAGGTCTTCGGCCCATTGCCTCCGCGCGGCGGTGTAACGGCGCGTCATGCTAGTCCCCTGCCAGCACCTGGTTGGCCCGCGTGACGAAACGGCTTGCCGCCTCGTCCGCGCTGAGCGCCTTGTTCAGCACCTGCACGGTGAGGTCGCGCAGGAGGGTGTTCACCTCGCCCGCGGCCGGCGGGTAGGGCGGCGGCACCGGGCCCGCATAGCCTGAGGCCGCCCGCGAGAGGATAGCGAAGGCCGTCTGCTGACTCGCGTCCGCGGCCGCCGCGACGCGCTCGCGAATCGCGGCGTTCACCGGAATGCCGCGCTCCCCGCGGAGGAGGTCGTTCGCGTCAGGATCGTTGACAAAGAAGTTGAGGAATTTGGCGGCGAGGGCCGGATTCTCCGATTGCGCGTAAATCGAAAAGAACATCGAGGGCTTGAGGAAATGCCCCGGCTGCCTCGCGCGCTCCGGCGCGAGGCGGGGCGCGAAGAGGAGGCCGAGGGGCCGCCCCGCGGCGCCCGCGGCCGCCGAGAGCTGCGAGTTCCAGATATAGCGAATCCAGGCGCGCCCTTTGGAGAGCGGGTCCTCTTCGAGGCTGGTCTGCACGAAGGCCTCGCTCGCGGGGATCAGGACGCCCTTGTCGAGAAGCCGTAACTGCAGGTCCCAAAACGCCTTTAGAGTCGCGGTGTCACTAAACCCGAGCGCCTTGCCATCGGCGCGGTAAAACGACTCGCCGGTTTGCTGTATCCAGTTTTCAAGCGGCGGAAACACATCTTCTACCCCCAGTGGGACGGTCCTGACACCGGTTTTTTGGTAAATCGTCTCGGCGATGCGTTCAAAATCACTCCAGGTCCAGTGCTCGTCGTCAATGGGGGGGATACCCGCTTTTTCGAGAATGGCCGGATCGTAGACCATGCAGAAGAGCGTGGTGCCCACCGGCAGCCCGTAGAGTTTTCCCCCGATCGCGCCGGAATCGACGACGGAGCGCGGCATAAGGGAAATGTCCAGTGTGCCGTCGTCCACGAAGGGCATCAGGTCGAGCAACTGCCCGCGCCCGGCCCACTGCCCGATGTAGAGGTAATCCTGCTGAATGAGGTCGGGCACCGATTTGGTCGCGGCCTGGGTGTTGAGTTTGTCCCAGTAGCCGCCCCAGCCCACGGTTTCCGTGTCAATCGTTACGCCGGGATTCCGGCTCGTGAAGAGGTCGACGACTTTGAGCGTCTGCTCGTCCCGCACCGTGTTCCCCCACCAGGCAAGACGCAGCGCGTTTCCCGCTTTCCCCGCGCAGCCTGCAAGCAGCGCGGCGCTTAAAAGCGCGAATAGTACCTTTTTTGCTTTCATAACTATCCCCTTTGAGGCGGCATTTTCGCCGCTTCTCTTTTTATGGTACTCCTCTTTATGCAAAAAGGGAATAGTAAATATCCCGAATGTTATAGTAAAAATCACTATTTAGGGGATTTTATGCATTTTCCTTAGAGCGCCAGAAAGGTCTGCCCCTGGTGTTTGTTTTGCGTCTTGACGATAGAGGGACAGTGCCACCGCTTGCCGTCAAAGAGGTCCTGAATCGTGAGCGGTTGGATGCGGGGGTACTGTTCCCCCTGATACGCGAAAAAGCCCGCCTCGTCCGCCTCCTGCTGCATGGCCCTGGTCGGCTCCTGCAGCGAGATGAAGCCCGCAAGTTCCACATCTGTCTCGCGCTCCAGCACACCGCGCAGGTCGCGGATATCCGCGGGCTTTACTGCCCCGCCCTTCACCGACAGCACCATGCCCTTGAGCGCGCCGCCCGCTTCAAAGTAAATCTTCCCGTCAATGCCCCTATCCCCGGTCTTCTTGTTCGAGCAGAACCCGCCGGTGCGCTCGATAGCCCAATGCTGGAACTGGAAGGGGTCCTGCTCGAAGAGGTAGCGCGCCTGCTCGACGGACTGCGGGATACCGTCGATGCGGTAGTCGCTCCCTTCGACGAGGCCGTATTTCTTTATCCGCGTGTCCTGGATAAGGCGTATCGAGTGGATGGCAATGTCGCAGCCTATCCATTGGCGGTTATTTTTGATGGCGGCCTCGACCGTGGTGCCGCAGCCGCAGAAGGGGTCGAAGACCACATCGTTTTCCCGCGAAGAGGCCCTCACAATTCTCTCCAACAGCGCGAGAGGTTTTTGGGTGGGGTACCCGAGGCGCTCTTTGGCGGATTGATTGATCACATCAATCTGCCACCAGTCTTCGAGCGCGACACCGATCTTTTCGTCCAGATAGTCGCGTACCACCAGTTCAGGGTTTGTTTCCGCCCACTTTGGATCAACGTCTTTTGCCGATTGTATCGGGCTGCCTTTTATGCCCCGTCCTTCGAGCCGGTACCGCCGCCCGTCCATGTCGACCAGACGGTACTTTTTTTCGGTTGCTTCCGACAAGGGCCGCGCTACCGCTTTCCAGTCAAAATAGTACTCATCTGTTTTTGAATAGAACAGGATGATGTCATGCTTTTTCCCAAAATACCGTTTTGACTGAGGCCGCGATTTGTAGCACCAGACGACCTCATTCCGAAAGTTGCCGTTCCTGAAAATCCCGTCGAGGATGACCTTGAGGTAGTGGCTGGCCGTGGGGTCGCAGTGCAGGTAGAGGGAACCGGTGCTCTTCAGCAGGCGGTACATTTCAATCAACCTGACCGTCATGTACACGAGATACGCGAGCAGTTTCGTGTCCGTGGTCCTGAGCGCCCGCACCAGATAGTGCCAGAACTGCACCGTGTCCGCGGGGATGCCGTACGCCTGCATGATGCGGGGTATCTCGAGGGTCTGCTCCGTCTTCTCGTAGTCCAGTTCCCAGGTGTCGCAGAACGCCTCGATCTGCTCCGGTATGGGGAGCCCGGTCGTGTTCTTGTAGAGGAGGTTGTAACTGCGGTTGCTGTTGAACGGCGGGTCGAGGTAGATCAGGTCCACGCTGTCCGGGGGCATACTCTTCATGATGGTGAGGTTATCCCCGTAGTAGAGTCGGTTCATGGGGGTATGTTAATGCAGAGCGGTGTTTTCGTCAATATACCACCAATCCACCGCGGAGCGGCCGTAGAGGCGGGTTTCACGGAGCAGGAGGGGGGGCGCGGCAATGACGCTTTCTTTTGCGGGTCTGTGCATGAGGATGCGGGTACCGGGGCGCACGAGAGGGGAGGCCGCGAGGCCGCGGAGCAGATCGTTTTTGAAGCGGTAGGGAAAGGGGGGATCGCAGAAGATCAGGTCGAAGGCGCGGCGGACGCGGCTGGCGCGGCTGGCGCAGCGCACATAGAGTTCCACCGCCATAAAGCGGCACTGTATCCTCAACGGGGAAAGGGCGGCGTTTTCGATCAGTACCGCGCGCTTGAGCGGGTCGCCTTCCACCGCTTCGACCGGAGCGGCGCCCCGCGATGCGGCCTCGAGCGCGACGATGCCGGAACCGGAAAAGAGGTCGAGGAACGAAAGCCCCGCGAGATCCCCCAGTACGCCGAAGATCGACTCCCGCATTCGATCCATTGCGGGACGTATGCGGCCGGGCGGCACTTTGACGATTCGGCCCTTCAGCGCGCCTCCAGTGATACGCATTACGGGAAATCTTTTAAGAGTTCGTTCATTTCCGCGCTGCTCACCACCGGCCCCTCGCTCTTCCCCGCCTCGTCACCGTTCATTTCCATGCTGTCCAATGTTTTGCTCCGTTCCTGCCCGCGGCTGCGCATCAGGGTAACCTGAGTTCCCGCTTCAGGAAACAAATGTCCGGACAGATTCCCCGCCCCATTGATGAAGGCATTGAGCAGCCGCGAAAAGTGCCACTCCATTTCAGAGAGGCGCTTGACAAAGTCCGCTCTTTCTATGAGCCGCTGATTCTCCGCAAGATACTTCAGCAGTATTTCCAATATCCGATCAATGAAGCGGATATCATCAAGCGTTTTTTCAAGAAAAATATCCGGCGACGCGTCCAGCGCAAGCGTATCGCGTATCATCCGCAGCCGGATCATCAAAATAAAAAGCGTATCTTCAAAATTGATTCGTTCAGTCATTTCCCCGATAATCTCCCTTTTTAATATCGGCAGGAAAAGAGATTTTTTAAGGGACTTATTAGTCCCATGACTTATTAGTCCCAGGAATAATGAGTCGACGCCTTGACCCCGCTCCCCACTATCCCCTAGCATACCCGTATGTCGCTGCCAACACTGCCGCGCCAGGACGCCGCGGCCCCCCCCGACTGCATGACTCTGCTGCCTGACATGGAGCCGGGCGACCCTGCCGTCATGCGGGCCGTCCTCGAGGGCGCGGCCGCGTACGAGCCCCTCGCATACAGCGCGGATGACGCGCAAAAGGCGCTGCGGGCCGCCGCGCGGGGGGACACGCTTTCCCCCGCGGACCTGGGCGCGCTCCTTGCGCCCGCGGCAGCGCCCCTGCTCGAGGACGCGGCGCGTCTTGCGCAACAGGTCACGAGGGCGCGCTTCGGCAACGCGGTGGGTATCTTCACCCCGCTCTACCTGTCCAACTACTGCGCCAACGGGTGCCGCTACTGCGGCTTCAGCCGGAACAACCCGATCAAGCGGGCGCGCCTCAGCCTCGAGGAGGCCGAGGCGGAACTGCGGGCCATAGCCGCGACCGGCCTGGAAGAAATCCTGCTCCTTACCGGCGAAAGCCCGGACGCGGCGGGGCTCGACTACATCGCCGCGGCCTGCCGCCTCGCGCGCGAACACTTCCGCGTCGTGGGGCTCGAAGTCTACCCCATGAACAGCGCGGATTACGCGGTGCTGCGCGAGAGCGGCGCGGATTTTGTCACCGTGTTTCAGGAAACCTACGATCCGGCGCTCTACGCTACCGTGCACCCCTCGGGCCGCAAGCGGGTCTTCCCCTACCGGTTCTACGCGCAGGAGCGGGCGCTCCGCGCCGGAATGCGGGGCGCGGGCTTCGGCAGCCTCCTCGGGCTCGGCCCCTTCCGCCGCGACGTCCTCGCAGTGGCGCTCCATGCCCGCCTCACGCAGCGGCAGTACCCCCA
This sequence comes from Treponema sp., assembly GCA_031272575.1. GTDB lineage: Bacteria > Spirochaetota > Spirochaetia > Treponematales > Breznakiellaceae > JAISTO01. Next base: position 4,056 of record JAISTO010000200.1, on the reverse strand, counting down.
TGCGGAGCTCTCGTTCTCGGTTCCGCGCCTCCGTCCCATCATCAACAATGATGACCTGAAGCCCGAGGGCGTCAGCGAGGCCGAACTCTGCCAGGTGATCTGCGCGCTCCGGCTCTTCATGCCCTTTGCCGGCATCACCGTGTCGACCCGCGAGAGCCCCCGCTTCCGCGACCATGCGGTGCTCTGGGGGGCCACGAAGGTATCCGCCGGGGTTGATGTGGGCATCGGGGGCCATGGCGGGGCAGGCGAGCGCGCCGGAGACGGCCAGTTCGAAATCAGCGACCGCCGCTCCCTCGCCGAGATGCGGGCCATGCTCCTCGCGCGGGGCCTCCAGCCGGTGCTGAGCGACCACAGTTATGTTTAAGGTGATAGCCGTAACGGCCCGTGAACTCACGCCCGGGGGCCCGACCGGCTTTTTGGATCAGGTTGACCGCATCGCGGCCTCGGGCGTGGCTGCCCTCATTCTGCGGGAAAAGGACCTTGCCGACGACGCCTACCTCGCGCTCGCGTCCCAGGTTGCCCCCCTCTGCCGCGCTCATGGCGTCGATTTCATCCCCCACGGCAGCATAGCGCGCGCCCAGGCCCTGGGCTGCGCCAAAGTACAACTCCCCTGGCTCGCCTTCACCGCCGCAAGAGCCGAGGGCCTCATCCCCGCATCTCGCGACCTCCAGTCCCCCTCACCCCGCGCCTCCGAATCGCGCCCAAGTCCCAAGTCCCAAGTCCCAACACGCATCTCGCGGCCCCCACTCAGTTACCCGTTTCCCCCACTCCCCACTTCGGCGTGTCCATCCACTCCCTCTCCGAGGCGCTCAGCGCGGCGGAGGGGGGGGCGTCCTGGCTCATAGCGGGGAACGTCTTCGCCAGCGCCTGCAAGCCGGACGCGCCGGCCCGGGGCCTGGCCTTCCTTGCGGAAGTCTGCCGCGCGGCTGCCCCTCTCCCGGTCTATGCCATAGGCGGCATAACGCGCGGCAACATCGCCCAGGCGCAAGACGCGGGCGCGGCCGGCGCCTGTCTCCGCTCCGCCTGCATGGAGGAGTCCTGGACTCGTGCGTGATGCGGGGATAGGGGCGGCCGTCATTCCGCGGCCCGACCGCTCGTCATTCCGCGGCCTGTCCGCCCGTCATTCCGCGGTTTAACCGCGGAATCTACCCCCGTGCCGCGGCGGGGCGCACTTCGAAAAGGCCGCTCCCCCCACCGGAAGCGCGGCGGCGTGGGCAGCGGATTTTCGCCGCCGCCCACGCCGCCTTGCTTAGCCCCTGTTTTTTGTTGCGGAACTCAGGGACGCACCAGCCGAAAACCGAGGTAGTAGTGCCGGCTGCCCGGGAAGTCGTGGCCCCGGTCGGCCGAACGCAGGAGCCGCCCGTGGCCGTACCAACCGCCGCCCCGGAGAACGCGGAACGACCCCGAAGAGGCGGGGCCCGTTGGGCCTTCGGGGTCCGTCTGGGCGCCGCTTGAGTAATTCCCGTACCAGTCCCAGCACCACTCCCAGACATTGCCATGCATATCGTACAGGCCCCAGGGACTCGGCGCAAAACTCCCCACGGGCGTCGTCTTTCCCCGATACTGCCCCTTCGCCGCGTTGTTGTACGGGTAGTTCCCATCGTAGTTCGCCAGCGCGGTCGATATGTCCTTCCCCGTGTTGAACGGTCCCGTCGTCCCGGCGCGGCACGCGTACTCCCACTCCGCCTCGGTCGGCAGCCGGTACCCGTTCGCGCTCCGGTTCCAGGTTACCACCCACCGCACCGTGTCGGACGTGCTCTGGTTGTTCGGATCGCTCCGCTTGTTGCAGTACTCGATGCAGTCGTACCAACTCACGCTTTCCACCGGCAGATTGTCCCCCTTGAAAGAACTCGGGTTCGTCCCCATCACCTCCTGCCACTGCTTCTGCGTCACTTCATACTTGCTGATATAAAACGGTGACAGCGTTACCTGATGCTGCGCCTCATCACTGCCTCGGTCCTTCTCCGACGCGGGACTCCCCATCGTGAAGATGCCGCCCTGAATGCGCGCCATGTCGGCGGGCACCTTCACCGCGGGCGCGGCCGGCGGCGGCTGCCGCGCGGTCGGGGGAGTGGGCGCAGAGCCAAGTTCATCCGTCAGTTCGTTGGCAAAGGTGGCCAGTTTCTCGTAGGCGTCCGACAGGTCCGCCTTTATGCGCAGCTCCGCGGCGTCCAGCATCACTGATTTCGCGTCAACTATACGCGCCTCCAAATAGAGTGTGCCGGCCAGCGGAATCACCGAAGGACGCATGAAGTAGTTCGCGCCGAGGAGTTCCCCCATTTTAACGGTTTTCCTGCTGTCCGCCAAATCGTCCTGTTGAAAATCATGTTCCCGTAAAATGTCCTCTATCGCGCCCCGGTCAAGAATCTTAAAACGACGCGTACGCTGAATGGCGTTTTCCATAAGGCGCGTGAGGGAACTGATCTGCCTCCCCTTGTTCAACGTAAGCGCCGTCACGCCGGAATAATCCGGCGTGGGGCTTATGTTGATGTGCAGCCGGCGGCTGCTGTTTTGCAGCGTGTAACGGCTTGTCCAGCGCAGCCCCGGCAGACGCGCGATGACAGGCTTCTCGAACTCGCCGTCCAGGTGAAACACGCCGTCCTCCGCGCGGACCGTAATCCAGCACTCGGCGTCTTCATAGAGTTCGATGGTGTAGACGTCACGGAACTTCTGCCCGCCGGCGCTGTAGACGACCGTCCCGCTCCACACGCCGCCGAACGGCCCCGGGGCGAGGGCTTTCTCCCCCCGCTCTCTCGGCGGCGCCTGCGCGGGATCGGGGGCGCCGGCAAGCAGGGCCTGCGCCCGCGCGTCCGCGGCGATATCCGCCGTGTAGGCTGCCTCCACCGCCGAGGTCTCCGTGTTGAGCGCCTGAAGCGTCATGCGGTGTACCGCCCGGTAGACCGCCCCCGCCTTGCTGAGCCGCCCGACGATGAGGCTCTGCGCCCCCAATAGGTGCCCTATCCGCTGAGCCGACTCGTCGTCCACCTCGCCCGAGGCCCCGAGCACCTGCTCCTGCCGGGCCGCGTCAAGATTCGCCCGGTCGATCACCACGAGGCGCTTCGTTTTCACGAGCGCGGCCGTGATTTCGTCCAGCACGAACGCGGAAAACGCCGCGGTGGGGGACGCAATGCTGACTACCGCGGCCGTCGTCCCCGGTTTGAGCCCCGCCTCCAACTGCTGGGCAGCCCGCGCCACCGCCTGATCCAGCGGGATCGCCGAGCCTGCGCTCTGTCCAAAGCCCGCCGCGGCGGCCAGGACGAAGAGGGCGCAGAGCGTAAACCTTTTTTTCATAACCTTCTCCTTACTATACTTTCCCGCCCCTACGGGCAGGTGAAACCCCGGGGATGGGGAGTAGGGAATAGGGAGTGGGGAGTAGGGTGCGCTTTGCAAGTGGGGTGCGCGTACTACCGGCAAACTGTCCGGTAGTCCGCGCAACCTGCAAATTGAGCGCACCCCACTCCCCACTAGCCACTCCCTACTCCCCAAGCGCTCCGCGCCCCCCACTCCCCATGCACTCCGCTGCCCTCACTCGCTCCACCCCTCGTCCCCGCATCATGCCCAAGTCCCAAGTCCCAACAGGCACCACTCCCCGCCTAAGCCACCGCGCAAAGCCCCCGCATCACACCCTCACTCCCCGATATCGACGCATAGTCAGAAATATGACCAATAGTCAGAATGATGAGTATACCGCCCCCTCCGGGGGAACGATGAGAGTGAAAAAAGGTTACCTTTTTTGCGTAACGGGGGGGGGGGCAGAGAGGGTTTTGTTGTTGTTGGGACTCGTGACCTGGGACTGGAAACTCGTGCATGGCGCGGGTGCTGGCGCTGGCGCTAAAGCGCTTGCGCTTGCGCTTGCGCTTGCGCATAAAACGCGTGAAGCGGACGCGCCAAGCGCGGGGCGAGAAGATACGGGGTGACTACTTAAAAAGCGGTCACCCGTGTCCAGCGAGACAAAAGCCATGACACCACCCCTCCTGTGGGTAGTTGCGCCTTTCAAAAACTCGAGCGCGTTTTTGAACAGCCTTTAGAGTATAGCGTGTTTGAGAAAAAATGTCG
>JAISTO010000198.1 GCA_031272575.1 Treponema sp. | reverse complement strand
TCGTCAAAATTCTCTAATCTTCCATATCACTCAAATCCCTTTGTGCGCCTTCTGCGCCTTTGTGGTGAAATTTGACGGCTCTCTGTGCCTCTGTGAGAGGCTAAATGTAAAATTGCTGAAAAAACGAAAAAACCCCTTGACATTCTCCGCAAAATACGCTATACTATTAAATATCCTAATTTTTACGAATCAGCCGGCCATAAGGAACGCCGGCGGGTTCTTCAAGGAGAAACTGTATGAAACAGACAAAATGGTGTACGCCTGCGCGTGTGCTTGCGGTGGCCTTCGTGTGCCTCGCTGCCCTCAGCTGCGGCGACCTCTTCACCGTCAAGGGCGGCGAAGAGAACAAAGAACTGGCATCCGACGGAACCGTGGTGCCCGAAGGCTACGAACTCGTTCGTATGTCGGTGGCCAAGCCGGAGAGCCGCGAACTTGGTGAAAACATCGCCAAAAGTTCCATCGACTACTACGAGGTCATCTTCCGCACCCACGGGTCGATGGACTACTACTCCGGCTCCGCTAACGAGGGCGAGTACCTCAGCGTGGCGGTGCCTCCGGACCAGTCCTACGATGTGCTCCTGCTTGCCGGCATCAAGAAGAACCGCGTACTCCTGGCGAGCGCCTACATTAACCAGGTGGCTGGTTCGGTAGGTAGTTACTCAATTGGCGGCCCCGGATGGAAAATCGAAAAAGGGAAAGTCAACAGTTGCCGGCTGACCCTTGAGTGGGTCGTAATTGATCCGGCCGCAGACATTACGCTTATTGTTGGCGAAAATCCAGCATCAGAAACATATACGAATGCTGAAAATCTTGCTGCAACAGGTCTTCATGTTTCTCTCAAAGCTGAGTACAACGCTATGGATATCATAGCGCCTAACGCGTTCTTTGCGGACTCTCATTTGCTTACCAAGGCTATTGTTGATACTTTCGTCGCGACGTGTAGTAATGGTGGCGACATCGATTTTACTAATGCCACCGTTATCCGAAAGTCTGACAAACAAATTCAGATAATAGGTATTGATGTGGATGAGGGCACTTATGGCTACCTCACTGAACTAAGCAGCGGTCCTATATTGCATACCGATGGGGTGTCAACAGGAGTCTCCGTTATGTTCAGCACGGTAAAAGTTGGCAGTGCCCCTGGTTCAGGCACACTTACTGCCATAGAAACTGGCAAATCATCTAACGCGTTGGTAATAACCCTGCCTTCGGGATCTGCCTTTAGACCTGAAGCATCCCTTCATCTTAGTATGTTTGATTTTACTGGGGACGGCCAATACACGTATGCTCCAGCAGATATGATTATCCAAAAAGTAAAAAGCAACATGGTAGTGATCAGCAATCTCACACAAAAATCAGGAACGCCAGGCACAGTTACGGTGTCAGAGACCGCTTTGACAAAGGGTACTGCAACGGGGCTCACTGTAGTGCATGGTTTTACCTTTAAGAACGACGGAAAAGTCGGCATATCAAACGTCTACCCCTACAGTGGCTACACTGTTGCCGGCATTCCCCGCAAATCGGAAGTTGATACAACAGGCGGCGGTCAGCCTCAGTTGCAGGTAACCGTAAATGGAGTAAAACCACTCCTCGATGCTCTTCGTGATGAAATTTATAACGAGAACGATGGAACAATACCAGCTAGTCAAGACTTCCTTTTGGTAAACAACCAGGCCCGCATAAAGCCATACGATGTGGCAAACCACACCTTCGTTGTCGCAACCTCAACGCAGGAAGAGACTCTTAGCACAGCAGTGGTTACCTCGTTAAATTTAAACAATTTCCTTGATGCAATTGAGGCGACCTATACGTTTGACATTTCGGAATATGAGCCTGATGACGCACCTGAAAAAGGAGATTGGCCGGAAGCGCCGAGCGAAGGCTCTTACGGCCTTATGTACTTCAACATGACCTACGCGCCGTACAACGATGCGGAAGCGGGCAGAACCTGGAACATCAGGAACGGATTCAACTACGAGCCTGACCAGGAATCAAGCAACGGCAGCGCGATCCTGCTCCGCATAGGCGACGATCCGGGCGACTTCAAGGCGAGCGAAGATACCGAAATCCAGTTCGGTTTCTAGTAATCGCACTCGCACCCGCCGCACGGACTTGCTCAGCGCAAGGCCGTGCGGCTCGTGGGTGAAACCGACAGAGGCAGGCCCTGTATGCGTAAGACAGCGCAGGCAGCCCCGGCGGGGCTGCTCGTCATCATTCTATGCGCCCTCCTGAACGCCTGTGACGAAGGCAATGTCTTCGGCGTTGTGGAGAGCCAGAATCTCAGTTATGGGCTTGCCGCCGTGCACCTCGCGCCGCTCAAGTGGAACTATCTCGTTACCGATCCGGATGCGCGAATCTTCAGGCGGAGCGACCTGCAAATCTACGCAATTTACCCCACCGGCGCGATCCAGTACATCGACCCGTACTCACGGCAGGTCGAGATTTATATTTCAGACGAAAATGCCGATAATTATGTTGGTAATGAATACACCTTTTACAGCATCGGTCAGAAACCAATCACCGTTTGGTACCGCAATCAGTCGGCGAGTTACGAGGCCTGGGCCATCGACGACTTCGTGGGCGGCGGCGGCGGCAGCGGTTCAGGGGGCCAGGGCGGTACAGGCATAGACATCATATTCGGCTTCTAGTGTTCTGTCCGAAACCATTGCGGGAGAGACATGACGCGCATACTCAGGAAGCAGAGCGCCTGGACTAACCGCGCGGCGCGGATGCTTCTTTTTTTTTATGCATAACCTTCTCTCCCTTTGGGGCGGCGGCGCAGGAAACTGAGGCCCCTCCGGTAACGGAGTTGGATGCCGGTGCGCGCGGCACGGTCGAGTTCGCGCTCCTCCTGGGCCCCACCGATGTCGTCATCGCGCGCGATCCGGCCGAGGGCTTCCACCTGTACCTTCGCAAAAAGGGCGCTGTCCAGTCGGTCGTCATCAACAACGCCACTCCCGCGCCCGGTACGCCGGACGCCGAAACGTCCTACTTCATTTTACAGAAAAATATAGTGAACGGCGGCGAGGAGCGCCGTCAGAACAATGTGCCCGTCAGCACAGAGCCGGCCCGTTACTTCCTTGTCGACTCAACGCCCGAACCCTTTCTGCTTCTGGGGGAAGCGTTTCACATCTACCTTCCCCATATCATTTATTATGGTGATGAATATGCCCCAACCGAGGTAGGCGAGGGTACCTACTTTACGATACGCACCTACGCCGGGCCCTACGCGGACGACAGCCAGCCCCATGTGGACAACCCCTTTATCCTGCGGCGCAACGGCGCGCCGGAGGACCCGGAGCCGGAGGTGGACGCCTCGGCCCTGCCGGTGCCGGCCCCGCCGCCCGTTCCGCCGCCGCCCCCGCCCGCGGAGGAAGCGGATCCCGAGCCGGAGGAGCCGGCGGCGGAGCCGGAGCCGGAACCCGCGCCCGCGGAACCCGCGCCGGAGCCCGAGCCGGAACCCGCGCCGCCCCCTGAACCGCCCGCGCCGCCTCCTGAACCGCCGCCTCCCCCCACCGAGACGCACACCCTCTTCGTCGAGGCGGGCGTCAGCGCGCTCTATCCGGGCCCCCAGGGCTACCTCAACGACGAGGTGAGCCTTACCGACCGGCACTACCCGCTCGTCACCGCGCTCTACTCGTGGGACGCGATCAACACGCGGATCGGCATCAACGGCTTCACCGCCGGCTTCGAGCACGATCCGGTCCTTATGAACCGCTTCCTGGCCCGCGCCAACCTCCGCTTCGGCTTCGTCGGCCTGGACGCCGGCATCTTCATCGGCTTCCTCAATGGTGACATCGACCGCATCGGCTCCGGTTTCAGCCTCCTCGCCAGCGTCACCTTCCTCGACGACCGCCTGAACGGGTCCTTCCGTTTCGACGTCCCCATCTTCACCGAGTTGGCCGACCCCGGCGACTATAGCCAGAGCCTCTACGAGGTGATAGTCAACTATCGCTTCCCTTACGTCCGCGTCCAGGGCCTTATCAACGGCCGCAACTTCCGCGAACTCAGCGCCTCCGCCCGCGACCTCAGTTACCGCTGGACCCGCTACGAACTCTCCGGCGAGTGTTACGACATCCCGATCCCCTGGAACTTCCGCCTCGCCCTCGGTTTCCAGGTCTTCGAGTTCACCTGCAAAACCTTCGAGTGGCTCGAATACAGTTACCCGAACCTCTACCTCGGCCTCGGCGCGACGTATCATATACTCCCCAGCCTCGACGCCTTCATCAACGCGGAAGTCCCCCTCTTCCCCTTTACCTACCCCGTCATAAAGCAGTTTCCCTTCTTCTGGAACGCCTCCCTGGGCGTAAAGTGGACACTGTGACCGAGCCCCTCGTCATTTAAGTTGTATCCGCACCTTGTCGATGCGGTTGCCGTCCATGTCGAGGACCTTGAAGAGGCAGCCGGCGTATTCGAAGGAGGCGCCGGTTTTGGGGATTTCGCCGGCGAGGTCGAGGATGAGGCCGGCGAGGGTGTGGTAGGCGCCGCGCCGGGCGGCCTCGTCCGCCAGCGAGGGTATCTGGAGCGCGCGGGCCGCGTCGTCGATGGGGACGCTGCCGTCCGCGAGCCAGGTGCCGTCGTCCTGCAGGAGCAGCGCCTCCTCTTCCGAGGGGGCCGCGATGTCGCCCACGATCTCCTCGGTGAGGTCGCGGATAGTCAGGAGGCCGGCAAAGCCGCCGTACTCGTCCATCACGAAGAGGCAGTCGGCCTGCGCCTTCTTGAAGGCTTCGAAGGCGCGGAGACCCGGCATGGTCTCGGGGATCAGGTAGGGGGTCTTCATGAGGGCGCGAAGGCCCGGCCACGCGCCCGCGCAGAGGGCCAGCAGGATGTCCGCGCTCGACACGGCGCCCCGCACCGCGTCGAGCGCCCCCTCGGCCACGGGGAAGCAGCCCCGGCCCCCGGCCTCCCGCGCCGCGCAGGCAGCCTCGTCAGGCCCCGCGTCGATGTCGAGCCAGCGCACCTCCGAGCGGTGGGTCATGAACGCGCCGACCGGACGGTCACCCAAATAAAAGACCCCCTCGACCATGGTCCGCTCCCCGCTCTCCAGGGCCCCGGACTTTTCACCCTCGATGAGCGCTTCTTTTACTTCCTCGAGGCCGGGGTCCGCCTCTGCTTGCGGGAGGGCCCTCCCCAGGACGCGCCCGGCAAGACGGCCCAGCGCGCGGAGGGGGGCGGCCAGTGCGAGGAGCGCCTTGAGGGGGAGGATGACGCGGGACGCGGCCGCTTCAGGGGCGCGCGCCCCAATGCGGGCCCCCAGGGACGCGGCGCAAAAGGCAAACAGGGCAAGAAATGCCGCCGCAAGGACCGCGGCAGCGCCCCGGGGCCAGGGCATACCCCACGCGGCCAGGGCCGCGGCAAGGGGCTTCACGAACGCGAGGCCGGCAAGGACGCCGGAGCCTATCCCCGTCACCATAAAAAGGAAATTGAGGAAGACGGCGCAGTCGCCGTGCGCTTCGAGGAAGGCCAGGAGCGCGCCGCAGCGCCTGCGATACCGCCCGCCGTCCCCGGCCAGGGCTTGGACGCGGGAGCGCCGTGCCGCTCCGAGCGCGGTTTTTGCGAGCGCGAGAAACGCGAAAAACCCCGCCAGGAGGACGCAGGCGAGGAGCGCGGCAAGAGGGAAGGGGTCCTCCATCAGTGGGCGGCCTCCCCCGCCGAGACCCCGCGCATCAGGAAGAAGGCCCCGATCATGCAGGCGGCCCCGAAGAAGAAGATGCCGGGGTAGCCCGCGTAGTCGTTGATCGCGCCGGTGAGCGGCGGCCCGATAATCGCCGCGCCCTGGCTGAAGGTGTAGTAGACCCCGGTGTAGACCCCCATGGTGCCGAAGGTGGCCATCTGCCAGAGCATGGGGAACGAATTCACCACGACGCCGATCCAGAACGCGCCGTAGAGGAACATGGTCGCAAAAAAGAGGCTGAGGACGAGGGACGGCGAAAAGCCGAGGCGCCCGGCGAGGAGCGCGGGCAGGGGCACGAGCGCGAGGATCGCCGCAATGAAGACCAGGCTGAAGCGGATAAGGCGGCGCCTCCCGAATTTGTGCGCGAGGTAGCCTGAGGGCACCGCGAGTATGACGCTCGATACCCCCGCGACCCCCATGCCGAGCGCCTCCATGCCCTTTCCGACCTTGAGTACCTCCACCATGTAGAGGCTGAGGAAGGGCTTTATGCCCTCGTAGGCCACGAACCAGAGGAAGAGCGCGAAGAGTATGCGGATTACGCTGGCGTTGCTGCCCCGAAACACCTGCTTAAGGGAAAAGATGAGTGAGGGGTTGTCCTCGGCCGCCGCGGCATCGGCATCGGGCAGTTTCTCGCGCACCCCGATAGCCAGCACGAGCACCGCCGCGACGATGCAGAGCCCCGCGACCAGGAAGGGGAGGGACTCGCTCGTTTTGAAGAGACGGCCCAGCGCGATAGTGCCCACGATAAGCCCGATGCCGCCCATCATGTTGATGACCCCGTTCGCCTCGGAGCGGAAGTCACCCGGAATCTGATCGGGCATAAGCGCGACCACCGGCCCCCGTATCGAGGTCTTGAAGATGTTGAAGACGAAGAGCAGCCCCACGAACGCGAGGAGCGACCATGCCGCGACGGTGGGCACCAGGCAGAAGAGCGCGGCGGAGACCGGCAGCATGACGATGATGAAGGGCATACGCCGGCCGATGCGGGTACGCGTGCGGTCAGACCAGATCGCGAGGATGGGGATGAGGATGAGTTGGAGCAGGTTGTCCATGGCCATAAGGCCGCCCACCGCAAAACTGCTGTCGGGTAGAAATCTTTTTAAAAACAGGGGGATGTACGTATCGTAGAGTGAGTCCATCAACCCCATCGTAAAGAATCCGAAGCCGATAAGAAAAGTTAAGCCCAGATACGGCAGAAACCTGCCCTTTTGCGCCGTCATGTTTTTCCTCCTATAAAAAGCCCCTGAGCGCCGGTGCGCCACTCCTCCCGGGCTTCCATTACGAGGCCCTCCGCCTCGAGCCAGTTTTCCGCGCGGGGCCCTTCGAGCCCCCGGTTCGTCGAGTTGCTGAACACGATCGTCTTTAAGCCCTGATCCCGCAGCGCCGCGATGTTGGACGGCGCGTCGTCGATGTACACATGAGCGCCGACCGCCCCCTTGTCATTCATAAAGCAGATATCCCAGTAGGGGATATCGTAGTTGTCGAGCCAGTCCACCGTTTGCTTGACGGTCGTCTTGTGCGAGTACTTGAGGAAGAGCCGGTGGGTGATGATGCGAACCCGTATACCGCGGTTCGACAGTTTGCGCAGCGTCGCGGGCGCGTCCTCGATAGGCGCCATCTCGCGGAAGAGATGCCGCTGCGTCACCGCGAAGCGGTGGAGGCGGTCGTAGCCCCCGTACTCCGCGATGCCCCATTCGTCAAGCCCGAAACTGACGTCCGGCGTGAGGTCCTCGACGCGCCGGTTGAGCCACTCGGCCGCAATGTGCCGCATGGCCCCGTAGAAGTCGCCGACCACACCGTCCAGATCGACCCCCAGGATGAAACTGCTCTCGTCCATAGGAGTATGATAGAGGGAATGGGATGGCGTGTCAAGGGGGGGTAGGGAGTAGGGAATGGGGAGTGGGGAGTGGGGGAGTGATGCCGCATCCTCCCCTCTGGGGCTAAACTTGTCCCATATCTTTAGCCCACTCTGAAGAAACAGGATTTTAAGAATTTAACCGCGAATTATGCTAATGAACGCGAATTTTATTAAGAGTAATATTCG